>MHBL01000055.1:2414-82912 GCA_001803235.1 Lentisphaerae bacterium RIFOXYA12_64_32
GGGGCGGGGGGGGGGGCGGCCTGAGGACAGGCCGCCCCTACCGGGTGTGCGCGGAGGCGTGGCCTTCCGAGACGTGGTGCCAGATCTTGAAACAGCCCTGACGTGTCCGTGGTCCCCCTTGCCTTCACGGTGCACGCGAGGCATATTCTCTCTGGCAGGTGGGCGACGAGTCCGGGCGCTGTCTGCCCCGCCCGCCCGGTTCGGTCCCGAACACCGAACACCGAACACTGAACACCGAACCCTGAACGCCACGTCCCCCATCCCCCCATCCGAAGGAGACGAAGATGAAAACTCTCGCCCCGGTCCTGGTCCTGGCTCTGGTCCTGATCAGCGGCTGTGTTTACGAGGTGCCCGTGACGGCCGACCACACCATTCCCATCGACCCGGCCGTGCTCGGGCTCTGGCAGGAGGCGTCAGACGCCGCCGCGGCCAACAAGGAGCCGAACCTCGACGAGCAACTGCTCGCGCTGAAGTACTCGGACACGGAGTACCTGATCCGGTACCCGTCGGGGAAGAACGCGATGTACTTCCGCGGCTATCCGGTCAAAGTGGGGGACTCGGTGTTCGTCCAAGTCCAGCTTCTCGGCGCCAACGGCCAACCGGTGAAGGACAGCGACCGCAAGTACCACGTCGTGGCCTACCAACTGGCGGACGGCGTCTTGGAGCTGAAGACGCTGAACACCGATCTGGTTCCGGGGACGCTGACCAGCAGCGCGGAGTTGGTGAAGGCCATTCAGGCGAACCTCGCCAACCCGGAGCTCTTCAAAGACCCCGGCAAGTTCAGGAAAGTCGCCAAGGAATAGCCACAGAGAACGCAAAGGCCGCAGAGATCGGCAGATGCGGTTGCGGAATCCGCGCCGTCGGTCCGTTGCGTCCGTTGTGTCCGTTTCTTCTCCGGCCGGCGCCCCCCCCCTCAGTACTTCCCGAACTCTTTGCCCGCCTCGTAGAGCGCGAGGATGTTCTCGACCGGGGTGCAGGGCGCCAGGTTATTGGCGGCGATGAGGAGGAAGCGCCGCCCTTCCATCACGCCCGACTGGCAGATGCGCTTCGTCTCGGCGCGGATGGCGTCGGGCTTCCCGGCCTGCAGCAGCATGATGGTCGGGCCGCCGTTGATCTGGATGTCGGGGCCGAGAACCTGCCGCAGCTTGCCGTGGTTGACGGGGAACCCGGTGTCGAAGCTCTTTACGTTGAACTGCTTGGCGAGGAACGGGAAGTGGTGCGTGGCGTCGCCGCACAGGTGGAAGTGCGAGCCGCTGCCGTCGTGGAATTCGTCGAACAGCCGCTGCATGTACGGCAGCACGAACTCCTTGAACTGGTCCGGTGAGAGCATGGCGATCGAGTCGTCGGCGTGCGAGAAGCCGCCGCGGTGCTTGCGGTCACCCTTGTAGTTCGGGTCGTGGTCCCAGGCCCACTCGCGGTGCGCTTTGATCCGCGCAATGCTGGTCCGCGTGATGTAGTCCATGAGGTCGTGGAAGTACTTGGGGTTCTCGTACATGTCGGTCATGGTCTCGACCGTGCCGCGCAGTTTCAGCGCCACGGTGAACAGGCCGTCCGTGCCGCCGCAGGGGAAGCGCGTGGGCGGCAGTACCGGGCGGCCGTGAAACTCCAAGCCGCCGTCGCACTTCGCCTTGATCCCCTGGTACATGTCCATGGCGTGCTTCATGAAATCGCCGCGGCCCCAGAACGCGTCGGGCTCGCCCCACTTGTAGAGCGCCTCCGGATCGTCCTTGAGGACTTCGACGGTGTCGGGCACATCGGTGTCGCCGAAGAACAGGAACGGGCAGCCGAACCAGGCCTGATCGTGCGAGTTCTGGAAATCGAGCGACAGGTTCCAGCCGTTCTTCGGCAGACCCATCTCGCGGTCGCAGACCACATGGTGCCGGACGTAGTGCTGATACTCGAGTTGGCAGGCGACCTGCGCTTCAGCTTTGACGAAGAAATCCTTGAAGGTGTACCCGGTCCGGTTCAGTTCCGGGTTGCTGAGCAGGTTGCGAATACTGCCGTTGATGCTGACCGGCACGCGCGCCTGGCACCGCTTGCCGTAGTCCTGCCACAACTGCGCGACCGCCGCATTGTGCGTCTCGAAATCAACCGCTTGCGGGAGATGGTAAGCCACGTGTATCCTCCTGTGTCCTGACGCGCTGGGCGTGGGCTCTGCCCCCGCGCCCCCGCCGGGAAGGACCATTGGCCCTTCCCGGACCCATCCCGGTTCATCATCCGGCGATTGCGCGGCGCAATCGCCGGATGGACGGCATTCGCGGGTTGGGCCGGCGGGTCCCCGCCCGGCCCAACCCGCGAATAGAGACCGGGGAGCCAACCCCGGCCGTTTGTCATCGCCCTGCGCCGTGGCTCCTTGTTCGTTCGGCTACGGCCCCCGGCCACACCAGGCGTTCCGCGGTTCCTCTGTCCCAGGGCCGACCACAAGACAGAGCCCTCTTCCCCGAACCCCGAACCCGAGCACCTGCGGTGTTCCTCGTCGCCGTTCGCGAGTGGCCCAGGCCTAATGGCTCTCGCCGGCCCACCGCACCGCGTTCTCCAACAGTGTGCCTTCGTCGGGCGTCGGGGCGCAGTCCTTGTCATCCCCGACGTTGATGCAGACTCCCAACCCACAGGCGACATACCGCCCCTTGCCCGCCGCGCCGCAGACGACCACCGGCTCGCCCGCTGCCACGCCTTGCGCCACCACGGTTGCGGCTGGACCGGGCTGCAGCGTAATGTAGTCGTAGTAACTCTCCTTGAGCGCCTGGCCCTGGGGAAGGCCTTTGGTGATCGGGTGGTCGCCAGGCACCTTGAACGTGCCGTCCCGGACATTGTTGACGCCCTTGGCGCAGATCTCGGGGAGGAGAACCGGCAGGCCCTTGAACCCGACCGAGTTGTGGGTGGTGATCACCCCGCCGCCGTTCTGCACGAACTGGGTCAGGAGCGTCGCCACCTGCGGAGTGAAGGTTTCCGGCGCATACGGCTGGGCCAGGATCAGCACTTGGCAGGTCTTGAAATACTGCGCCCCGGCCAGGAAGACGGGCTGCGTGTCCAGCCCGTCCTTGCCCTGCAGAAAACGGAGCATCGCCTCCGCGCCGTAGCCGCCCTGGATGACGCCCACGCGCAGGCCGCCCTTGGCGAAGGTCGGGCCGGCGTAGCGGGACTTCTCGGCGTCTGACATGGGCAGCAGCGGCAGATCCTGGACCGCCTCGCCGGGCGGACGGACCTTCCACAGGTTGAAGATTCCGTTGCAGCCCCGACGGTTCTCCGGCTTGTCGCTGGATTTGGTGCCGTTGATGTCGGCGACGATGAAGTACCCGAGATTCTCGTCATACGCCGGCAGTTGCAGTGTGTACAGGTCGTCCTTGGGTTGCGCGCCGCTGAAGGCCGTGTGTTTGTCCTCCGCGACAACGGTGAGCGGTTCGGACTGCCCCTTCGGAGCGGTGGCCAGCGCCACGCGCCCCGTGTTCAGCCCGTTCCAGCCTTTGGTGTAGACGGGACGGACCTGGTACGTGCCCGGCCCCAGAACGGACTGCGTCACCTCCCACGTCTTGGTGATCGCCTGCTTCTCCTCGAAGTCGCGGTCCTGCCACGTGCCGATCTGCTTGACCAGGAACGGGAACAGCGGGTTGCGCACGCCGAACGGCGCGAGGGCGTCGCTGACCGCCGCGACCGTCTTGTCGGTGATGTCCAAGGTGTCCCCGAGCCGCGAGCCGCCGCTGCCGGCGAGGCACGCGTCGGCCCAGGCGCTAAGACCCGCCGACGTCTGCGCCCCGGCGGTGGCAAACGCGGTGAGCATGCGCTGCAGTTCCATCCGCTCCGCATCGCTCGGCAACGTGGTACGGGAGACGAAACCGGCGATGCGGTACATCTCGCTGATCATGGTCATGTAGCCGCGGATGACCTGCGTCTCGGCGGTGATCTCGGGGAAGTTCAGCTCTGCCGCCAGGCCGGCGGCCTTCTGGCACGCCTGTACCCCCGCCTCAAGCTTTGCTTCGCTGTCGAAGTACCGGTACATGCCTTTGCCCAGGACCGGCTTGGCGCGGTCATGGATCATGCGCGCCGCATTGCCAAAGAAGTGCGGGTAGGGCACGCCCGAGCCGTAGACATCCCAGCCCACGTCGCCGAGCGTCAGCGCCCACTCGGCGGCTTTGGCGGGGTCGCTGAGGCCGCGGCGTGTCGCCCAGGCGGTGGCGAACTGGCGCTCGTCGCGGCCGTGCGCATTCCAAGACCACTCCGCCGCCGCGGTAACGGTGAAGTCATACAGCCGGTTGTTCGGCGTGGCATAGCCACACAGGTTGGTGAGCTTCTTGTCCACGAACTCGGTCATGCGGTACTTGACGAACTGCGGGGCACTCCACGGGCACACGACGCGCCAGGCGGAGATGAGCTGCGGGTAGACGCCGAGCCAGCGGCCGCCTTTCGCGAAGTTCTCCAGCAGCGGGTAGATCATCGGGTCGCGCGAGGAATCGTAGGTGCGGCCACCGTCGTAGTAGCTGATGTTGACCTCGGGCGGCGCCGCGGCCAGGACCTGGTCGTTGACCGCGTACGTGCCCTGGGTCAGCAGCAGCCGCAGTTTCATGCCGGGGTTGACCTTACACGCCTCGCGCCAGGCCGCAATGCAGGCCTTCGCTTCGAGCACATGCTGCGGCGTCTTCGCGGCCGCGCACTGCTCGCATGCGCACTGCCCGGGGTCTTCGCTCAGCCATACACACAGGTCGGTCACATGCGGTTGCTGGGCCAACTCGGTCATCCACTGGCCCAGCAGTTTCGCGGACTGCGGCTTGGAATAGCAGATACTCTGCAGGCTGTCGGAGAGCCGCGCCTTCGGCCCCACACCGCGCAGGTCAGGGAAGACACGGAAGATGTCCGTCCCCTCGAGTTGATCCAGGTGATGAATGATCGGGACCATCTTGAGCGCGTGCAGCCGCCCCGCTTCGATCAGTTCCTGCTTGAAGACGGCGTGGCCATTGCCGTCCGGGGCGACGCTGGGCTGGCAGTGCACTTCGGCCAGGTTCAGTTTGTGCGCGGACATCCATTCGGTGTCGGTGGGCGCGTTCCCGCCCCACAAGCCGCGCTCGGCCAGGTCCGGCCAGTCCATGACGGCGGCCAGGGGGATCGTCACCTTGCCGTCCGCAAACTTGCTTTCCAGGAGCTGGCACAGCGTCAGGGCGGCATAGTAAACGCCGCGTTCGTCGAGCGCGGTGAGCACGAGCCGGTTCTCGCCGACGGGCCGAATGAGGTAGGCCTGCTCGGCGTTCGGCAGCTTGGTCAACTGCGCCGCATCAGCCACCGTCACATCCGCGACCTTGCCTTGGGCGTCGCAGGCCCCAATCAGGATTTCGAAACCGCCCTTGCTGCCGTCAACGCCGGCCTTCGCCTTGAGCAGTGACAGGACTTCGGCGGCCGCACTCTGTTCGACGTCGCCGGCGTTCTGCCGCAACGTCACCTTGACCTCGGACGCGGGTAGCTCGACCTTGCTGCCGATGGCAATCTGCTTCGGCAACGGAATCACCCAGTTCAGCCACTGCGCCTGTTCCGGCCCGGAAACCGGCACGGGCGCCGGGACGTTCTGCGCGGCCGCACTCCACACCAGAGACGACACGACGAGCGATAGAGCGGTGCGACGTTGCATTTGCCTCTTCTCCTTTGTCACCTGGAGTCACGTTGGTGGAGCGTATCGATTCATCTCCAAAGAGACGTCAGTTTCGGGCTCGCGATACGCTCGCGCTCCAAGTCCCGAGCACGCCTTTCGCCCCGTCCTGAAGCGCGAACGTCCTCATGAGTCGTCCCCCACTCACTTCGGGAACGGCATCCAGAACGGGATCGACAGGTTGCCAGCCTTGTCCTTGGCCTGGCACATGAGCCAGCTCTTGCCGTCAGCGCGAGCGCGGAGCGGGCGCAGGTCGAGTTCGCGTTCGGTGCGGCTCTCTTTCCATGGGACTTGGTCGGCCTCATTATAGCAGGCGATGTCGAGCGCGGCCACACCGCTGGCATCGTACGGCTGCCACTTGAGCGTGTCCGGCGCGTTGCCGGGCACGGTCGTCGTGTGCAGGAAGAAATCGTCCACCCAGAGCGCCTGCTGATGTGTGGCGTTGGTGCGGCGGAATCCGACCGCCTGTACGACCGTGCCGTTGATCGTATTCTGATCCACACCGGCGGCAGCCAGGAGCGCGGGGACGTTGAAGCTGAGGCGCTTCCATTCGTCCGGTTGCCACTTGATCTCGACACTGCGGTTCAGTTCGGTCACATCCTGGGCCGGATGAATGAGCGACAGGCTGTAGACCTTGCCGTCGGCGCACTTGAGCATGAGGTGCAGAGTCAACGCACTGTCCGGCTTGTACCCGGGCATGCAGAGGCGGAATGACGCCCACGGGTGCTGTGCCGGTCGCCATTCGACATTGCGCCAGATCTCGCCGTTGGCGTAGTAGGTCAGGGTTTGCAGGAACGGCGACTGCCCGGCGTTGGCAATGACGCTGATCGCGTTGTTCGACCCGGGCGCAAAAGCGGCCGTTTGGTTGCAGCAACCGTCCCAGTTCCAGAACCAGTTTACGGACGCACCAAAACTGGTGGCGTACCAGGCTGGCCCGGTCTTGTCCGAGGCGTAGTCGACTTTCAGCGGGCAGGCGACGCGCGGGCTTGGGTTCCCGGCGCCGTCCGTGATGTTGTCAATGGCGAGTTCGAGCGTGTCGCCGTTCTTTGCCTTGTCGAGGAAATCACGGAGAATGAACGGGTAATTGAGAATGAGCGTATCGCTGTCCTGCGCATGTCGGAAGAGGCTGGTCCAGGCGGGCAGCGGACTGCAAGCCTGGCCACACGTGAAGAAGTTGGCTTTGCCGATCTGCCACGGCGCGCCGCCGTCATTGGCGAAGGTGACGCGGAGTTGCACGCCGTTCGACGCCGGGTCGGCCATGGGTTCGACGCCGTGCGAACACAGCAACGGCTTAGTGTCGAGCAGGAACGGCACGTCGGTGACCGCGGACTCCACGCCGCGCGTGTCCACCGCTTTCATCAGCAGGTGATGCACCCCGTCGGCGAGGCTGGTCATCGCGGGCGTGAGCGGTTTGGCAGGTTCGCATCGAGTCCAGGCGAGTGCCTGTCGGGCGGCGTCCGCGAGGTCCGCAAAGCATGCCGGGCCGGCACTGACCGCGACGACCACCGTCGCCACGCCGTCCGCGTCCCAGTACTGCGGCGTGAACTGCAGTTGCTCGGCGGCGCGGACGGCTGGACCGAAGACGAGGTCGTCCAGGTTCCAGTGAGAGTAGCGCCCCGTCTGGTCCGGACTGCCCCACGAGGCCAGACGCAGGCCGTCGGGGTCAAAGCGACTGGTGGCGAACGGCTCGGTCGTGAAGGCGTCGCTGGCGAACCCGAGCCAGGAGTGCCAGGCTTCGTCGAACTTCAGGTCATTTCCGAAGCGGACGGCGACGGCCGGACCGTAATCATCGCTCAGTCGCACGTAGTGTCCGTTGGTGAACATCGCCGTTATGTATGTCATGTCGAAGGCGCGGTAGCGGAACTGCATGAGCGGGTACGCCGCGATCGAGAACCGGGCCGTGTAGTCGGTGGCCAGGCGCTGCTCGTATTCGCGGTTCCGCGTCAGCAAGTAACGGCCTTGAGTGGCATCGTAAGACTGCGCAGTCATGCGACCGTCCTGGGTCATGCGCACCCGCTCGCCTGGCGTGTCCGGCTCGAAGGTTTCGCAGAAGGGCGTCAGACCCTCGACGCGCAGCAGCACGGGGGGCAGGTTGGGTTTGCGGTCGCGCCAGCGCAAACGTCCGGGTTCGGCGCCGCTGCCTGGATCCGCGGAGAAGGTCAATTCCGGTGCCACGCTGGCCAGGTACTCCGGCGTCCGCGGGATTGCTGCCTGCCGTATTTCGTCGTTGGTCGCGGTCAACGGCAGCGCTTTGCCGTCCAGCAGGATCGCAGCCGCGGCGAAGCGGCGATCCGGATAGTCCGCCAGTGCGCGGAGTTGCACGGTGTCGGCAAGCGTCGGGTGCCACTTGAACTCGGTCGCCACCTTCTCCGGGAGCCGGATCCAGGCCAGTTCATGGACGGCGGCGCGGCCGTCCGGGTCGGTGACGCGAAGCCAGGCCGTGTTCAGTCCGCGCCGGCCGCAGTTCCGCAGGAATGTATTGACTGCACCGGGGTCTTCGGCGCGATAGAGCAGGGGCCCGCCGAGGCGGCGACGCACGGCCAAGTGGACGGCCGGTGCCGTGGGGTCCTTCAGCGCCAGCGGCGGTGCGTCGTAGAAGACCGGAACCAATTCGCGAACGGCAAACGTGTCTCCTGGGAACGCTCCGCCGATGCCGCAGGCGATGTTGTCCGGTTGCAGGTTGCCGAGCCCTTCGATCCGGACGTGAGCGTTCCGGTCGAACAGGGCGCGAACTCGGGAGGGAATCCAGACTTGTACCAGGTCCCAGTCGCCCCCGAGCTTGTCCGCGTCTCGACAGGCGCGCAGCGGGGTGCGGCCGGTCAGCTCGTACTCACCTTGCGAGAAATCACTGCCGTTGATCTGGTGGAAGAACTGCTGCTGCGCCGAATAGTTGCCGGCCGAGTCCGCAACGCCGATGCTGTAGTGGAAGTTCAGTCGTGCGCGAGGCGACCGTTTCATGTACACCCGCCACCCGGCCACGGACTCCAGCGGCAGCGACGGCAGGCGGCTGGCCAGGTACATCGAGCCCGAGCCGAGCTGGTCGGTGATGCGCACTCCGGCGGTGTTCATGCGGAACGGGGTCAGACGTGCGTGCCCGACGTCGTCCGAGACGGACCACCACGCCCCGTCCAACGCATCCAGAGGCATCGCCTGGACGCGCAGGTTGGCGGCGGGCGGCCCGAGCGGCGCCACGGTTGGCGCCGGCGCGGCGGTTCCCGCGGCCGGGGTCGGGGGCAGGGCGGGTTCCGCCTCGGGTTCAGGCGGCAGCAGGTGGAAGGCGAATGGCCGTGGGCGCAGGTGGTCAAAGGTGATCTTGACCTGGGCCAGGGTCATGGAGTTCATGAACGTCCAGACTCCGACCAAGCCCGCGGGGATCGGATCGGAATCCTCCCACGAGAACACCTTCTCGTAGTCGAACCAATACTCGATCTTGTGCCCTACGCGCCGGAACTTGATGTAGTACCAGGCGCCGTGGATGGGGCGGCCTTCGGCGATCAGCGGGCTCTGCAGCTTGCGCACGTTGCCCTTGCGGTGTCGCGGCACCAGGTACTTGTCGCTGTGGTCGATGCGTGCGCCGCGCCGGTACAGCGTGGACCCGTTCTGCGAGTGGTTATAGTCCCACTCCGTGCAGGTGACCGTGTAGCCGGAGTCCGGCGCGGTGGTCGATGCCATCATCGTCGAATTGATGTCGCCGGCACGCGTGTAATAGCCCTGGCGCATGCCGGCGTAAAACTCCAGCGTGAGGTCGCCTTCGAACACGTACTTGCTCCACAGTGCGCCCATGGACTGGGGCGCCTCGCCGATCATGTGCGACCAACTCGGTGTGCACTGGAAGCGGTTCACCACCTGCCAAGTGCCGCCGTTGATGATCCAGGACGAGGGCGCGGTGTTAAAGGAGTCATCGATGACGTGCTCGCGCGTTGCGCGACTGTTGGCCATGTTCTCAAGCGTGTAGTTGCCGGTGCGCAGGCGCGTGCCGATGAGCGGCTCGGTCATGCGTTGCCGAAGTATGACACCGCCATCCACCGTGACCCAGGTCCAATAGCCGGCACAGTGCAGCGTGTACGACAGAGCGGCCAGGCCGCCCGTCGCGGGCACGGGCAATGCGGCGACGGTCTCGGTCGCGTGCTCCGCGCCAGGCTCCTGGTAGCGCAGCGACAGGCGGCCCTCCTTGAGCGTTAGCCGCAACGGCCCCTCTGTCTTGCCGTCCTCGATGCCGGCGTGCACTTCGCCGCCCTCCAGGTACGGGAGCTGCAGTCCAAAATCACCCAGGAAGTCGCCGACGTGCCACAGCCCGCCGTCACCGGCCACCCATTGTCCCTCGGGTGCGGACCAGTGCCGCATGAAGCTGTCCTTGCGGAACGCCTCCACCGGCTGGAGTTGCTCCAAGTGCCGGTCGGGACGGTCAAAGTCGTAGTCGAGATTCCGGACCGTGGTTGCGGTGTCCGGTCCGACGTACAGGCCGGCGGCGCCGGTCTCGAACGCGTCCGAATGGTGCACCAGCACCAGGCGGTGGTCACGGTAGAACCGCAGTTCGCCCGGTGTCGAACCGTCCACGGTCAGGGTGACCGGCCCGGCTGCGGGCGGGCGCGGAGTCTGCCACGCCTCCAGAATGCTCTCCGCGTCCGGATCGACGCGGATCAGACTGTAGATCTCGCTGTTGTTCGTGCGCCGGACGGTGAAGCGCAGTGCGGGTTGCGTGGGGCCCCGGTAGCCGGTGTAGAGGCCGATCTCGAACGTTGGACGGCGCGGCGTGAACTCAGCACGAAAGGCGGTGTTCTGGTGGTGCGTCCGGCCGAGCATCAGCCACTGGGCCCGGCCTAAAACGTAGGGCCGCAGCTCGGTCTGCTCGGGCGGCGTTCCCCGGTGCCAGGGCCGTTCGGGCCGCACGAACGTCCCGGCCATGGCCAGCGTCTGGAAGTGGATGGCCGCGACGGTCTCAAGCGGCAGGCGGCGCAGACCGCGCAGGATGACATCGTCGAACCGTACCGGTGTGGCTGAGTCGGAGTACAAACCGATGCTGCCGCTCGGGGGCAGGTCCTCCTCGACGACGGCGACCTCGACGCCGTCCAGGAGGCAGCGGATCCGATCCGGCTCGACTCGGACCATGGGCCGGTACCACTGGTCGATGAACAGGTCGGTGGCGATGCGCGCCAGGACGGTGCGGACCCCATCACGGACACGCCACAGTACCAGCATGCCGCCTTCTGTCGGCGGCGGTTGCACCCGGAGCGTGAAGCCGTAGTAGTTGCGGGCGTCGCGGTGGTAGAAGATCAATCCGCCCTCGCCGTTGTTGACCTGCACGGCGGCGGAGTACTCGTACTCGTCGAAGAAGTCGTAGCCCGTGACAATGATGCCCGGTGTGCCGTGACCCTTGAGGCTGTAGAAGTTTGGGCTCTTGTCCGCTGTCAACGGCACCTGCTTGACGCGGTTCTTGTCCGTTTCGGGCCGGGCCATGGCATCGTCCAGGGCGGTGTGAATCGCCCAGTCGCCCGTCTCGACCCGCCACGGGTACAAGGGATTGGGGGCGCCTTCCTCGACCATGAAATCGGACTGGAAGTTCTCCTGCGTGACCGGCTGGAACTTGGTTTCGTCGGTGACCAGGGGTTCGGCCCCCGCGGGGTGGTAGTAGACGGTGGCTGGCGGGAGGAAGGGCGCCGCGATGCGGCCAACCAGTTGGTTCTCGACGTACACCGCCCACTCCGACTCGCGGAACTTGATCAGCAGCGCGGCGCTCCGGGTGGGGCGCTGGAACCATGACCCGAGATGCACTCGGAGCGCGGCGGCGGACCTCGTCGCTTCGTCTCCCTGCGAGAGCGTGGCGGCGAACCGCGTCCCGGAGATATCGAAGACCACGCTCTCGCCGGTCTCGCGTTTCTCGATCCGCAGTCGCACGCCCGTGTCCGGATTCCACCGCACCGCGGTCGACAGGTTTCCCTCCGGCTTGCGCAGATAGCACAGCGACGTCCAGCCGTCCGTTGCCGCTGCCGTGCCGCCTGGCCGGGTGCGCGCGAAGGCCGGCACCGATGCCAGCAGCGCCAGCATCAAGACGACGAGCAGTAGTCTGTGTAAATAGGCGACGGCCATATCTTGTGGTTCTCTGTCGGCGCCAACGCGCGTTAACGCTAAGATAGCCGGATGCGCACGTCCTTTCTACAGGATGCGCGTGGTAACCGACGTGTGATGCGTCCGTGATCGGTGCGGTGTAGTAGCCAACGAACCCGTTCACCTGCCACACAAGGTGGCAGGGGTCCATGCTTCACCCTTCACTGGTATGATACCGCCGCCAGTTGTCCATAGGCACCGGCGAGAATGGGCCGTCAAGCTCGTCGGAGCCGGAGCATGGGCCTGTGGACAACTGGCTGACGGCGGTGGTATTGGGATTGGGGGGGGGCGGGGGTACGGGGGTACAACCGTCCGCTGACGCATTACGGTCGCCGTCTCAGCGGTCGTTGACAGGCATGGCCCTCAGCACTATACTCTCGACCTTTTCGGAACGGAACTCATCGACTGCGTCCCCGAGGAGCGTCCTTCATGCCCCGGTTGAAGACTTGGTTGCGGCTGATCGCGGTTGTGGCGATTTTTTACGGTTACTTCGAATTGGCGCCGCGCCTCGAACCGCAGAGCGGCGGCACGGCGTTGCGGGTCGTGCCTGCCGATGTGACGTCGATCCGGGTGACCGGACTGACGGACGGGCCCGTCGATCTGAACCGCGGCGGCGAGGGGCGCTGGGCCTTTGCCGGACGGCGGGGGGTTGAGGCCGATCCGATCCTGATCGGGCAGTTCCTGGCCGGCCTGGCCATGGCGTCGTTCGAGCCTGGCGCTGCGGGCGCCGCCATTCCCGCCGGCGTTCCTTCCGTCATGGTGACCACGCGCGGCGGCCGGCGCCTGACGGTTGAACTCGGCCCGCGGTTGGCTCCGTTCCAGCGCCAGCAGGTGCGGGTGGACGGCGTTGCCGGTGCGATCGGCATGGACGTCAGTGCCAGTTTGGGTTTCTGGCAGTGCGAAGCGTCGCCCTCCAGCGAGCAGTTCCTGCAGAAGACCCTCGTCAACATCGACGGCGATCTCATCGACTGGATCGAGGTCCGGAACCCGGTGGCGACCTACGAGTTTGTGCGCACGTCGCAGGAAATGCCGGTCGAGAAGGAAGGCGGTGCGGAGATTGGTTACCGCTGGCGCTCGCAGGGCGAGCACGCGTCGCTGGCCGCCTCGTCGATCGGACTGCACGAGTATGCCAAGGCCCTTTCGGTCCTCGGCGTGCGGCGACTCGCCACCGCGATGGAGGCCGCCAACGCCGGGAGCATGCCGCTCGAGATCCGGTTCCGCACCGCGAAACGCAAGACTTACACCGTTGCGGTCAGCGGCGTGCCGACGCCGGAGAATATGCGGCTGTTGCGCATGGTCGAACCGCAGGAGTCGGACCTGTTCGCCATCGACGCGCTGCTCTGTGGCCGTCTCCTCCCGGCTGCAGGGATGCTCTTTGACGGGTTGGCGCCCGTCGCAACGGGTGCGGAGTCCGCACTCGAAGTCCGGTACGAGCGTGGCGAGCATCGCTGCATCCTGGTGCGGGACGGCGCCGGGGTCTGGGGCATGCACACGCCGCCGGCGCCGTTCGCGATCTGGACGCCGCCGCCGGAACCGGGCGGCAAGCCCGCAAACATGGTCGAGAAGTACCTCCAGGGCCTGGCGCAGATCGGCTTCTCGCAGGTGTTCCTGGCGAACACCGCCGAACGCACAAACATGGCGCGGACCGCCCTGGCCCAGCCCGCGGCACGGGTCACGTTGGTCACGCCGGGCAGCAAAGACGTGGTCATTGCGCTGTCGGCACCCATCCCCGAAACGGACTTGGCTTTCGTCTCGATCGACGGCACCCTTGGCGTGATCAGCTTCGGAAGCGTGGAGACCCTGGCGCCGGACATCGCCTTCTTCTTCGACCCCGAGCAGGTGAAGGACACGCAGGTCCAGTGGTAGTGTGTATGGGTGTGTGGGTGTGTGGGTGTGTGGGTGTGTGGGTGTGTGGGTGTGTGGGTGTGTGGGTGTGTGGGTGTGTGGGTGGCCCGTCCGATGTGTCCGTTTGGTCCGTTGGCCGCCTGCAACCTGTGACGCGAGTTTGGAGAAACCGATGAGCCCCGTCTCGAATCTGAAGCCCCCGCCGGCGCCCGACTACTTCGGGCCGCCGGCGGCAGTCCTGTTCGTTGCCTGCCTGGCTCTGGTCGGGTTTGACCTGTACCAGGGCATCATGTTTCGGCGCGACTTGATCCTGGCGATGAACGAGGCCGTGACGTTGAGCAACAACGGTCGTCCACAACAGGCGCTGGCGCGGTTGACGGCCATTCAACTGGAGTGGGCGGGGCGCCGGTGCAGCGGTTCGGAAGCGGTGTTGCAGCGGTTTATGCCCTTCGCCACGGAGGCCGGGCAGCGGTTCAGTGTGGTGCACCGGAATCTGGCCACGGAGTACGCGGCGGCGCAGATGCCGGACCTGGCGGTGCGGCACTACGCTCTGGGACTGTGCGCCTACCCCCGTGCACCCGAAGTTCCGGCTGAGGTCGCACAGGAGTGTTTCCGGGTCAAGAATTACGAACTCGGCTGGATCAGCACCAAGCTGGCCCAGGCAAGCGGCAGTACGGTGGCGATCCTCCCCTCGTTACTGCGCTTCTTCGAGAAGCACTACACCGGACCGAAATACACGCTGCCCGGTGCGGCGCCGGCGTCCGCCGTGCCGTGAGGCGGGCAACGCGGGACGGCGAAGAAGAGCGACCTGTGCGGGTAAATCCAGCCTCGGGTGGACAGGCCTCGCGGTCCCGCTCGTAGTGGTGTCGCAGTCCCGGCGGCAGTCCGCCGGGCAAGACACCATCCCCGGGCCATGCCGCCGCAACACGCCCGGCTCCGCAGAGAGACTTCGCCGTGACACGCCAGATGGGCTCTTGGCGCTCCACCTCGTTCCGCGCACTGCGAGCCCACTACGAACGGCGTCATCCCGGCACCTGCCGCACCGCGCTTTCGCTCTGTGGTCTTGCCTGCACAGGTCTGAAGAACGAAACGCCCCCGCGGAACGAACTCCGCGGGGGCGTCAACAGACAACTCGAAACGTCAGTCCTTCTTCTCTTCAGCGTCAGCCTTCTTCTCGCCCTGGGCTTCGGTTTTCACCGCGCAGCACTTGCACTTGCCATCGGCGACGAACTGCTTGCAGGTCGGGCAGTACTCGGCGGCCTCGCCCTTCTCCTTGGCCGCGGCCGGGAACTTGCAGCAGCCCACCGAGCCCTTGTCCAGACCGCACTTCTCGCACTTGACCGCGTCGGCCTTGCAGCACTTGTCGCCACCCTTCTCCTCACCGCACTTCGGGCAGATCTGGCAGGTGGCAGCCTTCACTCCGCATGTCGCGCCTGCCTTCATGGGGCAGGCTGCGCCTGCTTTTCGGTTGCAGGTCTGCGCGCCCGCGAAATTGCCCATCAGGACCACGCCCAGAACCAATCCGACGATCACCCACAGACTTCGCTTCATCGCTTTCTCCTCAGTTTTCCTGTTTCCGCTGCACGTTGTCGTTCGGACCGTCCGAGCGACTTACTCTTAGTTAGACGTCAGACGGCGGCGGTTTGTTCGACGTCCCTTACCATAAATTCGGGGGCGCTACATACAAGACGGCCGACCGTGCCCCGTGGCCGGAGATCCACACTGCTCCCCGGAATGGAACCGGCGCGCACGCAGGTTTGGCAAGTGCCGACAGCTTGCACTGCCCCCGATGGCATGATATCTTGACTGCAACATGTTGCAGTTGGGTATGGAGCGACTGTCGGGTGAGGGTGCATCGTGGCGGATGAGCGGAACAGCAGGAAGACGCCGTCGATCCGGGACATTGCCCGGGCGGCGGACGTCGCGCCCAGCACGGTCAGCCGCGTCCTGAACAACCGCGCCACCGATGTCGCCGTGACCGAGGCGACGCGGAAACGGATCTGGATGGCGTGCAGCGAGTTGCGGTACCACCCGAACGTCCACGCCAAGCGCCTGTTCGGGCGCCGCAGCCAGACGATTGCCGTGGTGGTGCCGCCGCTTGGGCGCGTGACGCCGTCCGTGCCGGACCTGGCCGACCCGAACCTGGCGAACACGCTGTCGGGAATCGTTGCCGCGGCGACCGAGCGCGGTCAGGACGTGCTGCTGGTGCGCGGCGACGCCAAGTTTGCGAGCAGTCGCAAGCACCTGAGCCTGTTCCGCGGCGGCACCGTCGACGGGATGCTCATCTGGGGCGCCGTGCGGAGCGACGAGGCGTACATCCGGGAATTGCGCGCGGAGGGCTGGCCCGTGGTTCCGATGAACGGGTTTGTCGGTGACGAAACCGCCCCGCACCTGCTCGTCGACAACCGGCAGGGCGCGGCAGGGTTGGCCAGGCATCTGATCAGCCTGGGACACCGGCGTGTCGCGATTCTGCGCGGGCCGGACACGGCACCGGCCGCCGTGGGACGAGGTGACGGGGCGATCGCCACCTGCCGCGATGCGGGGGTGGCGTTTAGGGCTTACCCGGGCGAGTTCAGTTTCGGGTCGGGCTTTGAGCGGGCGCAGCGGATCCTGCGCGGCAAGTCGCGCCCGACGGCACTGCTCTGCGTCAACGACAGTACGGCCCTGGGTGCGATCGAGGCGGCCACCGAGGCCGGACTGCGCGTGCCCGAAGACCTGTCTGTTACCGGCGCGGACGACGCGTTTCCGTATTACCGGCCGCGTCTGACGACGTTCCGCGCGCCGATGTACGAGATGGGCGCGTTGGGCCTGGCACTGTTGCTGGACTGCCTCGATGGCCCGGTGATGTGGAACGAACTGAGGGCGTCCAAGAGCCACATTTTCGCGGCCGAACTGAAGCTGGGCGGCACCACGGCCCCGCCGCCGGTCGGGAAGCGTGAAGAGTGGCGGTGGCGCGGGACCTCTGGGACCGCCGCAGAGTGCCCTTGTGTCCGTCCCGGCCCGAGGCCCTCGGC
Source organism: Lentisphaerae bacterium RIFOXYA12_64_32 (assembly GCA_001803235.1). Lineage (GTDB taxonomy): Bacteria > Verrucomicrobiota > Lentisphaeria > Oligosphaerales > YB12-FULL-65-16 > YB12-FULL-65-16. The sequence goes on from MHBL01000055.1 coordinate 19,011, forward strand.
CGGGGATCCGTCTTCGCGCCAGCAGCGTCGCCGGACAGAGTCGGCCGAAGCGGGGTGCGATCGGTCGCATCCCAGCCCGGCAAACTGCATTTCTGCGGAGTCGGAGCGCGAGTAGGAGCAGGCAGGTAGGAGCAACCATCATGGCCACCAAGCGTCGAACGGGCACGCGCCCGAACATTCTGCTCCTGTTCACCGACATGCAGCGGTTCGACACCATCCGGGCGCTGGGCAACCCGGTCATCAAGACGCCGAACCTGGACCGGCTCTGTGAGAACGGTGTTGCGTTCACCAACGCCTTTTCACCCTCGCCGGTCTGCGTCTCGGCGCGTTGCTCGATGATCTACGGGCAGTACCCGCACCGCACCGGCTGCTACGGCAACGAGCGCATGCCGGTGGACGACCGCCGCACGTTCATGGGCGCGCTGACGGACGCCGGGTACCGCACACACGGCGTCGGCAAGTGCCACTTCACTCCGGACGGCAATGCTCTGCGCGGTTTCCAGACGCGCGAGCGCCAGACGGAAGGCGGCGGTCGCAGCCTGGAGAACTTCCCGTACCTGCAACTGCTGCTCGACAAGGGGTACCGGCACGTCTGCGAAGTGCACGGGGTGCGTGGTGAGATGTACTACGTGCCGCAGGTCTCGCAACTCCCGGCCGAACTGCACCCCAGCCAGTGGATTGCCGACCGTTCGATGGCCTTTCTCCATGAGCAGGCGAAGGGCGGTGCGCCGTGGTACCTGTTCTCGAGTTTCATCCACCCGCACCCGCCGTTCACGCCGCCCACGCCGTGGCACAAGCTCTATCGCCCGACGCTGATGCCGCAGCCGAACGTGCCGCAGGACGTCGAGTCGCTGCAGACCTACGTCAACCTGATGCAGAACCGCTACAAGTACCGCGACCAGGGCCTGGACTTCAACCTCATCCGCGCCATGAAAGCCTACTACTACGCCTGCATCTCATTCGTCGATTTCCAGGTCGGGCGCATTCTGCAGGCGCTGGAGGAGACGAAGCAACTCGACAACACCCTGGTCCTGTTCACCTCGGATCATGGCGAGCACCTGGGCGACTACAACTGTTTCGGCAAGCGCAGCATGCACGACTCCTGCGCGCGGGTCCCGTTCATTGTCAGCCAGCCTGGCCGGTTCGAGGGTGGCAAGCGCTGCGACGCGCCGGTCAGTCTGGTGGACGTGGCGCCCACATTCCTGGCGGCTGCTGGGACGGCACTCGGCACGCACGAGAGCGACGGCGTCGACCTGGCGCAGGTGGTCGGCGGCACGGCGGACCGCAAGGCCGTGTTCTCGCAGTGTGCGGAAGTCTGGCTGCGGCCGGAGACGCTGCCGGGCGTGGACCTCAAGGACCCGGTCGCGCTGCGCGCGCTGATGTCGCAGTACATGGCGGTGTCGCGCGAGTGGAAATACGTCTACAGCGCCCCGGACGGCAAGGAATTTCTGTTCGACCGGGTGCGCGACCCGCTCGAGACGCGGAACCGCGCCAGCGTCCAGTTCTGTCGCCATGCCAAGGGCGAGATGCAGAAGGTCCTGATCCAGTTCCTGCGCCAGGGCGGTGAAACCGCCGGGCTTGACGGTGAGGGCTGGCGCCTATTCCCCAAGTGTGAAGCGCCCGCCGACCCGGACGCCTGGCTGCTCATCCAGGATGGTTACACGCCGTGGACTGACACGCGCATTCCCGGCTACACTGACGCGTCATGACGGGCAGAGCGGAGAACCGATCCAGCCAGTGAGGAGGCTTCGGCGATGCAGCAGGAAGTTCACATGCGGCGAGAGTTCACCTTGATCGAGCTGCTGGTGGTGATCGCGATCATCGCGATCTTGGCGTCCATGCTGTTGCCGTCGCTGCAACAGGCGAAGCTCAAGGCCAAGCAAGCCCAGTGCACGACCAACCTGAAGCAACTGCACCTCGGCGTGGAGATGTATGCCGACGAGAAAGACGAATGGCTTATCGTTGGCGGCGGCGGGGCCCAGTACATCAACACGCTTTGGCCGTATGTGCATCCGGAACTCGCGAGTGCCGTTGGCGGAATGACGGAGTGGAACGCGCGCGTGTACCTCTGCTCGCCGGCGCGGGATACGGCCTTCCGTTGCCCCGCGCTGCCGGCGAGTTTGTCGACAGGACAGCCGTTTGGCGGGTTTGGGTGGAACTACTACTACCTCGGTTACCTCGAAGTCTCGTTTGCGCCGCGCATCAAGCGGCAGCAAATCGAGCAGCCGTCCGAAACGCTCATGATGGGGGACACGAAAGACGTGTTCGATGCGGCCCTCTGGTTCCAGAACTGCCATCTGTACGCCACAGGGATCGCCACCATCGGCCCCGGGGATCGGCATAACCGCGGGATTAACGTCGTCTACGCGGACGGGCATACCGCCTGGCACACCCGGGTTTTCCTGCTCGGTCATGAGCGGCTGTACTGGCGGGACAAGTGAGAGGCGATGCGGCCGCGTGAACGACGAAGGGGAACGTGCCCACGGAGTCCCGAAATGACCGAGGGTGTCCCCGGATGCGGATCGGGTGTCATTCCAGCGGAAAGGCATAGGTCATGTCAGAAAAACGTCTATCACGATGCATTGGCAAAGGCGTGGCGCTGAGCCCCTTACTGCTCATGGCGGCCAGTTGTGTTGTTGAACAAGGGGAGCGCGGCCAACGGGCCTCTTCGCGAACGGCCGCGGAGGGCGGGCCGGTCATCACCTGCATTCTGGGCAGCGTTCTCCATCTCGAACAGCAGGAGATGAACGACGAGTTCCTCCGCGTCCGGCTGGCGGAACTGAAAGGCCAGGGTTTTTCGATGTCGTGGGAGGCTGCGCCGCCGACGTGGTACGGTGATTTACTCGAAAACCCGTCACGGACCGCCTTTCTTCGCAAGAAAGCCGGGATGATGCTTGAAAACGGGGTAGCCAGTGCTTTTGGATTCCACTGGCTGCAGATTTTTCCGAAGAAGAACGAGCCGGATTACCGCGAAACCCTGCTGGGGGTGACGCTGGACCCCGAGACCGGCGGCTTTGTGCGGACGGCTGAGGACATCATTCACAACGATCCCAAGGCAAAGGTTGCGCACCGGAATACCTGGGACTTCGGCAGCGAGGAAGCCCTGAGAGTCTTCGCCCAACGCGCCCATAGACTGTTTGAGCAGATGGGGCCGATGGAGATGTTCTACGTCGACGAGGTGCTGATCGCCTCTCCGGGCAAGAACTGGCTGGCCACCGCCAGCACCTACTGGACAAGTCCGACCTATAGCGAGGAATCGCTGGCATCCTTCCGGAAGTATCTCCGCGATAGGGGCTATCCACTTGCCGATCAGGCGAAGTTCCCGGTGACCACGACTAATGTGCCGCCCGGTTTGGCCAGTGACGGCCTGCCCGCGATCAGGATTGACGACACCAATCGTGAGCGCCTGATCGAGGATAACGAGTGGCCCAAGGGCCCGCTTTGGTCGTACTGGTACGACTGGCGGGAAGACCTCTATGCGCGCTGGGTGGATGCCGTCACGTCAGCGGCGTTTGACGTGTGGGGCAAGTTGCCCCACTGGCAAGGATGCATGGTTTCGCATCCGGTGCATTGGTTCTGTCCGGCGCTCGGCCCGAATCCCGACAAACTCGGCGCCTTGCCCCATGTGGATTATCTGGTGGCCGGGTATACGTCGGGACTCCGCTACGCAACCGTCAAGGACGCCGCTTTGCGGCATGGCAAGAAATGGGGTGGCATGGTGGAACTGCATCGCTACGGCCAAGAGGAAGGCATGGATCCCGACGGGATATTGAAGTCTTTCCAGACCCAGGTCAACGCGGGTGCCTCTTTCATGCTTGTGTACCCGGGCACGGCTTTTCGCCAGGATCGCCCGGGGCCTCGCAAGGACGGCCTGTCGTACTCGCCGGCCCAGGTCGAGGCGTGGCGCAAATGCATCGCGTGGCTGGAACAGGGCCGCACCTACAAGCGGATCGTGCCCGCACCGTAGCAAGGCGCATCCCGACGCTGCCGCGGCACGGAACAGAAAGGGTCCGGGAAAGATGGCCAGGGAAACAGAACGTCACATTCCAGTGACTGAACCGATACGCCTCGTGGGTGTTTGTTCCAAGACTCACCGTGACGCGCAAGATGAACTCCTGCGCGTGACGGGGGACGCGGCTCACGAGGCCGTTCACCCTCCAGGGCAAGCATCAGGCTTGCCGCGGGGATTCAGCTTGCGGGGCACGCGTGGTCACCATGGAGAGGTCCGGTTTCCCGCCGGTATCATATCGCGACTGCTTGTGGTGGCGGGCGTGTTGTGGGCCGGCGTGGGCGCCGGCGCTGAGCCGCTGGCGTCGGTACGGCGGGGCGAGATGGCCTTTGGCATTTCGACGGACGGTCACTTCAGCTTGGACTACAAGGGCCTGCCGATTGTGCGCGACGGCTTCCTCTCCTTCGCCAATGCCGGCTGGAAGACCAGGGAGTGGGAGGCCGGCGCGCGATACACCATCCAGCCTGTTGCGGGCGAGGCGCGAGACGACGGGCGGATCGAGGTGGTGGCGGCTGAGAACGCCATGTGTGCCGGTACGCAAGGCTTTGTGCTGACACCGGATTCATTGACCTGCGACACCGAATATGAAGTCAAACCGGAAACGTCCACGCGTTTTGCCTTCTTTGAACTGTTTCTCAACCGTGACCTTGTTGCGGGCGCCGCATACGAGGCGGAGGCGGGGGCGGCGGCTGACAGCGTCCGCACGGTCTCCGGCGTCTTGACCGTAGACGACACCAGGCCAGGCGCTTTGCCCGTCATCCCCAATCTCGTGAAGGCCACTCTGAACACGGACCTTGGGGAGATCATGCTGACCATGACCTCGCAATCCTTGACCGATGGGGTCGCCGATCCCAAGTGGCTGCTGCGCAGCACGTACGGCCAGACCTGGAGACCTGTCCCGCTGCAAACCTTCTCACTCTTTCATCTTGTCGATCCCGTACCCGATTCGGGGGTGAAGTGCCGCCTTTCGTTCTCGCTGCGGTTTCATCCCGCCGCGGACCTGGACACCCGTCTTCTTGTCCGGGACCTGGAGCAGGGGTTGAAGTCCGTCGTCGGCGCGGCTGAGGCGGAAGCTCTCCTGGGCAAACTGCCCGCGGTCCCCGCGAACCGCGTCCAAGCCCTGCAAACAGCCCTGGACGAGGCCTGTCGCCAGTGGCAGGCGGAGCGGCAGCGGCAGGCGCGGTCGCCAGCGCAACCCTACATCATCCCGCAACCGCAAGAGATGGCGCTTGGGGCTGGGCATTTCGTGGTCACGCCGGGCGTGGTGATTCTGGCACCGCCCGATCTCTCGGCTCGCGAGCGGACGGGGGTGGACACGCTGGTCCAGGAACTGCGGGAACGTTTCGGAATCGTCGCCAGCGTCCGAACGGTGACGCCGGCCGATTCGGCGCTGGGGGCGATCGTTCTGGGCGAGCCCGTGCGCAATCCGCTGGCCGCCGCATGCTTGAAGCGGTGGAATCTTGATGTCACTCCCGCCTCGCCTGGTCCCGAAGGATATGTGTTGCATTCAACGCCCGACGGGGTGGTGGTCGCGGGCAGCGATGCGGCAGGAACATTCTATGGGATTCAGTCCCTGATTCAACTTCTCCGGCGAGATGCGAACGGGACGGTCACCGTGCCTGAAACGACCATCCGCGATTGGCCGGACATGAAATGGCGGGGCGTCCATCTCAGGTGGGCCACGGCCAACGCCACGACCGAAGACCTGCGACGGGTCATTCGCCAGGTCGCGGCGCGCTATAAACTGAATTGTGTGATGTTCGGGGGCTGGCACGATCTTTTTCAGTGGAAGAGCCACCCGGAAATGACGCCGTCCGGCAAAGGGGTGACCATGGATGAGCTGGGGCGGACCGCCCAATACGCCCGCGACCACTTTCTGGAGTTCGTTCCCTCTTTTCAGGCCTTCGGGCATGTCAGCGACTTGCGGAAGGTGCATCCTGAGATTGCCGAGCCAACGGATGCCAACAGCCACTGGAACGACTCCTATTGTCCCTCGAATCCCGCCACCTATGCGCTCCTCTTCGACATGTGGCAGGAGGTCATCGATGCCACCCGGCCGCGCTATTTCCACATCGGGCACGACGAGACCGGCCCCATCGGGGTCTGTGACCGGTGCAAGGGAAAGTCTCACAAGCAACTGTTTGCCGATGATGTGATTCTTATCCACGACTGGCTGAAGGCCCGGGACGTGCAGACGATCATGTGGGGCGACATGCTCCTCCACACGGACTGGCGCACCAAAGGGCCATTCTTCAACTACGCCGAAGGGACTACGACCGCGGACAATCCCGACGGGACCGACAAGGCCATCGACCTCATCCCCAAAGACATCATCGTCGCCGATTGGCAATACGGTCCATTGCCGCCGAAGACCGCCGTGCCGGCTGCCGTGCTCGGCGGCGCCGTCGCGTTTCCGACAGTCAGCTATTTTGTGGGCAAAGGGTTTCGCGTCCTGGGCTGTCCCTGGTACGACAGCATCAACAACTACTACCTGGCCGAAACAGTGAAGACCTCCGGGGCGCTGGGCATGATGGTCACCGACTGGGGGCTCGCGTACACGATGTCCGTGGCGGCCACCTCGGTGCTGGGCGCCGAATACGCCTGGACCCCCGGCCGTCCGGCGCTCGACCGATTGCCCTATGTCCCAGCCCGGGTCCTGGCGAACCAGTTCCGGCCCCGCCGTCCGTCCGACGCGTTGGACGCGGTCTTCACACCGTTGGATATTGCCGCTCAGGCCAACCGTCGCGTGACCTGCACGGACGACAAGGACCGGACAAGCTGGTTCGGGGAGGGACCGGCGCATGACCTGCGGATGCTTCGTGGCGGGAAGCAGACTCTCTCGGGAATGGACTTCCTTCTTCCTGCCGCCCCGGACGGGTCGGGCAAATGCATCCTTCTGGGAGCGCCAGGCGGCACCGATGTGCCAGCCGATGCCAGCATCGCCATCGGCCAGTGTGCCGGCAGTCTGCTGATCTTGACGGCGCTGACGGTAAGCAAGCCGGCGGTGGCGCTTGTCGCCGTCGCCCGAATGACGGCGCGTTACCAGGACGGCGCCAGCACCACAATGGAACTGAAAGAAAACCTTCATGTCACCGACTGGCGCACCTACAAACCTCGGTTGAACGCCTGGCACTGGCGCGAGGGATACGACGAGCTCTTCGGCGCCAGGCCCGCGTTCCGCGGCCTGACGCGATCCGGCGAGGCCGTGAACCTGCAAGCCTGCGAATGGGTGAACCCTCATCCCAACAAGACCGTCGTTTCCCTGGAACTGGCGGTCACGCGCCGGGACCCAGGACTGCGGCTGGCGATCCTGGGCGTAACGGCGGTTGCCGCGGCCACAGAGCCGGCGCCGCGCCACAGCCCCTTCGGCGTGCGTGCGTTCCATGTGAGCCTCCACCCGGAATCGCGATCCATGGACTGGTATCACGAACTGATCGACGATCTGGCCAGGCGGGGGTACACCATGCTCGTGATCGGTCTGGGTGGCGAGTATGCGCCGTACACGATTCCGACCCCGGGTTTGGTGGCCTTGAAGAGGTGTACTGACGAGGAACTCAAGCAACTCTTCGTGCATGCACGGCGGGTCGGGCTGGAGCCGGTCATGGAAATCAAGATCCTCGCCAAACAGCAGCGCATCCTCGCGCAACTGGCCGAGCAGCACCCGGGACTACTCGTGCCTGGCACCCGCTTCAGGGCCGGACTGCTCAATGCCGGATACAAGTTTCCCGATGGGCGCGAGGCGTTTGCGGCGATCGATCTGGCGATGATCCAGTGGGGCCTGGACCTGATCGCTGAAATCCGGCCCCGGTACTGGTTGCTGGGCTGCGACGAAATTCCCGTCGATCAACTTGCCGCCGCCGCCAAACCCATGGGGCTGACCGCAGCGGAGTTGCTGGCCCAGTGCCTGAATCGCGCCACTGACCTGCTGCTGGAGCGGGGCATCACCCCGATCATCTGGGGCGACATGTTGCTCTCGCCGCGACTGGCCCAGCCGGGACACGGGGTGGTCGGGTTCGATCACGATCCGAGGTTCGCCCGGCTGGCCCCCACGACCAATCCCCTATACGCCGAATTCCTCGGCGAGACTGGAGTCAGCACCGTCACCGCCATGAACCACCTGCGTCACCGCGAACAGATTGTTGTCGCCGACTGGTACTACGGCCCGCAAGAGGACGGCGAATTTCCATCGGTGGATTACTTTCAGGCGATGGGTTTCAAGGATGTCTGGGGCGCCACATGGTTCACCGAGGAGAACATTGCCCAGTTCAGCCGCTATGCCGCGGCGCGGAAATGCGGCGGCATGATGGCAACCAGTTGGCATACGTCCTTTTCGTCGCCCGTGAGGCACTTGTTCTACCGCATCGTCAACTCGATCGTCTACTTCTCGAACCCAGAATTCAAACCACCCGCCATTGCGGTGAGTTACCGGATGACGGGGCGCGCGACAGATCGCGCCGGCGACGAGCAGCACGCCGGCGTCTTTCAGGCCCCGGCGGATCATATCGTGCTTGAGGCGCCAATTCCGCCTGATGTCGTGCCCGAGCATGCCGTGGCGCGCGTCGTGCCAAACGGCGGCGGCGCCGAGTTGTCCAGCCCCCTGAACTTTGATGTCCAAAGCCGTTCTCTACGGGGCGAGATTCGGATTCCGGGCAACCTAGGCGAGTGGCCGCAGATGTTCGATCTGGATGTCCATTACGAGATCAAAGAGAACGGGTACCTGGTACAGAACCTCCAGCGGGGCGCCTTGGTCATCGCGGCCGCCCCGCCGCCCGTTGCGGGCGATACGGCGACTACGGCGTTGTACCTCGCCGACTTCTCGAAAGCCACCCCGCAAGACATGGCGGGGCGCCTGTTCACCGCCCCCGGACGCTACGGCGGCACGATCTTCCTCCGGGGCCCGACGGCGACCCAAGAACCGGTCGCCGGGGCGCTGGACTGTACTTGGGCCAACGCAGTCTATGGCTATCCGGCCCCCGGGCTGTGGGATGCCATCCAAGCCGAGGGTGTGGATCTCGCGGTAGAGTTCCAGGTCGACGGCGCCATTGCGCAGGACAAGTGGGCCGTCCTGTTGGGCTACGGTCACGTCGTGTCCGGGTTCCGGGTCTTGATGGACACTCAGCGGCGGATCGCCTTGTTCGGCAAGACCGTCGCGGACGGCAAGCCGTTCTGTATCGTATCCCCGCGGCCCGTCGCCCCAGGACAATGGCACGCGGCCAAGATCGCGTTCTCGCCCCCGAACCTGCAGGGGAAACGCACCGCCTCTATCCAGGTCAACGACGACAAGCCGGTGACGACCACGCTGAGCAGCAAGCTCGTGCTGCCGGATCTGCCCATCGGTTTCGGCATACAGTTTGCCCCGCACCTGGACACCGGTGTCAGGGAGTGGCTCGCTTTTCCCGGGTCGATCCGCAAGATCGAGGTCACGCAGCAGACAGGGGCAGCGCCGGGCCGTTAACAAGTGGGGGTCGCCCGGCGCGCACCCCGCAACCGACAGCCGCGCCGGGCGAGTATGCGGAAAATGCCGCCGAGTGGCCGAGGAGGACCGGGATGAAATCGAACTGTTGCAGCAAGAAGTGGCTGATGGCTCTCGGTCTCGCATGGCTCGTGAGCCTGACGTCGCGGAGTTTGGCGGCCCCGCCGCTGCCACGCCTTCCTGAGCCCGTGTCAAACCTGCTCGGAGCACCACTGCCCAACGTGGGCCACGGGCCGGGAATCCAGGTTCACCGGGACCAGGACGGCGCGGGGATAAGCGCAACACTGATGGCCGGCATCAAGGAAGAGAAAGTATGGTTCGGTCCGGTCAGCCTTCCGCCTGACGCCGGCACGCTCCGGTTCACCGCCGCCCTCACACTCATCGGCAAGCCCGGATGTCAGGTCTCCGCGGTATTCACATCCGGAGGCGTGGCCCACGAGCCGCGTCCGATCCCCTTCTCGCGCCATGCCGCGCTGATCGGCAACGTGTTTCAGGACCTCTTCATCGCCGTACCTCCGCAAGCGGAAAGCATAAGACTTGAATTCCACTTCAGCGTCGTGGATGCCGAAGCGGAGGGGGGCTTGCGCCTGCGGTATCCGTGCCTCACCGCCGTGGCGCCAGCGGCCATCGAGCAGACTCCGGCCGAGGAGCATGTCATCTTCCGAAACCGATTCTCCCGGCCCGATGTCAGTGCGGATCTGATCAGAGGTGCGCCGGCGCCCTGGCCAGCCTGGTCCTGCCTCGAGCCCACGACGGAAGGGAAGGCCGGGCCGGGCCTGCGAACCGAGCAACCGCAAGACGCCGTCTCTTTCGTCCTGCCGTCACAACAGCTCGTCGCACGTGGAACGGTCGCGTTGTGGCTGCAACCGCTCTGGTCCCAAGGCGATGCGCGCCCGGCGGACATTCTCAAACTGACCCAGGGCAAGGGCGCAATCCTGATCCGAAAGAACCATGGTTGGTCGTTCCTCTTTGTCCTCTGGGATGCTGAACGCCGGACGCACGCCGTGTCCTGTGACCTGAAGACTTTCACCCGCGGGCAGTGGACGCGAATCGAAGCGGCGTGGGACGCCGAGAAGGGCATGGGCCTGAGCGTGAACGGCGTGAAGCTGGCAACCGAGGATTGCACTTGGTCCGCACCGCCGCCGGAGCCGCTGGAACTGCGCCTGGGTCAGGGGCAGGACGGCGAAGGCCAGAGGGCGCCGTACGTTCTCGATGACGTGGAAATCCTGGTCGACACAAGACAGGGAGCGCTCTGATGCAAAGTTTCAGGGGTCAAGGTTCAGAGGGCGGGGCTAGGGACCGGGTGTTCGGTGTTCAGTTCTGGATTCAGCATTCATCGTTCAGCATTCATCGTTCAGCATTCATCGTTCAGTCTCAAGCGGGTGTGCAGCGGCCCCGTCATTCGACCCCCACGACCCAGAGTCGCCGTGCGGCTTGCCACGCCGAAGTTGCCCCGAAACGAAGGCGGGAGCACGCCTCCCACATTCTTCCCCCACTCGACACTCGTCACCAGACACTCGACGGTCAGCGTCGGGGGCGTGGTGGCCGGTTCGTGGCCGCAACGGCCGCCGCATGCCTGCTTCTGGCCGCCGGCCTGACCGCGGCGGAGAAGCCCTTTCCGCCCGTGCCGCAGTGGGAGAACCTCGGCACGGTCGATATCGTTCCGTGTCCGAAGCGGATCGAGTTCACCGGCGTCCTGACGTGCGGTGCGGAGTCGCCGTCAATCCTCTTCGTGCCGGACGCGGAACACCATGCCGAAACCGGCGCGGCGGAAATCGCCGCGCGGATCGCCGAACTCGGCGGCGCCGCCGCGCCACCTGTGTCCGTTCCCGATGCAGCGGCCGCCGTCAATGCGCTGACCGGCCCGGCGGTTCTCATCGGCTATGGTGCGGGCGACCTTCCCATGCCGAACGTCGAGCATGAGTACCAGGGCGTTAGCGCCTGGGACGAGGAGCAGGGCTACGTCATTGCCCCGTGCCGGTTGAATGGTTGCGACACGGTACTCGTGTGGGGCCGCGAGCCGCTCGGCGCGCTTTACGGCTGCATCACACTGCGGCATCTGCTGTCGCGCGACGGTGACGCCGTCGTGCTGCGCACGGCTACGGTGGTCGACTGGCCTGACTTCAAGCGCCGTATCACCAGCGGCTTCCAAGGCCCGCGCGACGACACGGAGCAATCCGTCGCCACGGCAGTCGAGACGGCAAAGCGGTTTGTTCGGCGCGCGGCCCTGCTGAAGTGCAACGCGGTCTCTCCCATGCCCTGGCCGCTGACCGACTATCTGCGCGAACGCGAGCTGACAATGCTCGAGCAACTCCTGCCTTACGCGAAACGCTACGGGGTCCGCTTTCACATCCTGCACTTCACCAGCGTCGGATGGGAGGCGCGCGACAAACACGACCCCAAGTACGCGACAGTGCCCGCCATGCGCGGCTACTACATGTCCTGGTCCCACAACGACCTGATCCGGGAAAGCATGGACCGGCTCAGGAATGAAGTCCGGCGCCTTGGCGGCAACGCGGACTGGGCCTTCCACTATCCCGACATGTTCGAGGGTGGTTGGCCGCAGAGGTCCGCGCCGTGCCGGGAACGCTGGGGCGACGACCGGGCCGCGGCCGATGCCAGCTTCGGCAACAGCCTGTACCAGGCCGTCCACGGCGAGTCCGCATCCAGCCGGCTCGACCTGGTCAACTACCCGTACGGTATGAACCTCGACTACCCGGGCAACGCCAGAACGCGGCAGTACTTCGAGCGGCTCTCCGCCCTGCTGCCGGAGGACGTCCTGTTCTCGCGGCGCGAAGGGACACGCGATGCGTTCGCCTCGTGGTGGCGCCACATCCGGCAGCCGATTTGCGTGTGGTGGTCGCCCGAAACATTCTGGGGCGCGCGCGCCCTGGCCCCGGACATGGCCTTCGTCAAGAGCGCGTGGCGCGGCCACGCCGCCGATGCCGTTCTCGACTGCCTCACGGTACACACACGCCCCGTCCTGGATGTCTCCGGCTACACCTTCGCGGAATACGCCTGGAACGTGGCCGCGCCTGGATCAGGGATCTGGCAGCCCGATCCCGCCGCCGATACCAGCGAGCCCGCGTCGGGCGTGGTGGGCGACTACGTGAGCGACCGCGTGCTGGCGCCGGACGGCTCGCCGTGGACGCGCTGGACCTACTTGCAGGGGCGCTTCGACCCGCGTGCGTTCAACTACGATCTTGTTGAACGCTGCTGCCGTCTCATCTACGGTGACGCTGCAGCGCCGGCCCTGGCGGAATCGCTGCGATACGCGCCGCTCGTCGCCGAGCGCTACTGGCCCTCCGATCCGGTCATCGCCGCCGCGCTTGCGGAGTCCGCGGACCGCTCGTTCCAGGCCCTGGCGCCGTTGTGGGGCCGGAAAGAGCTGTTCCAGAAATCGCCGGGCAGCCAGGTCGACACGTACCCGGTGTATGCGCAGATGCTGAAGGTCAACACCGACCTGCGGGCCATCCTCGGCGCACGGGCGGCCAAGCTCGCGGCAGATGCCAAGCTGGAAGAGGCCAGAAACGCGATCGATCGGGACGTGAAGCGCGTGGCGGCGCAAGCGGCGGCGGAGTCCGCAATCCAGGGCTTGGTTTTGATCGAGAAGCACCGCGAAAAGCTGCGTGAAGCGTATCAACGGTATGAACTTGAAGGGAAAGGCTGGTACTTGCTGCTCGCGGACGGCTACAAGAGACGCGACGATGTCGAGAAGAAGCTGGATGCATTCGTGGGCGGTTTCCGGCTCGTTCGTGAAGAGGCCGAGGTCTTGGTGACGACCGCCGCGTCGAGCGCACGCCGTCGCCAGGTTCTCGTTCCGGAGACAGCTCGCGAGTTCGCCATCGACGGAGACGCCGCCGAGTGGCCACTCCTCAACCCGATTCTCATCACGACAGAGACCTGTGCCGAAAGCGCGGCCATCCGGCCCGCGCCTCACGCAGACGCGGCGGCCGTCTGTTACATGGCGTGGGACAAGACATGGCTGTACGTCCTGGCCAAGGTCGTCGATGACGTCGCGCCCACCGCTGCCCAAGGGACGCGCACCACCGGGGACACACTCCATCTCTGGGTGAACGGCAATCACTACGCGGCGGGAACGGGACCGGATGGCGCGGCGAAGATCGAAACCTACGCGGGGCTTCCTCCGGCGGGCGCCGCGATCGCCATCCGGCCCGTGGCCGCCCACAGTCTGGCCCCGGACTTCTCCCTGCTCACCCATGGACCCGCCGACATGGACGGGAAACCAGGCTACATCGCCGAACTCCGACTGCCATGGGAACCCACGCGCGTTCGCCCTGACCTCGATGCCACGTTCTGCCTGGCGCTCGGGCTCTGCGACCGGGACGACGGGGAGCAGGAAACGACCGAACTGGTCTTCCCGACGACCTACAAGCCGCTTGCCGCAGGAGGACTGCTCACCGATTTCGCCGCCGCGCGACTGGCTGGAACATGCCCGGTCCGCTTCGAACTCGTCGACCTGCGCAAGGAAGACCGCACCATGCAACTGGGCACGGACTCGTTCATCCATGCACGTCTGGTCATCAGTGCTCCGGTCGACCTCACAGACTTGCGCGTCCGCTTCGCAGCCTTCGACGACGACGGCAAACCCCTCAAGTCCGGAACCCTTCCCGGTGTGCCGGGAATTTTGCGTCAGGGCAAGGCGTGGCAATCAGACCCGTTCGAGCTGAACGCCGGCCACGCGAGAGAGAACGTCCCGTTGGTGTTCACGCTAACCGCCAACGAAGCGGGCACTCGAACCGCAGTAACCGTCAAATAGCAGTCGCCAAGAATGAGAAATGGGCCGAAGCCAAAGGTAGCCGTGTCCGCCGGGATACTGCGGCTGGACCAGCTCGTCGGCCGTGATGGTAGTGTCAACTTAGGAATGAACGAAGCATGACTGACAAAGGGCAGCATGGGTTGAGCAGGAGGGTAAACATGTCTGACTACGTACTGAGAGAACGAAACGTACCACTGGATGATTCCTGGGATGTGATTGTCGTTGGCGGCGGTCCAGCCGGATGTGCCGCGGCAACGGCCGCCGCGCGGGAAAACGCTCGGACGTTGCTCCTCGAAGCGACCGGCGTCCTTGGCGGCATGGGAACGTCGGGCCTCGTACCTTGGTTCTGCGGCTACGACGATCGGGAGAAGATCATCGCCCGCGGCTTGGCGGAGCGTGTTCACTGCGCCCTTCGCGACCAGATGCCGCATCTCAGGGCGGAGATGGAGAAGAGCCCACTGACCGTTCCGGCCATCGATCCCGAGTTGCTCAAACGAGTCTACGACGAAATGGTCACCGGGGCCGGCGCCAAGGTCCTGTTCCATTGCCCGCTTTGCACCGTGGAGAAATCGGCTGAAGGAGTGCCGGATGCCATCGTCGTCTCCAGCAAGAGTGGGCTCAGCGCCTACCGGGCAAAGGTGTACGTGGATTGCACGGGCGACGGCGACCTTGCCGCGTGGGCTGGCGCCCCATTCGAGAAAGGCGATAAGTCGGGATGTCTGCAGCCGGCAACGCACTGCTTCATGATTTCGAATGTCGATGAGGCCGCGCTGGCGAAAGGACCGCGGATCCATTTCTACGATCCCGGCAGCCCCGTATGGCAAGCTTTGCGATCGGACAAGTACCCTCTCATTGTCGAGTTGCACTCGTGCAACATGAAGGTTGCACCCCGCACATTCGGTTTCAACACGGGGCATGTCTTCGATGTGGACAATACGGACCCCGCCAGCACGTCCAGTGCCCTTCTGCAGGGGCGCCAGATGGCGGCGCAATACCGCAACGCCTTTGCCGAATACCATCCGGCCTTTGCCGATGCGGTACTCGTCGCCACCGGCAGCCTTCTCGGTGTACGGGAAACTCGGCGCATCATCGGCGACTATGTCTTGACGGTCGATGACTATATCGCCCGCCGCAGTTTCCCGGATGAGATCTGCCGCAATGCGTACGGCATTGACGTGCATCGTTCCCGGGAAGAGAACCAGGAACTCACCAAGAAGAGTATTGCGGAGTTGAAGGAGTGGAACCGAGTCGCCACGCGAGGCCTGAACCGGGGTGAGAGTTTTGGCGTCCCGTATCGGTGCCTTACCCCAAGAGGCCTGATGAACGTGCTGGTCGCCGGACGTTGCATCTCCACCGACCGCCAAACTAACGGAAGCGTCCGCATCATGGCTTGCTGCCTTAACACAGGTGAGGCCGCGGGCATTGCGGCGGCGATGGCGGCCGTTGATTCCGGGGATGTGCGCGCTGTGGATACAGACGAACTCCGAAGGAGACTCCAGGCACACGGCGCATTCTTGCCGAACCCTGAGGACAGCCGACCTGAAGCGTCAGCGGACGCGGAACAAGCCAAAGACCTACGCTCTCGATTGTGATGAACGGTGTGTT
Source organism: Lentisphaerae bacterium RIFOXYA12_64_32 (assembly GCA_001803235.1). GTDB lineage: Bacteria > Verrucomicrobiota > Lentisphaeria > Oligosphaerales > YB12-FULL-65-16 > YB12-FULL-65-16. Next base: position 34,878 of record MHBL01000055.1, read on the forward strand.
CGGATCTCATATTCAGAATGCCGTTTCCGGTGTGGTTATGGGCGGTTGTTGGCGACGCGAAGGAAATGCTGCGTGTGGTCAAACTGCAGGAGATGTAACAAATGAGAAACCGGATCTTGATGACTGTTCAAGTGGCGCTCCTGGCTCTCGGCATATCACATCTGTCGACCGGTGGCGATGAGATATTACCAGACAAGGATTTACCGAAACTGAAAACCAGTGCAGCTCCCGAATGGGAGAACCTGAGAGACATAGACATCATTCCCTGTCCGAAGCGAATCAGTGTTGATGGCTCGATCATACCGATCAACGGGTCTCTGGCGATTTGCGTTGGGGCATCTTCTTCCGAAAGGATAAAGACCGCCGCGCAGGATTTGCAGCAATTCATCAACGACAAGACCACGATCCAGGTGCCTATCATCAATACGGAGGACTCGACAAAGAACCTGATCCTCATCGGGACGTTCACCGATGACCCGCGACTACAATCCTATTGCGAAGCGGCAGGAATTGACGTGGCCGGTTTGGAGGCGCAAGGGTATGCCATTTTTCCACAACGACACGAAGGAATGACCCATGTTGTTCTAGCCGGAAAAGACGAGCAGGGCGCATACTGGGCCGCGATGACTCTCACCTATCTGATCACGAACGATTCGGTTCGCATCGCTCGAATCATCGACTGGCCGGACTTCAAGAACCGTGTCTGCGAAACGCTCTACGTCCCGACTGTGATGTTGCTCGATGCCCGCAGGGATGAAGCAACGCAACAGGCGGCGTGGAAACTCTTCGAGGAAGGCATACGTGAGGCGGCGCGCCTGAAGTATAATCACGCTCGCGGTTTTGTGGTTCTGAGGACTCAGCCGCTGACCGATTACCCACTGGATTACCGGGCGGACCTGTTGCGACAAATGGGTGAGCTCGCGAATAAGCGGGGTATAAAGTTGTACTGCAATATGGTGGTAGCGATGGGAGTCGAGGGCGAGGAAGCCACATTGCCGCAACTCAAGGACTGCTTTGCGTGGCAACATGTGTATACGACGTGGAGCGACGACACGCTCATCGATCGCGCCTGCGACAAGATAACCAGAATGGTGCAGATAATCGGGCCACAGGCGTATGACTTCCATTCGCCGGATATCCCGCACCTGTGGTCAAAACTGCCGGACAATGACAAGAAGCGTTGGGGTGAAGACATCGCAGCCGCTCAGGCGTACGTAGCAAATCGAGTATGCGCGGCGGTAAAGGCCGGCAATCCGGAAGCGACGATGATCTACACCCTGCATCCCTACGGCATGGGTGCGATGGAGGATTCACCCGATTACCACGCGAAACTGGCAACGGTCGCCCGATTGAATGAGAAGCTGTCCGGCGAGATCCTCCTGCTTTGGCGGGAGGGCTCCATGGAGTCGGCGCAGCGAATCAGGCAAGCGGCGGCCAACCGAGCGATGGCGTATTACATACAGAACAGCTCATTCCATAGAAACAGGCTCGTCGGTGCAACCGCCAGAACCGCGAAATCGTTCTTGTTTGAGAACAACGACGGTGACTTCTACTACGACAACTGCAACACCTCAACGCACCCGATTCATGGAGTACAGCTAGGCATTTTGGCAGAGTATTCCTGGAATACACAAGCACCCGGCAACCAGTTTCTGAGTCAAAGCGACGGCGTGATGTCGGTGAATGGAATCCCGTGGGGTGAGTGGGAGCGAACAAACGACCTCGACGGTCCCGTCGGCGAGATATTGGTACCGCGGACCTGCCGCCTGTATTTCGGGCCTGAAGTTGGCGATGCACTTGCATTGGCCTATGCCGCCGGCGGAACCTACAACATGGACGCGCTTGGCGGACCGGCAACCGTTCCGCCTGACAGACGGGCCAGGAATTCCGCCACCGTGGCGGAGCAATTGAGCAGGGCCAGCGTCGCACTGTCAACTCTTTGGGGGCGGCCGAATGTTTTCAACGCCAGGTCCTACGGGACATATCAGTCGGTGTTCAAGTATGCATTCGTGTTCCAGCACCTGGAACGCATACACTCCTGCCTGATGCAATTGTCCTGGATAGCCGAGACCGGCAAGGACGCCGAGAAGGTCGACGGGATTGCGAAGGAATGCAGGACTTGGATAGGGACGGCCAGGGAGGACATACGGGGGGGATATGATCGGTACGATCTTGCGAAGGTGCCGTTTGCCGCAATATACAGCGCGTCGCTCGGCGATCTGAAGGACGTCTACGGGAAGATCGACCGCTTGGAAGATGACCTCGAATGTAAGATGAAGCAAATAGAGACGTTTGGCGCCGGCAATATGGCGGCCATGTTGACGACCGTCGGCATCCCGCCGGGGGAGCGTCCCGTGATCATCGACGGAAAGCTGGACGAATGGGATATGACGATCGCCGACATTCTTGATCACAGCTACTACAACAGAAAGGTCGGAACGCAGGGCATTAGCGGGACCAAGGATGTAATTGCGTACTGGGCGCCTGCATGGGATTCGGCAGGCCTCACCATTGCGGTCCAGATATTTGACGACAATCTCTCATTTGCCAGCGGTGTACTGTATCAGAACGACGCCATCGAACTCTGGATCGACAAGGACCAATTCGTGTTCTCGTTGGACCGGGACGGCATTCCGGCCGTCGAGTCGTACGGGAGTTACAACAAGGCGAAGATACAATATGCCGCCCGGGTCGGAGACAAACCAGATCCCCTTCACCCTGACATGAAGTATTGGACCGCGGAGATTAAGGTTCCGATCGAATGCCTGAAGACCAGCGCGGCGGTGGGAAACGGCTTCCACATGGCCATCGGTGTCGATGATGTCGATTCCGGAGAGAAAGCGAGTCAGTTGTTCTTCCCGGAGACCTATCGACATCTAGCCATGACGGTTGGCGCAACGGCGGAGAAGAATTTCGCGCGCGCGCTTTTCCAGAAGAAGGCCGATATTGGCGTCGCTCTAGTTGCAGGCAAAGTACATGATGACGCCAAAGCTGACGGAATGCATACGTGCATCGATGTGCAGTTTTCACTCAAGACAACGGAGAAGGTAAGCGGAGTATCCGGCGAGTTACGGATCTGGGGCAAGGACGGGATCCATCGAAGAGCGGTTATCGCCCCGGTTGTGTTGGAAGGCGAGTGGAAGAACGCGGCTCCGGAACGGGTCGATACGGGTGAGTATTTTGAGCCCACGTGCGGGATAGATTTGATTGTTCGGGCGCCGGGTTTTCAGAAAAGCGTCACTATTCGTGATGGGAAGGCCCGATCCGGCTCGCTTGGGTATGTGTTGCGGAGCGCCAGCGGGCGGAGCGGCTTCGCGGCGCCACCGCGTGAGTAAGGAGAACCTGTGGTGCGAATTGTCGTTCGGCGTCAGCGGTTCCCGGGCGGCGGACCGCCCCATCATTCCGGCATGAAACTCGTGCGTCTTGGCCTGAGTTCCGCCTTTCAGGCGAAAGCCGCGGCGCGGCTCGATCGAGCGGCCGGGGATCGGCTCGCTCAAGCTCGCCTGCCACTTCCGCCTGAAGGCGGGACTCAGACGTGGACGGCGCGTCTGCGAAAGGGTCGAGTTCAATGGGAGGAGAAGGCGGCGCGGCCATCGAGAGTCCCGGCGAGGTAGTGCCGTTGGAGACGTCAATGCCGGCAGAGGGCGTGACGGGTAGGCGTTCATGGAATCAGAAAAAGGAGATTCTGGCGATGAAAAGCGCGGCGCACACGGGGCGGAAGTTCACGTTGATCGAATTGTTGGTGGTGATCGCGATCATCGCGATCCTGGCGTCCATGCTGCTGCCGGCGTTACGCCAGGCCAAGGACAAGGCGCGGCAAGTGGAGTGCCTGAACAACCTCAAGCAGATGGGATTGGCTATCCTCCACTACGTGGACGACTGGGACGGCCAACTGCCGGCCCACATGGCCGCTTGGAGCGCCGGTCCGCCTGTGGTTTTCGGGCAACCCTGGTTGCCGCAACTGCTTGCCGGCTACCTGGGCGGTTCCCTGACGGCGGCGCCCCCAGGCAAAATCTGGCACTGCCCGTCGGAAACCAACCATCATCCCAACGCCCTTCTAATGGACTACGGCGACAACCTCCATGTCATTCCCAACGTTGCCACGAACAAGAGGGCCCTGTCCCAGTTCAAACGCCCCGCGGAACTGATGACGAAGTGCGATGCCCGCGTCATTAACGCTGGGGTGCTCCAGGGCAGTTGGTCCATGTCCTGTACGGTTTGCGTACCGGCAAGCGGGCTATGGGCGCGCCATTCGAACGGAACGGTCTGCCTTTTCCTGGACGGCCATGCCGAGTGGTTGCCCTACGGGGCGATCATGGGGAACAAGGGCGACCTCTGGGGCCACTCGAGCTGGTGAGTGGCGCGGCGGCGGGGTGGGTGCGGAACCGGAGGACGATCGGAGCAAGGGAGTACGGACATGAAACGAACCAGTCTGCTTCTCGGCGTCGGAGTGCTGCTTCTGTGCCTGGACGCACGCGCGGTCTGGGTGGAGTCGGGGTACATGGCGGGCGAGTTCCGCCTCCGCAACGAAATGGCGCTGCTCTGCGGGCCGCAGACGATCATCGAGGGTTTCAGTTTCTATCTCGCGGACAAAGACTGGCACCCGGTGTTCCCGAAGTCGAACGAGCCGGGGTATGCGGTCTCCGTGTCCGGCACCACGGCAACGATGACGTCGAAGGCGAACCCGGCCGCCAAGGTGGAGCAGGTCTACACCATCACTCCGGACGGCATGCGGGTTGACATCACTGCCGAAATCCTTCCCAATTCCGGTGCGTGCTACGCCGTGTGTGACATGTTCATCAGCAAGCCGGTATTCGCCGGTGCGCCGGTGAAGCGGGACGGCCAGGCGCCGCTGGTCCTGGACCCCGCGAAGTGGGCCACGATCGATGTCGACCGTGTCACGCTTGCCACTCCGGACGGGGACTGGGTCTTCACCCTCACTTCCAGCGGTCCGGGCAAGTGGGGGCTGCGCTCGGTCTGTGACCGCGCCTGGGGCGCGGAGGAGAAGAAGACGTTCTCGTTCCTGAATCAGGCGAGTGACGTTCCGGCTGAGGGCATGACCGAGAAGCTGTCGATCGAGGTGCGGTTCCTGCCGAAGCCGGATTACGCGGCGAAGATCGACGGCCTGTTCGCCGAGAAGACGTCGTCCTATCTCACCTCCCTGCTCCGCCGCTATGGTGCCGTGTCTGCCGAAAGTGAGCTGCCCGCCGACCCGGCACAACGCGCCGCCTGGCTGACGGGCAAGGTTTGTGACGTCGCGGCAAATCTGGATGAGAATGGGCTTGACCCGCAGGCCGGCGTGGTCATTCCGGCGCCCAAGTCGTACCAGCGAGGGCCCGGCGTGTTCAGCGTGCCGCAGGCGTTTGACGTCGTGTGCGCCCCCACTCATGACGCGGCCCTCGAAGTCCTGACCGAAGACCTGGCGCGGTTTGGGGTGAGTGTGGCGCGGACCGACCCGCTGCCTGAGTCCACGGGGCTGCCGGCCGTACTCTCGTTCCTGCACCTGAAGCGTGCGTCGACGCAAGGTTCGGGCAAACCGGGTTTGGTGATGGGGGTCTGGTCCCGGGACGCCTTTGTCCGAAACGCCTGCAAGCGTCTGGGGATCGACGTCGAAGAGAAGTCATGCGGCCCCGAGGGTTACGTGCTGGCGGTCACGCCGACGATGGTGCTCATCGCCGGCGGCGACGATGCGGGCGTTCTGTACGGCGCGCAGACCTTGCGGCAGCTCCTGCGCAAGGGCGCTGGCGGCGCCGAGATCCCGGCCGTGACGATCAACGACTGGCCGGATATGAAATTCCGCGGTTTCTACGTCGAGGGTGCGGACCGGGTGGCCAACACGGAGGAACTGCGGCGGCTCATCCGCAACACCTATTCCTACTTCAAGGCGAACACCGTTGCCTTCGAGGTGCGGTGGTCTCTGCTCCAGTGGAAATCGCACCCGGAACTGGCGTCCGACAAGGCGCTGCCGGTTGAGGATCTGGCCGCGATCTCGGCGTATGCGCGTCGGTTCCATCTCGAGGTCATTCCGGCCGTGTTCACGTACGGTAAGGTGGGGGACCTGGTCCGGAAGCACCCCGAGATCGCCGAAGTCCCGGACACGGGCAAGAACGAGCCGATGGATCAGTTTGCCTACTGCCCGAACAAGCCGGAGAGCTATGCACTCGTTTTCGACCTTCTGAACGAAGTCGTCCAGGCGACCCAGTGCCGGCGCCTGCACATTGGGCACGACGAGATCAAGGGCATGGCATTGTGCCCGACCTGCAAGGCGATGCCGCCGGCCGATCTGTTCGCGAACGACGTCAACAAGATTGCCGGCTGGCTGGCAGAGCGCCATGTCGAGACGCTGATCTGGGGTGATTTCCTGTTGGACGGAGAACGGTGGAAACCGCTCGGTGTCGATGCGGCCAACAGCGGCAACCCGTACTATGGCGGGCTCGATGTCGCGCCCGCGGCCGACAAGATCCGCAAGGATGTGATCATCGCGGACTGGCACTACTGCAACGCCAAGACCTACCCGTCCCTGGCGTATTTTGCGGAAAAGGGGTTCCGGGTCATCGGCTGTCCCTGGCACAAGACCGGTAACAACTACTGGATCACGCAGGGGATCCACGCCATCAACCAGATGGGCGTCCTGGTCACGGACTGGGGGTTCCTGGCGACGCGGTCGCCCGGCGCCGACTCGATGATCAGCGTGGCCTGCGCCTGGGACACGGCTATGCCGGATCCGGACCACCTGACGTGGTCGCCTGAGGCCGTGCTGGCTGCGTCGATCATCAGGAAGGACAGGCCATCCGGATTCGCGGGGGCGAACTTCGCACCCGTGAGCCTGGAACCGGCTGCGAACCGGCCGTTGTCAGGGACCGAAAATGCGTGGTTCGGCGCCAGCATGCGGCACGGCCTGGTCGCACCGCCGGCTGGGGCCAAGCGGCTGTTTGGCGTCGACTACCAGATCGGCGAGAAGTGCGTGGTGGTCGGCAATGCGAAGACCGGGCAGGGGATCGAAGCGACCAGCGCCAAGATCCCCGTGAACATGACGGCCCGGAGTCTGGTCTTCCTGCAAGCCTTGGCGGTGGACGAACCGGCCGTAGGGCTGCGAGCCTACGGCCAGTACCACGTGACCTACGCCAGCGGCCAGACCGCGGACGTCGCCATCGACGGCCGAAACATCACGCATTGGCTGTCGCGGGCGCCGCGCCAGAACCCGTGGATGCCCTGGCTCTATGGGCAGACCTGGGACGCAACCCTGGCCTGGGAGGGTTGTACCAAGTCAGGCGAACCGGTTAACATCCAGGCGTACGAATGGGTCAACCCGCGCCCCGACGACCCGATCGCGTCTGTGGAGATGACAGCGAAACAGGATGTCGCGGGGCTGAAACTCGGGCTGGTGGCGCTGACCGTGGTGCGGTGAGGACGGCCCACCGCGGAGCGACAGTGGCGCGGGACCTCCGGGACCGCAGCGGGGTGCGCAGGTCTGTCCCGGACCGAGGCCCTCGGCCGGGGATCCGTCTTCGTCCAGGCAACTTCGCCGGACAGAGCCGGCCGGCGCACCCCAGTTCGGCGCGGGACGCGCCGAGCCACTCCCGTAAGTGGTTCGGCGGCGGTTCCAGAACGAGTTCATATTGCGGCGCGATACCGACGCCAACGGAGGATATCGATGGACAATGGCAAACGCACCGTATTCACGCATTTCGGCATGATGCCGACGATGATCACGACCTCGCTGGCGGATGACGCGCACTACCGCGTCTGGTCGCGCGGCGAGGTGCGGACGCTCTGGCGCGAACTGCTGTACAAGACGCCGTTCCCCGCCACGGCCCACGCCACGCCGGACGCGGTCTTCGCCGGCCGGCGTTCGACCGTGACGATCACGCTTGTACCGCAGAAGGCGATCGCCGTGGGCGGGCACGTGACGCTGCTGCTGCCCGAGTTCTGGGGCGGGATTGCGCAGGAGCGCGACTGCACGACTTTCTTCCTCCGGCACTCGCCGCAGACCTACCCCGGCTACGTGAGCAGTCACATCACCGCGCGTGCCACGGGCGCGTGCCGTATTGAGGGCACCATCACCACCGCCGGGTCCGTGCACACGGTCATTGATGTGGTGGTGCTGGACGCGCCTCTGGCGCCGGGCGACCAACTCGCCATCGTCATTGGCGACCCGTGCGGGCAACCCGTCCTGCCGATCGATTACAGCGGCACCTACTTCTTCAACCTGGCGGTCGATGCCGAGGGCAACAAGGACTACGCGGCCGTGCTGCCGTTGCCCGCTGTGCGGGTCATGGGCGACACGGCACAGCGCTACCGCGTGACTGTGCCGGCATGCTCCGCGGGAGACGAACTCGCCGCACGCGTTGTCCCCATCGACGCGGCCCTCAATCGTTCCGAACTGCCGGTGGCAGCCCACGAAGCGACGGAGGACACCGGCGACGGGTTCCGGCGCGTCGTGGCCACGAACCGCAACGACGGCCTCGCGGGCCGGAGCAATCCCTCGGTCAGAGGCGAGTGGGTGCAGGGCTACAACGTGTACTTCGGCGAAATCCACACGCACACGGAGTTGAGCGACGCCATTCGCAGCCTCGACGACGCGTACCTGTTCGCCCGCGACGTGCTCGGCCTGGACTTCGCCGCCATCTCAGACCACTTCGAGAAGGGCCAGCCCAGCATGGTGCATCGCGCGTCCGACAAGTGGGCCATGACGAAGGACGCGGCGGCACGGTTCCACAACCCCGGCGCGTTTGTAACCCTGCTCGGGTACGAGTGGGGTGGAAAACCGCACATCAACATCTACTATCGCGGCGGCGACGGCCTATGCGTGCCGGCCGATGACCCGCGCGGGCGCAACCCTGCCGACCTGTACAAGACCCTGGCGCAGGACGGGAAACCGTTCGTGGCCATTCCGCACCACCCGAAGTACCTGTCCCCCGCCGACTGGTCCGTGACCGATGGCCCGGCCCAGCGACTCATCGAGATCTACAGCGGCTGGGGCTCGTCGGAGGACGGCAACGAATCCGCCTACCGTGCATCGCTGGCGCGCGGACTGCGCATGGGCATCATTGGCGGGACGGACAATCACATCGGGCGGCCTGGCCAGGGTAACCGCACGTTCGAGGGCGGCGGGCTGGCGTGCGTGCTGGCCCCGGCGCTGACGCGCGAAGCCCTCTTCGATGCGCTCATGGCCCGCCGGTGTTACGGCACAACCGGGGCGCGAATGCTCATCGATCTCCGGGTGAACGACACGTTGATGGGCGGCGAGACCGCCGCGCGGCCACAGCAGGCCGTATCCGTGCGGGCGATCGGCGAGGCGACGCTTTCAACCGTGGAGATCCTCCGCAACGGCGAGGTGGTTCACACACAAAAGGTCGCCGCCGATGCCGTCAAACTCGAGTGGGAAGATGCGTCCTCGACAGGTGGCGCCTACTATGCGCGCGTCACCCAGCGCGACGGGCACGTGGGCTGGGCCAGCCCGGTTTGGGTCGGCGGCTGAGACGCTGTGCCCGGTGCCGGCAAAAACCGTTTCGAGTGAGAAGGTGTCAAGAAAGGAATCCACCTGTGCAATAAACCTGGCGGTCCGCCGAGCCCAGTCGAAGGCGAAGACACGCACAAGCCCTTATTGCACAGGTTCTGAGAGACTCGGCGCCCCTGGACGGGCGGCACCGCCGAAGGCGGAAATGCCCTGATGCCGAATCAGAGTCCATGTCAATCTGAAAGTGAGGTTGCGCAATGTCGAGCATCACGTATGACGCGTATCGAACCAAGGTATTCGGTTGCTGGCTGGGCAAGTCCATCGGCGGCACGCTCGGCGGGCCGTGGGAGGGGCGGACTCCGCCGCGCGAACTGACCTACTACGATCCCGTGCCGACGGCAATGCTCGAGAACGATGACCTAGACCTGCAGCTCGTGTGGCTGGCGCGACTGCGCGAATCGGGGTTCCCCATCACCGGGACATTGTTCGCGCGTGCGTGGCCCGCGAACATCCAGGCGTGGCCGGACGAGTATGGCGTGTGCATCCGGAACCTTGACCAAGGTCTGCGACCGCCGTTGAGCGGCGCCTATGACAATGGGTTCACTGCCGGAATGGGTGCGGCCATACGCACTGAGCTCTGGGCTTGCCTGGCCCCGGGCGACCCGGGTCTGGCGCAACGCTTTGCCCGCGAGGATGCCCGCTCGGACCACGCCGGCGAAGGCGTGTACGCGGCGGAGTTCCTGGCCACCATCGAGAGTCTCGCGTTCGTCGAGTCGGATCGGGAGCGCCTCATCGATGCCGGCCTGCAGGCGATCCCGGCGCAGTGCCGGGTGGCGCGGGCCGTGCGCTTCGTGCGTGAGGAATGGGCGCGCCAGCCTGAGCGCGCCGCGGTGTTCGAGCGGCTCAACCGGTCGCATGGTCATCAGAACTTCACCGACGTGGCGATCAACCTGGCCATCATCGTGCTCGGCTGGTACGCGGGCGGCGGCGACTTCGGGCGCTCGATCCTGGCTGCCGTCAACTGCGGCTACGATGCCGACTGCACGTGCGCCACCCTCGGCGCCATCCTGGGGCTGATCAACCCGCAGGGCATCGGCGAGGAGTGGAAGAAGCCCATCGGCGAGAAGATCGCCATCGGCGGCTACATCACGGGCATCGCGGCGCCCGCAACGCTGGATGAGCTCACCGACATCACCGGCACTTTGGCGCAGAAGGCGCTGTCATACTACGGCTCGTCGGTACGCCTGGTCAAGGGGCCGAAATCGCGCCTGGCCTGCCTCGAGCGTTACCCTGCAGCCACCGGACGCGCCCTGCGCACGTTGTCTGTGCCCGACTCGGCAAGTGTGCTGGCCGACTACCCGCTCCACGTCAGGCTCGACTACCCGGCCGCGGTGCGGGTCGCACCCGGCCAGCGCGGCCGTTTCCGGCTGGTCGTGACGAACGTAACGAACCGGGCGATCAAGGCGGCCATTGAACTGCGTGCGCCGCTCGGGTGGCGGCTTGGCGGCCGCACGAAACTGAGCGTCACGGTCAAGCCCAAGGCAACCGTGTCGATGTCGCTCACCGCGATGCCGGAAGAGCACGCCTGGCGCCCGTATTCGTCCCAGCTCGGCGTGTTGTGCAAGGTGAACGGGGTTGTGCAGGAGTTGACGGCGGGCCTGCTCATGACCATCCCGTTCAGCGTTTGGGACCTTCGCGAAATCGCCGACAAGGAACCCGTGCGCCCCGCCGCTGCGCAGTGCGTGGAAGCTGCCTCTCACTTCCTCGATCTCGCACCGTATGCGCGGCAGAACCGCGTGCTCGTGGCGCAGTTCGAATGCAAGGATTTCATTTCGCGGAACTCGAAGCGTCGTTTCGTCATTCAGGCATCGGCTGCGACGACGGTGTGGATCAATGGGGAGAAGGTCTTGGCGCACGATGGCGCCTGGCACGTGTCGGCACTGCATCGCGCCAGGAACACCTGCGCGGACGTGGTGGTCACGTCGCCGGTCCGCGTTACCATCGCGATCAGCGGCGGCACGCCGGGTGAGCTCTTTCATGCGATCGGCGAACCGAGCGGTAACTGCAACCGCTGGACCGCGCTCGTGGAGTACCGTGGCCAGTGCCGAAAGGAATGACGATGAGACGACAACGCCAGGTATGGACGACCGTCGCGGGAAGATTCCTGACTCAGATCGCGTTGCTGGGGTGGTGCGTCTTCATGCCGTGGGTATCCTGGGCCGCGGATCCCGCGGCCCAGGAGTTCGCGCGCCAGGCGCTGGCGGCCACGGGTGTTCGGGGCGGCCTGATCGTACACCTCGGCTGTGGCGACGGGCAGGTGACGGCCGTGTTGGGGGAGGGGGACGGGGTTGTCGTGCACGGCCTGGACGCCGACGCGGCGAATGTCGACAAGGCTCGCGCCCTGTTTCGGTCGCTCGGGATCCACGGCAAGGTCACTGCGGAACGCTGGACAGCGGCCGCGTTGCCGTATGCCGACAACCTGGTCAACCTGTTGATCGCGGAGAACCTGGGGGCGGTGACGCAGGACGAGGTGATGCGGGTCCTGTGTCCGAACGGCGTCGCGTATGTGAAGCAGGGCAAGGATTGGCGGACGTTGATCAAGCCGCGACCGGCGGAACTCGACGAATGGACGCACTACCTGCACGACGCCAGTAACAACGCCGTGGCTCACGACACCGTGGTCGGGCCGCCGCAACGCCTGCAGTGGCTCGGTGGGCCGGCGTTTGCGCGGCACCACGAGAAGCTCGCCAGCATCAGCGCTGTGGTCTCGGCGGGTGGACGGATATTCTACATTGCCGACGAAGGCTTGCCGGCGTCGATTCTTTTTCCCGGGCGCTGGTCGCTGGTGGCGCACGACGCGTTCAGCGGCGTGCAACTCTGGAAACGGCCACTGGAAAGTTGGGCCCCGCACCTGTGGGGGTTCTTTGACGGGCCGCCGGAGATTGCCAGACGCCTGGTCGCGGTGGGGGACAAGGTGTATGTCACGCTCGGTTATCCCGCACCCCTGGTGGCCCTCGACGCGGCTACCGGCGCTACGGTCATGACCTATGCCGGAACGGAGAACACCGAGGAAGTGCTGTGGCAGGACGGGACCTTGTTTCTCGTCGTGGGCGATCTGGCGGCAGCACCGCCGGCGCCGGTGAAGAACCGGCCCTGGGCCGTGGTTCGAACCCCGGAACCGGCGCGCGGCCTGATGGCCGTCGACGCAGCCACCGGCAACGTGCTGTGGAAGAAGCCCGGTTTGAATATGTTCGCCATGACGCTCGCAGTGACCGGACCTCGCGTCTTCTACCAGACGCCGGACGCCGTCATCGGTCTCGACGCCAAGACGGGTGCGGAGCAATGGCAGAGCCCGCGTCCGTCGCCCGCGACGCGTCCGACATGGTCAGCGCCCACGCTGGTCGCCTACGGTGACGTCGTCCTGAGCGAGGACCGGAATGCGGATGTCGTGCCGCCGCCGCCCGGATCGAAGGTGCACAGTCCGACATGGTCGTTGTACTACACCGGCGGGCCGGGCGAGATGATCGCATTCTCGGCCGCCACGGGCGCGCGGCTCTGGTCCTGCAAGAGTTACGATACGCACCGGGCGCCGGGCGACCTGTTCGTGATTGACGGCCTGGTCTGGGTCGGCAGTTCGAAGATCCGCAACACGGAGGATTTCACCCAGGGGCTGGATCCCATGACCGGCGAGGTCAAGCGCAATCTCTCCACGGCCGCGGCGTTCACGTCCGTGCACCATCACCGCTGCTATCGCAACAAGGCCACGGACAAGTTCATCCTCGTGGCCAGGACCGGGACCGAGTTCATCGACATCCAGACGGGGGCTGCGTGTCGGAACAACTGGGCGCGCGGCGAGTGTCAGTATGGCATCATGCCGTGCAACGGCCTGCTGTACCTGCCGCCGCACCCCTGCGCCTGCTATATCCAGGCGAAGCTGAACGGGTTCATGGCCCTGGCCCCGGCGGTGAATGCCGCTGCGCCACCCCAGGCGGAGGCGCCCAGACTGGAAACCGGTCCTGCCGCCGCCGCCGACCTCGCATCCGCGAACACAAACGAACAAGACTGGCCCAGCTACCGCTCCGACCCGGCGCGCAGCGGTAGAGCCAGGACAACGGTGCCGAGTCTGGACTTGAGTCCGGCGTGGCGGACCGTGATCGGCGGGCATCTCAGCAGCCCGGTCATGGCGGATGGCCGTGTGTTCGTGGCCGCTGTCGACGACCATGCCATTCACGCTCTCGATGCCGCCGATGGGAAGGACGCCTGGCAGTTCACGACCGGCGGGCGAATCGACTCGCCGCCCACGGTCAGCCAGGGGCGGGTGGTCTTTGGGTGCCGTGATGGCTGGGTCTACTGCCTGCGCGCGACCGATGGCGCACTGGCCTGGCGCTTCCGCGCTGGCCCTGGCCCGACGGAACGCCGTGTCGTCGACAACGACCGGCTCGAGTCGGCGTGGCCGGTGCATGGCAGCATTCTCGTTGAGGACGGTGTGGCGTACTGCGTCGCCGGCCGCTCCGCCTACCTGGACGGCGGGTTGCGTCTCTATGCGCTGGATCTGAAGTCCGGGCAGCTCGTTCGCGAACAGAGCATCACCGGTCAGGAGGATGGAGACAAGTTCACGCCCGGCAAGGACTGGGTGCATGTGGCCCTGATCTGGGACGGCAAGACCGCGACCGGCTACATCGATGGCCGCGGCGAGTCGGTAGAGCCAAGCGTTGCCGACGGAAAGTCCACCTACCAAGGCCTGCGTATCGGGCATCAGCTCGACAAGTGGTTCTTCAAAGGCCCGATCGACAACGTGCGCATCTACCGGCGTGCGCTCTCCCTCGCGGAAGTCAAGGCGATCTACGAGTCTGAGCGGCCAGCAGCGGCAGCACCCGGTCCGGCACGCGCCGGGGGCGACACGCTGAACGACGGGCTGGCCGTGCACCTGACGTTCGACGAAGGCACGGGTGAGATCGCGCATGACCGCTCGGGCAACGGACACGACGGCAAGGTGATCGGCGCCGAATGGGTCCCGAACGGGACGGGACACGCCCTGCAGTTCAACGGCACGGACGCCTGGCTCGAGTGCGGCAGTCCGGCCGACCTGAACTTCGCCAGTCCGATCACCCTCTCCGTGTGGGTGCGACCCGAGACCATGCCGAAAGGCGGCAAGGACGCCGTGATGATTCTTGGAAGCGGTTCCGCGTTCTGGAACGGTCCCTACAGCCTGAGCATCCGCAACGGGCGTTTCTGCGCCGACATCAATGATCCGCAGGCCGGGAAGCGCTACATGTTCTCCTGGGGTGCGATGGGCGACAGCATCGACATGCCCGGCGGCCTGCCCGACGTGCTGTCTGCTGTCGGTGACATCGTCTACCTCCGCGAGCTCGCGTTCGACCGCCAGACCCTGGCGCCGCGCGAGGACGGCGAGCGGCACCTGTTCGGGTCGGACGGGTTCCTGCACGATGCGTGGTGGCACCGTGCCTACTGGATCTACGGCACGCGGTTCCGGTCCGGCGCCGCAGGCTGGTACCTCTCCGGACGCGAGTTTCCCGCCGGCAAGATCCTGGCCATGGACGACTCCTCCGTATACGGTTACGGGATGAAGCCCGACAACTACCGCTGGACGGCAGCGCTGACGTACGAGTTGTTCGCGGCCAGCAAGGATGCCGGGTCGACGCCGATCCCCGGCCGTGAGGGCGGCGCTCAACCGGGCGCGCTGCCGCGTGCGGAGTTCGCACGCCTCTGGACGCAGGATCTGCCGATCCACGTTCGAGCCATGGCATTGACCGATGGGGCGCTGTTCATTGCCGGGCCGCCGACGGCCATGGACGAGGAGAAAGTCTACGCCCAGCTCAAGCCCGGGCAGCCCGCGCCCCAGGAACTGCTCGATGCCGAAGCTGCGTTCCTGGGCAAGAAAGGCGGGAGTCTTCTCTCCGTCAAGCCCGGCGACGGGACAACCGCGAAGGAGTACCCGCTCGACTCGCCGCCCGTCTTCGACGGCCTGATCGCGGCACGCGGGCGGCTCTACCTCGCCGCCATGGACGGCGCCGTGGTCTGTCTCGGCGGACGGGATGCCGCGCACGCACCGGGAGGGGCCGCCAAAACTCGCTTTGCGGAACCGGCAGCGGGCGCGAAATAGGATGGCTGCATTTACCTGTGCTGAATCCTCGTGCAGCGTGGTATTGGTGCGCAACAAGTGGATAGGGAAAGCAATAATTGTCAATCGCACGCCCCATGAATGACGCATATTGTTGACGTATGGGAATCCATGGAGAGTACCGATTGGGGACCGGCAGGAACACTCGCTGCCATCCTTAGGGCCCGCGCTCTGCCAGACGCGTATCGAGCGTGCGGCGCCGACGATTCACAAGATGAGGACGCAGCGGGATGGCAGCACGACCCAACGTACTCTGGATCATGACCGACCAGCATCGCGCCGACTGCCTCGGTTGCATGGGGCATCCGGCGGTGCGGACTCCGCACCTGGACCGGATCGCCAGGGAGGGTGTGGTTTTCGAGAATGCCTTCTGTCAGAGCCCGGTCTGCATGGCGTCGCGGGGTTCGGTGTTCACCGGTCGCTATCCTGCCGCGATCGGCATTCGCGGCATGGGTATCCTTCCCCCGCAGGAGACGACCACGCCAGAGCTGTTCCAGCGCCATGGCTACCGCACCGGCGCGTTTGGCAAGGTGCACCTGACGCCCGAACTCTACACTCGCCGGATTTTGAAATCCGAAACGCCGATCCTGGACTGGCGCGCGTTCGCCGACGCCGCGTGCCTCGCCCCGATCCCGCCCGACCCGCGCAAGGAACGGTACGGTTTCCAGGACTACGTCGGTTGCGAGGACTGCCTGCAGGGCAGCTTCCGCGAGGTGCGGGATGAGATGCTCTGGCGGCTGACGCGGCGGTTGACTCGGAATCTGGACCCGTTGCCTCTGGTTCTGTCGCAGTACTGAGGAGCGCGTGGACGATGGACAACGAGAGGGCGAGGAGCGGTAGGTCTCCGCTCGCTGGGGCGACACGCCCCGGACCGCGTGAACGCGGAACTACGAGCCGACGTCGTACGAAGCCAGGCCTGAGTCGGTGGCATTGGGCTTCCCTATTGGCGCGCTGCGACCAACCTGTTTGTCGTATTCTGGTCCTCGTCCCATGTCACTGAGTCACTGCGTCACCGAGTCATTGCGTCACAAGTGCACCCACGGCGGCGCACCGGGTCTCTCGTCCCGAGCGCCCGTCTTGGCAGGAGCGTAGAACCTCATGTCCTCGCAGGAGCGGTAGATGAACCCAGACGGCATGCTGTGCATCATTCCCTCCCGGATGGGGGTGGGCGAGGAGTTCGGGCTCAGTGTCAAGCTCACCGGTCCGGTGCGGGCCATCCCGAGTGCGGCGCAGTGGAACACGCCTAAGCCCGCACTGCGCGGGCCCTTCAACCTGAATGCCGAGCGCCGCATTCAGTATCTCGACAACTGCCTGCCCGAATGGCAGGGAACGCTGCGGCTCGACGGCGGCGCCGCACTGTCGGGCACCCAAGACATCACCTTCGACGGCCTGCAGCAGGGCGTGTTCCCGGGTGACCGGCGGCCCGTCGGCCGGTTCGGTGGGTACCGCTGGACCGAGCCCGGGTTCCATTTCCTCAGAGTCATTGACCCAGCCTCCGGGCTCGAGTGCTGGGCCAACCCGGTCTTTGTCACGCCCGCGCCGCCGGTTGAACGCATCTACTGGGGCGACCCGCACTGGCAAACGTTCTTCAGCGACGGCATCCGCTGTCCAGAGGAACTCTATGCCTTTGCCCGCGACGAGGCGTTTCTCGACTTCGGCGCCATCAGCGACCACGTCGAGGCCCTGACCGACCGGCAGTGGGACTACTTCATCGCGGTGACCAACGACCACAACTCCCCCGGCCGGTTCGTCACGCTCGTCGGTCAGGAGTGGACAAACAGCAGGCCGGGCCACCGCAACATCTACTATCGCGCGGACCACGGACCGATCCTGCGCTGCACGGACCCGCGCTATGACACCTTGCCCAAGCTGTGGGCCGCCTTGGACAACCTGCGCGAGCTCGACCCCATTGCGATCCCGCACCACAGTGCCAACAAGGTCATGGGGTGCGATTGGGAGCTGGGCTGGAATCCCACGTACGAGAAGGCCGTCGAGGTGTACTCCGTCTGGGGCAGCAGCGAGTGTCCCGCGGCTCAAGGCAATCCCCGGCCCATTCGGGCCTGCGACGGGGAGGTGCAGGGCCGGCACGTCATCGACGCGTTGCGGAAGGGCTATCGCTTCGGGTTCGTGGGCGGCGGCGACATCCACGACGGGCGCCCGGGCGACGATCTGCATGCCCGTCAGTCTGACGTCGCAGGTTACGCGGACCTGTATCCCCAAGGCCTTACCGCATGCATCGCACCGTGCTTGATGCGCGACGCCATCTTTGATTCCATCAAGGGCCGCCGAACCTACGCCACGACGCTGAGCCGCATTTACCTGGACACCGAGTGGCAAGCGCAAGGCGACAAGAAGCGAGGCCGGCTGGCAATCCGCGCCGCGAGCGAAGCGGGGATCCTGAACGTTGCCATCATCGGCAATGAGGGCGAGATTGAGCGGGTCCAGCCCGAGGCCGACTCGCGACGAATAGAAGCCGTCGTCGACGTGGGCGAACTGGCTCCCGACCGGTTCTGCTACGTCCGCGTCGCGACGAAGCGCGGGGACATGGCCTGGTCCAGCCCGGCTTGGGGTGCTGAGAACGCCGATGGTCAATAGCGTGGCCCAAGCCGCTGTGTCCCCGTGCCACGATCTGAGGCGTCGGCAAGAGCGTCCCGCAAATAGCAATATGTTACCCTTTATCCGCGACAGGAACCGCGTACCTTAGGTTAGGGTGCGCGGTAAGCTATTCCGCCGCGTTCTGCTACGGGAGGACAAGACATGAGAAACTGGCCGCTGGGCGTTATGATCGCCGCTGTAATCAGCATGAGTGCGTGGGCTGGAACCGGCACAGATTTCGCGGACGACTTCTCCACAGGCAAATGGTCGGACTGGAAGGCCGAAGGCGCGCTTGTCACATTCGTGCACAACCAGCAGTTGGGCAACAACGCGCCGGGATCTTTGGAGATCGCCGTGGGGCCGGATAATCCGCTCAACGCGGCTTGCTGCTTTCTGCGGCATTTCGCGATCAAACCCGGCCAGACCTACACCGCGCTGGTATATGTCAGAGCCAAAGACATGGCCCCGGACAGTGAAATAGCCCTCGGCTTTCAGTGCCAGGATGAAGAGAAACATTTCCTCGGCACCGGCGTACAAAGCACCGTCCTCAAGGGTGAGCAGGTGCCAGGCGATGGCTGGAAGAGGATGGTACTTAGCGTGAAGATCCTTGAAACCGGGAAATGGGAGAAGGCCGCACAACTGCTCTGTACGCTCGGAGTATCCAACGCCGCATCGGGACAGGCCTTTTTCGACGACTTCGAATTCTTTCAAGCAACGGAGTAACTCATGCTGAAAGGCCGTTTGCTCGTGATTCTCCTGGGCATGCCAGTGCTGCTTGGCGCCGCGGGAGTGTATCGGGAAGTCCCGATGGCGGAGAAGCTGAAAGACAAAGACCTGACTTTTTCCGTGACCTTTGACACACGCGGCGTGAACGCGGATCTTGCCAAGGGGGACCCGATTTCCACCACCATGAAGGACGTGGCATTGGGGCTCCGAGGATGCGTCGGCTTCGACACCCAGCAGGGCTTCAAGCCGGAGCCCGGCGAAGACCTGAAGTTTGACGCACTGGGCAACGCCTCGCCCCACGAGGGCAGTATGACCCTGTGGGTGAACGCACTGGGGTACACACCCGGCGATGAGACGACCGACGGCCAGAAGCGCGGCAACATTGCCTTGCTCCACATGCTATTCAAGCAGGACTCCCGCCATATCGAATACCAGCTCTATGAATATGGCGATACGGTCTATTTTGACTGGCGCAGTTCCGAACCGCCGCAAGGGTGGGGCCAAGTTGGACGGGTACAGGTCTCCCGGAAAGGGATCAAGAGGAACCAATGGCACCAACTCGCCGTCACGTGGACCGCCAGGAAACTGGCAATCTACCTGAATGGCGAACCTGCCGGAGAGGCCATGCTGCCGGACAAGGCCGACAAGACCAGCGGACTGATTCCGGACGCGAGGGACTCCTTCATTGGCGTCAAGAGCCGCTTCTATGAAGACAACCACACCTGGGACGTCGCGGTCGATGACCTGAAAATCTTCTCCCGGGCCTGCTCGCCGTTGGAGATCAAGAATCAGTATGCGCGACTCCTGCTGGACCAGTCCGCCGCCACAGTCCAGGCCTATGACGTGAAACTGAATGGAGTGAACACCGGGCCGATTGACAAACTCGATCGGCTGGAAGCCGAACTTGATTTCTCGGCCTTGCCAGAGGCGGACCTGGCCCTCCTGACTCAGGGCAAGCTGGCCATGGATTACCGCTTGACTCGAGGGGATAAGACCATTGCCAGCGGCCAATGGACTTTTTCCCGGAACAGCGAATGCAGAATCATCGAAGGCGTCGACCAGCCGGGAACGTATCGTCTGGAGACCAGTCTGGGCGGAAAGGACAAGGTGAGCGCTTCCATTGTCCGGCCCGACCTGTCCTTTGCCGGGAACGGCGTTGGCGCCGAGGATGTCGTGCCGGATATCTGGCAGGATTTTGCGGTGCAGGACCACTCGGTCACGCTCTGGAACCGTGTGTACCAATTCGGGGATGGCCCCCTGCCCACGGAGGTCAGCGCCTACGGCAAGTCATTGCTGGAGGCTTGTCCTCGACTCATCGTTGAAACACCCCGGGGCATGGCGGAGATCAGCTACCAGGCCGGGCCGACACACCGCAGCAATTGCACGGTGACCTTCACCGGGACCGGCAAGGCGGCGGATTTCACGCTGGACTATGCAACCACGGTCGAGTTCGACGGCATGATCAAGTGTGATTTCACCATCAAGGGCAGTCCGGAGATCAAGTCGATGCGGCTGGACTGGCGTGTTCGGGCGGACGTCTGCCAGTACCTGCTGACGCCGCTCCTGCAGGAGGGCCAGGGTCCGGAATTCGAGTTCCCGTATCCGACCGGCGGCGGCTGGCTGACGGTTACCCAGCTCTGGCTGGTTTCCGAGGACAAGGGCGGTTTCGCCTATGCCATGCCGCATGACGCCAACTGGGTCTATGACCCGGCGCGGCCGGTGTTCTTTGTCAACAAGGCCAGCGGGCAGTGCTCGGTCACCATGGTCACGAACGCGGTGAAACTGCCGGAGAGTACGTCCTATCAAGCCCTGTTCATCGCGACGCCGACCCGGCCGCTGCCGATACGCAACCGCCTCATCCGTTTCGGCGACAGCAGTCGGAGCGATACCCCGCACCTAAGCATGAACGGCGGCGAAGGCTTGACCGGCGTTTTCACGTATGAGCCGCACGAGTCCGATCTGGCGTGCCGCCTGAAGAGCAAGGTTCCCAACACGGTGTCGGTATACGGTGCCGCCAACTCGCTGACCGATGCCAGCGATATCGCCGTGTATTTCAGGAAATACTGGGACATTCCGGGAGACTACATCTACAAGATGTCGTATCTCAAACCCTTGGGCGACGGCAAGTATGAAACGGAATATCACTTCACGGTGCCCGCCTGCAACGCTGGCATGATCAACGATTACTACTTGGGCAACATCAAGAAGCTTCTGGCGCACCCCTACGGCGACCGCGTCTGGCAGATCTACTACGACCTGTGCGGGTCAAATCTATGCGGCAATGAAACGCACGGCTGCGCTTTCAAGGACAACTTTGGCCGCACCATCAAGACCTTTGCGCTGCTGAGCAAACGCAAGCTGGTAGAACGCACCGTCCGCTTCTGCCATGCCCAACACCGGACGGTCATGTTGCACGCCCAGCGCTCCTACATGCCATTCCTGCATGGCCTGGCGGACTACTTCTTCCCAGGCGAACAGCACAACACCTTGTTACAGCGCAATCCATTCGGGTATACGGACGAACTCTCCGATGCCATCTACCGCAGTGAGTACAACCGCAATGTGCTGGGCACCGGAGTGATCTTCCTGCCCGCCCTGGGGCAGGCGAATGTGGACTATTTCAAACCGGCGGCGTTCCCCTATACCGAAGCCATGCTGGCCATGCTCCTGTCCCACGACGTGGAGACGTGCCAGGACTACGCGGCCGGGGCGCCCGTCCAAACGGTGTGGGACGCCCTGGAGAAGTATGGTGTCCAGTCGCCCGAGACCCGCGTACACCTCTACTACAACCAGCAGGAGATCACCAGTTCCCAGGCCGACGTCCGCGTCACCTGGTACGAATGCCCGGAAAAGCGGCGCGTGCTGATCTTGGCCAACAAGGACATCCGGCCGCGCAACGCCACCCTTGATGTCGGCAGAATCGCGCCGGGTGATTTCGCCGCGCGCGAGGAATATATCGGCGCCGACATCAACGTCGTCGCCGGCAAGTTCAACATCAAGGTCCCGTCGCGGTCTTTCCGCATCGTGGCCTTCCCGCCGAAAGCCTTCTATCCGGTACAGGACGAGATAGGCACGGTCTGGGGATCGTGGAAAGCGCCCGAGTCCAAGAGCGAGTTCACGCGCGACGACCAGGTCGGGCGAAGCAGTCCGGGCAGCCTGAAGATGCAGGCACAGGGAAGTTGCTGTTTCACAAAGAGCTTCCCTGCTCAGCCCGGACGCACGTACCGCGCCACCGTGTACGCGAAGCGGGAGGCCGCCGGTTCGGTTAAGGTCGCATTCCAGGGAAAGAACGACGCGAATGAATTCCTGGTGCCGCCGCAGAGCGCCCAGGCGGCGGTCGGCGTGGACTGGCAGAAGCTCGAACTGCGCTTTACGGTTCCGAACGCTGAAGCCTGGGCGAAATGCCGCCTCCTGCTTGTCACCCTGAGCGGCGACGACGGAACCATCTGGTTCGACGATTTCACCATGACGGAGGAGTGACAGGAAAGGCGACGGCTTTCCGAGCGGAGGAGGGGGATACCCTCAAGGCAGACAGATATGCGTAAAACCTGGGGTGCGTCGGTAAGGATGGGCACCCGCCCAACCGCGAGTTGCGGCCCCGAATCACGCCCGGCATGGGCGTACACCGGCAGGCTCTCAGTCTCGCACTTCGGCGTGTGACCTGCTCGGTGCGCAGCACAAATAGGAGACACCTGATGCCGTCACGGGAAAGTCGCGAGTACTTACAGGAATTGCGTCGGAGGCCGGCGTTCGGCGCCGTGGGCAACGAGTTCAACCTCGACGGACTGCGCCAGGGCATGGCGACGCGCCAAGCGCCCGCCAACAGCGACGTCAAATGTATCCAGAGGCAGATTAACGGCATGCTCTGTGAATGGGTCATGGCGCCCGGCGCCGACCCTGATCTGCGGCTTCTGTATCTGCACGGTGGTGGCTATGTTTCCGGTTCAGGCGCAAGTTACCTTCCCCTGGCTGCCGACATTTCGGCGGCGGCAAAGTGCGCCGTCCTCCTGCCCGACTATCGGCTCGCGCCGGAACACCGCTTCCCAGCGGCGATTGAGGATTGCGTCTGCGCCCACGAGTGGATGCTCGCATCCGGGCCGAACGGCCCGGCGCCTGCCAAGGCAACGTTCATTGCCGGGGATTCGGCCGGCGGCGGCTTGACCCTGGCGACGCTACTGGCGCTGCGAGACCGCCATCGGCCACTGCCGGTAGCGGCTATGCCCCTGTCGGCTTCGACTGATCTGACGCTGGCCAGTGAATCAATGCGGTCCGAAGACGATCCCATCTGTAGTGCACGGTGCATGCCGGTGTTCGTGGACCTCTATCTTGGGGGGGCGGATCGCCGCAACCCGCTCGCATCGCCGGTATTTGGCGATTACACCGGCATCCCGCCCCTGCTGATCCAGGTCGGCGAGCATGAGATGCTTCGTGACGATAGCGTTCGCGTGGCGGCCAAGGCCCGATCTGACGGGGTTGAGGTGACGCTCGAAGTCTGGCCGGGCATGGTCCATGTGTTTCAGATCCGCGGGCTCCCCGAAAGCCGGGAGGCCATTGAGCACATGGCCGGCTTCATGGAGTCGTGCCTGGCCCGCCGATGACGACGAACCGCACACCTCGCACTTCCTGCGCGATGTCGGCTGCCACGCCCGGGCGTTGAGTATGCGGAGTCCCGCAGAGTGACACGGTGGAACAACCGCCCTACGGAGAGCAAACATGAATAGAACCGCAATGGCCTTCATGAACCTGCGCGTCGTCTCAACCCTCCTGGGACTCGCCATTGTCACGGCTCAGGCGGGGGTTATCATCGACGAACCATTCAAGACTGACGCGAAACTGCCGAGCCATTGCAGCATCGACGCCGGCGTCCTGAAGATCAGCGCCAATGGGAATGGCGTGTGCACGTACAACGTTGCCGACAACCTGGTGTGCGCCCGGTTCGTTCTCGCATTCAAGGCCCGGCAGGTGGCCGTCCCGGCTTCCGACCACCATTTCGGCGTGCTCTTGATCGGGGCCAACGGAAAGAGGCTGATGCTCTACGCGCGCGCTGACGCCCTGAACCGGTGCCTGCCCGACAGGTACAACGAGACGATCGGCCCGATCTCGCCCGCCCTGACGGTCGGGCCTGATGCGCCATGGACGGAGTTCAGAGTCCTCGTCGACGGCCAGTTCGTTGAGGCGAATATCGACGGGAAGCTGGTCGGCAGCTTCACGGCCGAGGAAGGCGACGTGCCGCCGGTGGCAGGCATCAGCTTCTACAGCCACAATCTGGACATTGAGGTGTCTTCTTGCCGAGCCGAATCCTTGGCCGAGGGGGCGGGAGAACCGGTCGTCTCGGGAAGCGGCGGACCGCCGGACTTCTACGCCAACTTCGACGGCGCCACAGACGCAAGCTCCGCTGTCGGGGAGGCCATACGCCCGAGCAAGGAGTCGAGCATTTCTTACGTGGATGGGGTGAAGGGCAGGGCTGTGTTCGCAGGTAATGCAGTGCCGACGGATGCCGACGGGAGGAAGTCGCCGCCGCTGCTCCAGTACGACGCCGGCACGCTGTTCAGCAGCCAGGGCGGCACCGTCTCCTTCTGGTTCCAGCCCAATCGCGACGGCATGGCGGATCGCGGCTGGCGCTCGCTGCTCACCGGGCAGAATGCCGACGGCAAGACGAAGCTGAATGTCTGGCTGTGGGAATGGCTTCGGGTCGACCTGCCGCGCAAGGAGATGGCCCCGGTGGCGATCAACCGGCGGATGCGCGACTACGCCTTCAAGGGCGACTGGATCCACATCGCGCTTGCCTGGGAAGCCAGCGGCTGGACCCGGCTCTACGTCGACGGGATCCCGTACCGGCACGGCGGCAGTGCGTGGGAACTGACGTCGCGGTTCACGAACCTCGATCTGGACTGCATCAAGACCGTGTGTGTCGGCTCGGGTGCGGACATCCCGACGGAGCGAAACGCGGATGGCGCCGTCGACGAACTGAAGATCTACCGGCGCCCCATCGCCGAGGACGAGGTCGTCCGCGAGTACCGCAGCGTCATGCCCGTGGACGTCATCCTCGACCGCGCGGTCCTGTTCGCCGGGATGGACGAGAAACTCGAACTGCTCCTGGCGCCAGGCGGCACCTATGCGCGGCCCGCCGTGGGTAGCATTGCCCCGACTCCGGCGACCGTCGCTATCGCGATGGAGTTCTGCGAGAACGAATCCGGGAAGAGCCTGCTCTCGAATAACCGCGCCGCGACGGTCAATGCCCCCCAGAAGCTGGAGTTCCCCGTGGGGCGCCTGAACGCGGGCGTTTACCGGCTGAAGTGCAGAGTGTCCCGGGACGGCGCTACGGTGCAGAAGTCCTTCCTCGTTTCGGTGTACAACCCGCAGCCGGCCCTGCCGCCGACCGATGCCGGGCTCACGACCGGTGCGCCGCTCTTCATTAAGGACTTTGCCGTCGAGGACGACTCGGGCGTGCTGCGCGAAGGACAGTGCACAGTGAAGAGTTCGACCTTGGGACGCTACCTCGAGGCCGGCGCCAACAACGGCGACCGGATCGGGTTCGAGATCGCGTTCCCGGAAACCGCACGCAACGGCAAGCCGGTCCTGCTTCAGATCGACTGGCCCGACGACGTGCCCCGGTCCATGGGTTTGTACATGTACCCGAAGACGACCTCCGCGCAGCACCGGGACCGGCTCGAGGGCGGCATCCAGAGCGGGAACGAATACCCGCTCACGGGAAAGATGCAGAGCACGAAATACCTGTTCTACCCGGGCTTGGACAGCTACCTGTTCGAGGCCAGGACCATGATCAAGGGTTACCCGGCCGCGCTCGCCAAGGTCACGATCCTGCCGCTCGACGGCGACCGGTTCCCGAAGCTGAAGATCGAGTACCCGCACGGCATGCCGCACCGGGCCCTGGGGCACATGGACGAGGACCAGACCGTCGATTTCATGCTCAACTATGACGACGCGAAGGAGCGCGCCAGCATCCAGCGCGTCGAGAAGGTCCTGGACCGGTGGTGCGACTACTTCGACTACACCGGGCAGAATGCGGTGTCGTACCCGATCCTGCGCTACGACTACACGTTCTGCCCCCAGGCCGGAGTCTACGGCAACGGCTGCCTGCCGTTCAGGAACGGGCAGGTGCCGGCGTTCATCGAGATGCTCAACGCGCGGGGCATGAGCTTCATCGCGATCGTGAACCTTTACACCCTGCCCGACCTGACCAAGACGCCGGACCGGAAGGACGAGTTCGTCAGGAAGGACCTCTTCTCGATCAGTTCGGCAGGCAAGCTGCCCCAATCGGCCGAGTGGCCCAAACCGAATCTCCTGAACCCCGAGGTGAAGGGAATGCTCCTCTGGCACATCACGGACCTGGCCGCGAGGTACGGCACTCTCCCCGGGCTCGACGGCATTGAGATCTGGGCCGGGATCCTAAGCCTCGGCCTGAACGACGGCTACAGCGACGCCACCGTCGCGAGCTTCACCCAGGAGACGGGTGTTCAGGTTCCCCAAGACCCGGCGGGCAAGTTCAAGTCGCGCTTCGCGTTCCTGACCGGGCCGGCCAAGGACAAGTGGCTGAGATGGCGTGCAGACAAGACCACCGGACTCATCCGCGAGATCGAAACTGCGGTCCATGCGGTGAACCCCCAATTGAAGCTCTACATCAACATCATGGGCAAGCCGTTGTGCGGCAGCACCGAGGACGAGACCTCGGAGGGCTTGGACACGAAGGCGTGCGTCTACGAGAACGCCGGACTCGACATCGACGCCATCGCCGCGCTCCCGGACGTGTATGTGGTCCCGACCCGGCACTCGACGAGCTATCGCTGGGAGATGTTCTGGGCCCACCCGGAATCCACCGTCGACGAGACCATCTACGACGTTGCGAAGTTCGCGCCGTTCAGCAAGAGCGGCATCGCCTACTCGAACACTTATCCCACCTATTACGAGAGCTTTAGGAAGTCCCTCAAGCAGGATGTTTACAATGCGTATTTCCAGAACGCGGACATCAAGCCGTTCGGGCGCTACTTCCTCAAGGAGTTGGTCTACTCCGTCGCTATTCTTGACTCGCAGCGGATCCTGATCGGCGCACAGCCGCTCGGGTCCTGGGGGCGCGACGAGGAGATGCGCGAGTTCGCCAAGGCGTACTGCGCCTTGCCGGCGCTCCCGTTCAAGGACGTCGAGGGCATGAGAGACCCGGTCACGGCGCGATACCTCAACACTGCAAACGGCACGTATGCCTACCTGGCGAACCTGCTGTGGAGCGACGCCAACGCCGGACTGACCCTCGCGCCCACCGCCCAAGTCACAGACCTCTCAACCGGCGAGTCTCTCAGCGCCGACGCGGAAGGGAGCATCAAGATCGAGTTGAAGCCATACCAGTTGCGCTCGTTCCGGATCGCTGGCGGCGACGTCAAGGTCGCCAAGCAGGTCGTGTCGATCCCGGACGCCGTGGCCGCCTTCTACAAGACCAAACTGAGCGAACTCCGCACGGCCATGGACGCGGTCGCCAAGTCCGGCGAGGACACGGCCAAGTACAAGTCGCGCATCGACCAGATCCAGACGGCCCTGGACGCCGGGCAATACGGCGAGGCGCACCGGCTCGCGTTCTCCAAGCGCATGAACTCGCTGCTCAAGGTCAAGCAGATGGCGGTCGACGGCTTCCTGAAACAGCAGATGACGATGATCGCGGCAAGCCGGTACGCGGTGAAATGCGGCGGCGAGGCGTACGTCTTCTACCGCTCGAAATCCGGCACGCTGTTCTTCCCGGACCAGAGCTTCGCGAATGGCAACTACGGGTACGACGGCACCCACCAGAACGTCGTGCGCAATGTCGACAAGGTCAAGAGCGAGGACGATCCTGAGATTTTCAGGACCGAGGCGTACAATCTTGACGCGTACCGATTCAAGGTCAAGCCGGGAAAATACGCCGTGAGGATGTACTTTAAGGCGGGATACGAGCCCGGGTTCAAGCCGGGTGTGTTCGTGATCAACGTGGACATCGAAAAGACACGGGTCCTGAACGGGTGCGATATTGTCGCGGCCTGCAACTCCGATTTCGGCGCCGTACTGGTGAAGGAATTCGGAGGTGTCCAGGTCGACGACGGCGTTCTGGATATCGAATTCTCGATTCCTGAAGGCGTGGACGCCTCCGCCCGGCTCTGCAACGCGATCGAAGTGATTCCGGAGGACGTCAAATGAGGCAGCAAACCGTGAGAGCCATTCAGTTCCCGTCCCCGTTCGATGCAGGTGGACGTGAGCAACGGGCCGTTCGCGGCACGGCGAGGCTTCGCCGCCGTTTTACGCTCATCGAGTTGCTGGTCGTCATCGCCATCATCGGGATCCTTGCATCCCTGCTGCTGCCGGCCCTGGCCAATGCCAAGGACAAGGCGAAGCAGATGACCTGCCTGTCCGGCATGAAGCAACTGGCGGTGGGGTGCGCCATGTACGAGGACGACAACGGCTACTACCCGGGGACGTGGTGGGATGGGTTGCCGCCGCCGCCCTGGATCGGCACGTGGCGCTACTGGGCGAACTACGTCTACCCGCACGTCGGCGACAAGCAGGTGTTCTATTGCCCGAGTTTCACCGCGAAGACTGCACCTACGTATGGCATAGAGAACTCGTACGGCATGCCCTGGTGGTATTACGGCGCAACCGACGCCTACTTCAAGAAGATGACCTATGGCGTGTCCGGTACCGTGATGATCATGGAGACGTCTTGGGGTGTGCTCGATGGGCAGACTTACTTCGCCAGTTGGCTGGCGCCATTCAGTGGCCGGGTCCGGGATCAGCACAATCTCGGCACCAACACGGCGTATGCCGACGGTCACGTCCAGTGGTCACGGGTGAGCGGTATCCAGCGTCTGGCGTGCGTGCGTTCCGGCACCTGGGGCTGGACCGGCGGCGTACTGCCCGGACCGTGACGGCAGAGCGCTTGCGGCGGTCTGGCGTGGGGATGGTGTCTTGCCCGGCGGATCCCGCCTGTCAGGCGGGACCGGGACTGCGACACCACGACGAACGGTGCCGGGGCCGGATTTACCCGCACAGGTCGCAAAGGAATCACTTCATGGTCAGGCCGACAGCGCCTCACATGCCGCCCTGGGCGCGGCCTATCCGGATCCCCGAGAGCATCGAGGTCACGCATGCGGACCCGGCGTTTGCCATTGCCAATGAGTGCGGCACGTGGCGGCTTCCCTTCAGGTTGGCGAAGGATGTGCCGGCGGGGGCTGTACTGAAGCTTCAAGTCTGTGGCGGTCGGAACAACAAGGGCAACTTCCCCGGTGCGCAGACCGCGAACCCGAATGGCGACGGCTATCTCTCTGCACGGCTGGATGACGGTGCCACGCTGTCTCTGGCGCCGGACACGCATCCCGGCACGTATGTGATCACCGTTCCTGCGGGCGGCCTGCGCAAGGGGCAGACTCTGACGGTTGTCCTGGGCGATTGCGCCGGTGGCGGCAAGGGCATCAAGGCGTGTCCGGATCGCCTGCTGAACAAGTTCTTTGTTCTCTATGCGTTGGCCCAACAACAGGCCGAAGGGAAGACGCCGCAGTGGGCCGGAGGCGATGTGTGGGCGGCGGGAACCGCCGAGCGCATAGTGGCTGCCTGCACCATGCATGTCTTGGGCGGGGCCACAGACCACCTCCGCGTCTTTGCGCCAGCCACGACCCGGCTGGGCGCGCCGGTCACGCTTCTCATCCGGCCGGAAGACGTACTCGGCAATCTCTCGCATCAGGCTCCGGGGCCGATCGAGCTGTCCCTCGGCGGGGCGCCGCTCCGTGCGACGACCGAGCAGGTCCTTGACTCGACCTGTGTCCGCGCCGGGGTCGCGCTGTCGACCGAAGGCGTGCACCGGGTCACGGTGCGGGACACGGCGTCGGGCCGAGAGGCACTGAGCAATCCGACCGTCTGTTCCGAGACGGCGTCGCCCGCCTACTGGGGCATGATCCACGGCCACACGGAGATGTCCGACGGCACCGGGACGCTCGAGCAGTACTTCCACCAACTCCGGAACGAGGTCGGGCTCGACTTCGGCGCCACCGGAGATCACGACCACCTGTGGGAAACGTCGGACGAGTACTGGCAGACCACCTGTGCGGCCGTGAAGCGCTGGCACGCGCCGCGCGAGTTTGTCACGTTCCTCGGCTACGAATGGGCCAAGTGGCGCAAGAACGGCGACGGCGACCGCAATGTCTACTACCTGGACGATGACCAGCCCATGTACCGCTCCGACGACACCGAGCATCCGACCCCGCCCGACCTGTTCAAGGCGCTGCGCCGGAACCGGGCCAGGGCCATCGTCATTCCGCACCACACGGGGCACGGCGGCAACTTCTGCGACTGGAAGGATCACAGCCCCGAGCACGAACGACTGGTCGAGATCTTCCAGGTCCGCGGGAGCTACGAGTGCTCCAAGGAGGACGGCAACCCGGTCCCGGAAACAGCGGCGACGCCAGCGCCATACCCGGACGGCACCGTGCAGCGCGCCCTGGCGCTCGGCTGGCGCGTTGGGTTTACGTCCGGCGGCGACGACCACAACGGGCACTGGGGCACCGAGGTGCGGTTCGCCTGGGGCTACAAGCAAGGTCTGATGAGCGTCGAGGCCGGCGCACTCACGCGCGAGGCGGTGTTCGAAGCCTTGTACCAGCGACGTGTCGTGGCCACGACAGGCGCGCGAATGCTGCTGTCCTTCAGCCTTGACGGCAAACCCTTCGGAGCGGAATTATCCCTGCGCGACAGCCCGGCACTGGCGTCCTGCCGACGTCTGGCGGTCGAGTTCCACGGCACCGCTGCGCTGGCGCGGCTCGACATCATCCGCAACAACCGTGTGGTGCATTCCATCCCTGGCGCCGGCGAAACCGATATGCGCGCGACGTGGGACGACACCGCGCCGCTCGACAGCATCTGGCTGCCGGCGGCGCCGTTCTGCGCCCACCCGTTTGCGTTCTACTACGTGCGCGTCATCCAAACCGACGGCGAAGTGGGCTGGGCCAGTCCGGTCTGGATCGATCCGTGGCGGGGCGCAGTCGGCACCCCGCCGGCCCCGCCTCAGCCGTAGCACCACCGTTGCGCGGCGATCGGCAGTCCCAGGCACGAAGCGTGCCACAAACAACCAGGGGATTTTCACGGACACACATGCTATGGTATTCCCTAGGCGGGAGTACCGCGGGCAAAAGCATGATCCGAGACACAGACATTCGGGAGTACGTCAGGAAACTGGCCGGGGTGTTTGGGCCCAGGCAGGTGATCCTTTTCGGGTCGCATGCGCGTGGCGATGCCACCGAGGACAGCGACGTTGACCTGCTGGTCGTGATGGACGACGTCGAGGACGCCGACGATACCGCGATCAAGATGCGGCTCCAAATTCCCAGGGCTTTTCCTCTCGACCTAATGGTCAAGCGACCCTGCGAGGTCAACCGCCGCGCAGTCGGAAACGGCGGATTCCTGCGGACGATCTTCGCGGAGGGGCGAATCCTGTATGAAAGAAGACGACCTGTGCAATAGGCCCAGCCGGTTTTCAGCCCCAACGGGGCGCTACATACCAGCCCAGGGGCAACGCCCTGGGTTACAAGCCCAGCCGCGCATTTGCACCCTGAAGGGGGGCGACATGACCCCGCCTGCAGCGATCGGCGTCGAGAATATGTCTCGCCCTTTCAGGGCTAGAACCCCTTTTCCGCTCCGTTCCCAGGGCGTTGCCCTGGGCTGGTATGTGGCCGCGCCTTCAGCGCTCCAGATGTGGACCCTTGTTGCACAGGTCGGAAGAAGAAATGCGCGAGTGAGTCGCACAAGCCGAAGCTGACTTCACGGAGAGGCTCACCATGGAACTGGACGGCAGGACCGCCATCGTCACGGGTGCGAGCGCCGGGATCGGGCGTGCCATCGCGATGGAGTTTGCGGCGCAGGGCGCCCATGTCATGTGCTGCGCCAGGCGCGAAGAGAAGCTGCGCGAGACCGTGGCCCTGATCGAGAAAAACGGTGGGCGTGCCGCAGCCATCCCGGCTGACATCACCAGGAAGGACCAGGTGGACACAGTTGTCGCGGGCACGCTCGAACGCTTCGGCCAGATCGATGTGCTCTTCAACAACGCGGCCAGCTTTGCGGCGATCGGCGCGTTGTGGGAGGTCGACTTGGACGAGTGGT
Source organism: Lentisphaerae bacterium RIFOXYA12_64_32 (assembly GCA_001803235.1). Taxonomy (GTDB): domain Bacteria; phylum Verrucomicrobiota; class Lentisphaeria; order Oligosphaerales; family YB12-FULL-65-16; genus YB12-FULL-65-16. The sequence continues at coordinate 66,923 of MHBL01000055.1, forward strand.
GGCGGGATGTGACCGTCAACGTGCTGGGACCGGCGCTGTTCTGCAGAGCGGTACTGCCGCACATGATGCAGCGCAACAGTGGTGCGATCATCAACATGAACGGCGGCGGTTCCTCCGGCCCGTTCCCTGGCGCCTCGGGGTACGGCTGCTCCAAGGCCGCCCTCATGCGGCTCACGGACACGCTGGCCCGCGAACTGGAGCACGACGGGTATGACATCTACGTGGTTAGCATCGGGCCGGGCTCGGTCTACACCGAGATGTGGGAGCCGCAGTTGAACACGCCGGGCGGCAAGAAGTGGATCGGCGAGCTCCGCCGGATCGTCGACGAAAAGCGGTACCGCCCGCCCGAAGACTGCGCGAAAGCGTCCGTGCGCCTGCTCCGTATCCTGTGCCCGGAGATTAACGGCCGCATGTTCGCCGTTAACACCGACTTCGACGACGTCGCCCGCCGCGCCGCGGAAATACGCGAGAAGGACTTGTACCAGATCCGCTCGCGATCGTGACGGCCCAGTACCCCGAGGCAGTCCAGGAGAACCACTGCTTTCCGAGCGCCTGAAGTGGCGGGTCCATAGACATCACCGCCCGCAACACTTCTTGTACTTCTTCCCCGACCCGCACGGGCAGGGCTCGTTCCGACCCACCGTCGGGGTAGTGCGGACCGACGCCGTGGCTCGCGTGCTGCCGCGGCACTTCTCGTACAGGACGCGCAGGACGCGGCGCCGCTCCACGAGCAGCGCGTAGCCGTACCGCCCGAGGAACGCATTCACGACCGTGGCAACGGGCACGGTCGGCGTCACTCTCGTCTCGAGGAGTGACCACGTCTGTTTCTCCAAGTCCATGCCAACCACGAATTCCTCGGTGCCATTGAGCAATCCGTCGGACTGGCCCGGACTGAGGTACGCAAACGCGACGTGCACGGTCCAGCAGGGGCAGTCCGGGCGCACGCAGTGGAAGTCGACGCCGACATAGGTGTGTCCGTCGACATCGAACCGGATGCGATTGTGAAATGGGAACTTCTCATTGTAGGCGACCATCAAGGCCGTGTTCTCGATGGCCGCGACCTTGAAGCGGACCTGCTGTTGAGTCAGGTCGAGGCCAGCGTAGACTTGCTGTTTCAGGCCGTTGAACAGCGCTTCCAGGAAAGACCAGTCCCCAGCGTCGAGGTCGTCACGGACTGTATCGGCGAACTTGAAGTCCGCCACGGACACGGTCGAGCCGCTCTTCCGCGAGCCCATGTCCAGGGAGATTCGCCACTGCCGCCCCGCGACGGCCGGTGTCGTCCCGTCCGCGACGAAGTGCATGGTCAGGAGGTGGCAGCTACAGGTGAGATCCTGGCAGACACTGGCCGCCACCGTCCAGCGGGAGGCGCGGAACGGCCCGTCCCGAAACTCGAAGACAGTCCCTGCATCGGTTTTCGTGAATGGCATTCGCAGTCTCTCCTGTGGCGTTGCCTCTGGCGTTCTCCCGGGCACCGGCCTTCATCCCGCGCGCCCCGGACCGCGTGAACGCGGGACCACGAGCCTGGGCCGCATCCCGCCCCGGTTCGGGCCGGCATCCCGTTCACACCGCGCCGTAGGGGTAGTCGATCATGGCCTGGTGCGCGTGCTCGGCGAGGAGCTTGACGTCGGCGGGGGCGAGGCCGAACAAGTGATACACCCGCTCGTCGATCTCGGTCTCGATGGCGACCAGGCGCGCGGTCAGCGTGGCGTGGTTCTGCTTCCAGCCGGCGAGCGCGTCCTCCCACTCCTGGCGTTCGGACACCGGAATGGTGGCCTTCAGCGCCTTGCGCAGTTCGCTGCGGAACGCGGCGAAGTCCAGGGCCCACCAGTCGGTGAGCCGGGTGTTGAGCGCGGGGCGCACCGCGGTGGCCGGGGCCAGGGACACGGAGTCGGTCGCTGAAGCTCCCTCCGGCTTCCGCGTGAACGCGGGACTCTGACCCGAAACGGCGGGGCTGCAGAAATCGGTCAGCAGCCGGTGCCGGACCCGCTCGTGCAGGGCGTAGCGCTCGCGCGCGACCGCCGTCGCGTCCGTCGCCAGCGCGGCCAGGCGCTCGCGGTCGGACGCGTCCGGCACGACGATGGGCAGGCGGCCCATGAACTGGCCCTTGCAGCGGGATTGCCAGAGCCCGCCACGCAGGCGAAGCGGCGTCGATAGTTGGCTAACGCAGAACCAGGTCACGCGCGACGCCAGGACCGAGAGCAACCATTTTTCGCACGGCATCACGAAGGCCGTGTCGTTCACATACACGCCGTCCGTGTCCCACGAGAACCGTGGCCGTTTGGCGATGTCCGGCCAGAGGATCTTGGGCTCGTCGAAAACGGCGTAGTAGTCCACCGAGTCTTGGATTTCGTACCACTTGTAGGAGCCGGACTTCCGACCCGGCCATTCGATCCGCCGTCCCGAGGCATCGACGCCAGTCCAATCGGTGGGCTTCGGTTCGAGTTGGCTGCGGAACGTCTCCAGATAGGCCTTGATGGACGGGAACCGGTCGATGTCGACGCCCCGGCGAGTGAAGATCAGCCAGCGGCCCTCGTCCTCTTGGTACCACGGGCGCAGGTCCTCGCCGCGTAGCATCCGGCGCAGGAGCGGCGCGCAGCCGGGGTCGGCGGCGACCAGGCGGTCGCGCGTGGCCTGGTCCACGATGAACGCCTCGTTCAGCCCCGTGAGCACGCCGCGGTACATGCGCCCGCCCACGACCTCGTCGAGCGGCCGGCCCACGGCCATGATGCGGTCGAACAGCGCGCTGACCGCGGCGGGCTGGAAGCGCCACTCGGCGCGCGCGAACACGCTCGCGTCGCAGTCGATGCCCTCCGTGGCAACCGCGTCGGCGAGCGAGTCGGGAATGGCGCCGCGCATGAAGTAGGCGCGGAATGGCTGGGGCGTGGCGGCCTTCTCCAGAATCGAGATGGTCGGGAAGACCATTTCGGCGTCGGCGAACGGCTGGTTCTCGCCGAAGTTCACGAGCGTGCGGTACCGGGCGACGGTGGGGAGCCAGGCGCGGAACGGCGCCGCGAAGTTCGCATTGGCGAACGTTCCCGAGGTGATGAACCCGAGCCGGCCGCCGGGCGTGCGCCCGCCTTTGGTTTCGCTCGACGCGGACTCGGCCTTGAGGTGGTAGGCATCGAGATGACCGGCAACAGGCAGGTACCCGAGCAACCGTCCGAAGATGTCGGCTAGGAACGGGCGCTGGAGGGGCTTCTCGTTGAGGTCGAGGAAGGCAGGGTCTGCAGCCGTCTTGGCCCAGTCGGCCGCCGCCGCACGTTGCTGGTCCGTGAATTCCGGAGCATATCCCGCCATCCTGCCTTTCAACAGGCTGGGATTGAACAGAGGTTTGAAGATCTCCGGCATGGTGCCCCCATACTGCCACGCGTCCAGCAAAGCGGAATATGCCATCCCGGGAGGCGGATGCAAAACGTACCGACCTGTGCGGGTAAATCTACAGAGAGAGAAGGCTGTGCAATGGGCGCTAGGATGCGCCTGTTCGCGGTTGTACGCAGCGGCGGGTAGTGGCGCGGGACCTCCGGGACCGCAGCAGGGTGCTCGGGGCCGTCTCGGCCCGAGGCCCTCGGCCGGGGACCGGCCGGCGCACCCCGCTTCGGCGCGGGACGCGCGAGCCACTGCGGCCGGAGAATGCTGGGTTCTTCCCGCCGGCATGTCCGCCATAGTCTGAGCGACGGCGGAAGGCTTGGCGAAGGCGGTTGACGATCCGTGTCCGCAGGACCAGTGTGACAGACGTCGCCCTCGCGAACCCCGCCATTGCGCTCGCGCCGCCTTCTTTTATCCGGGATAACCGCAAGCCACGGTTGCGTTTTTCTATTGCTGGCCTATCGCAGCTACCGGCGTGTGTTCAACGACTTGCTCTACTGGGCTTCAAATTCCGGGCGGGCTGTCGATGTGGATTTTCTGGCTGTCAAGGGTGACCAGATGGTTGCTATCGAAATCAAGTCCGGCGCCCTTTTCCAGGAGGCGTGGTGCAAGGGGTTGCGCGCGTTCGGCTCACCCCCTGGTCTGCTGCGACAGATCGTGGTCTGCCCGGACACTCCGGACCTTCGCACTGCGGACGGAATAGAGGTCCTTTCCTATCACCGGTTCGCCTCGATCCTGCATGAGAATCTGCTGTTCACGTCACCGTGAGCCGGCCGTCGGGATCCGGTAACCGGCCGCTGGCGTCCCGTGTCGGGCCTGGCGGCGCGGGCAGCAACGTCGTTAGCCGCGGAACCTGTTCACCTGCCGCACGAGCGCCGGCCGACTTGACTTTCCCGCCAATGGGCACGACCGTTCTCCGGCAATCGAAAGGAGCATGTCGATGCACACCAGGCGCTTTTCCGCGGCGTCGTTTCCTTGTTCACTGCTGGCGACGTTGGCCGTCATCGCGCTGTCTTCGGGCCGTGCGGCGGAGCCTACGGCCGAACAGATCCTGGCCGACAGCGGGTTCCTCGGCGGCCTGATCGTGCAGGTCGGGCTTGCGGACGCGGCGTTGGCCGTCTCCCTGGGCAACGTGCCCAACGCGCTGGTGCACGGGCTCGTGCCGGACAGTGCCGCGCTCGAACAGGTGCGCAGCCAGATCCGGGCTGCGGGGATGTATGGCAAGGTTTCCGTTGCGCCGTGGCCCGGCCCCCGTCTTCCTTACGCTGACGGGATGGTGAATCTGCTCCTGGTCCTGGACGAACGGGTTGCGCTGGATCAGGCCGAGGTCGAGCGTGTCCTGGCGCCGTTGGGCGTGGCCAGGGTGCGGCGCGCGGGCACGCTCGCCACGTATCGGAAGCCGTGGCCGGCCGACGTGGACGAGTGGTCGCACGCGCGCTACGACGCCACCGGCAACGCCGTCAGCAAGGATCAGCGGGCCGGGCCGCCGCGGTCCCTGCAGTGGGAGGCATGGCCGCATTGGAACCGGGGCACGAAGACCAGCGCCCTAGTCTCGGCTCGGGGGCGTTTGTTCTACATCCTCGACGACGCGAATTTTTCCGTCACTCCCCCGACCTGGGCCCTGATCGCGCGCGACGCGTGCAACGGCATTCAGCTCTGGCGGCACGAGTTGCCCGACTGGCCCGGTGCGCAGGGCGGCAAGAAAGTCGGGCCGGCCCAGGTGAACCGCCTGTTGGTTGCCGTGGGCGATTCGGTGTACGCCACACTGGGCGGCGGCGCGCCGGTCAGTGTCCTGAACGCGGCCACCGGCGAGGTGATCCGGGCGCTCGACGGCACCGAGAAGGCTGAGGAGTTCATCGTGTCCGACGGCGTTGTCGTGGCAATGGTGAATTCTGCCACGGCCGCCGATGTCCGGCGCGGTGCGGCCCAGAGCAGGAGCCGACGTCTCGTCGCCGCGGACGCCGGCACGGGAAAGATCCTCTGGGAGCACGCCGCGGATAGGGTTCTGCCGATGGCCCTGGCGTCCGACGGAAAGCAGGTGGTTTACCACGACGGCAACGCCCTGCGCAGCCTGGATCTGAAGACCGGGTCGCCGCGGTGGACATCACCGCCCACCGGCCAAAAGGTCGTCTTCAACAGTTCGGCCGACTCGGATCGTCCGGGGGCGGAGAAGGGGACGATTTGGCTCGCGCCCCAGTTTGCGCCGACGCTGGTCATGTACGGGGATGTGGTCGCCTTTGCGGGCGGGTGCCGGCTCAATGTGGTCTCGGCGTCCGACGGTCGCGAGCTCTGGCGCTCTGAGGAATTCGCGCCGTCCGGTTACTCCGTGCCCGTCGATCTCTTCGGTTTCGGCGGCTGTCTCTGGGGCCCGGACGCGGGGATGAACCTGTGGAGCCCGCGCGATGACAACATCGACTACAACGCCTACGACCTGCTGACCGGCGACGTCAAGAAGCGCGTCAAAGGCAAGTACGGATACCGTTTCCAGCACCATCGCTGCGCGCAAATGAAAGTCGTGGGCAACCGAGTGATCGCCGCCAGGGCGGGCATCGAGTTCCTGGACACGGAGACCGGTGATGTGACAGGGCAACACTGGATCCGCGGGAGTTGCTACTACGGTATTCTCCCGGCCAATGGCCACTTGTACGTGCCGCCGCACAACTGCGCCTGCTACATCCGTGCCAAGCTTTCCGGGTTCATGGCGCTGAACGGCGACGTGCCGGCGCGTGCGGCCGAGATTCCGGAGTCGGCCAGGCTCGAACGCGGCCCCGCCTTCGGCCAGACCGCAGGCAACGCGGATGACTCGGGTCCGGAGGATTGGCCAACCTACCGGCACGACACGGCACGTTCCGGCCGGACCGCGACCAAGATCGGCACCGACCTGCTTCTCGGCTGGGAGACGGATCTTGGCGGCACGCTCACCAGTCCGGTGGTCGCCGGGAACCGGGTTTATGTGGCTGGCACCGACGCCCACACGCTCTACGCTCTCGACGTCGGTACGGGAAAGGTCCTCTGGCAGGTCACGGCCGACGCCCGTATCGATTCCCCGCCCACCGTCTACCAGGGCCTGGTCCTGTGCGGGTGCCGCGACGGGTCGGTGCACGCGCTTCGCGCCGCGGACGGCGCACTGGCTTGGCGGTTCCGCGCCTGTCCCGAGGAGCGGCTCATCGTCTCCTACGGACAACTGGAATCCGTCTGGCCGGTGAGCGGCAGTGTGATGGTGCTGAACGACACCGTCTACGTGGCGGCCGGAAAGTCGTCCTACCTCGACGGCGGCATTCGGCTTTACGGCCTGGACCCGCAGACGGGAAGCAAGCGTTTCAACACGGTCCTGTCGACGCTGGGGCCGGACGGTTCGGAGACCATGGACGAGGAGAGCGTGGACGGGTTCCTGAACGACGTCCTGTCGAGCGACGGCGAACGGATCTTCATGCGCCACCAGATCCTGGACCTGGAGGGCAAGCCGCAGAAAGGCCGGGTTCCGCACCTGCACACCCCGGCGGGCTTCCTCGATTCCGACAGCACGTCCCGGCTCCTGTGGACCTACGCTCCCGTGTACACGTCGCCGCACCAGGGCGCGTTCTACGACCAGGAGCTCAATCGCGCGATCTACCCGTCCGGGCGCATCCTCGTTGAGGACGAGGATGCGGTTTTCGGCTACGGGATGAACAGCTACGACACCATGGGCGCTGACCTGAGCGGCGGGCCGTGGAGCAAGTGGACGGGGCGGGCCGGGTATTGGGCCCTGTTCGCCGCCCCGAAGAAGATCAACGCTCCCCTCGATATGCCGGCCAAGGAAGCACTCACGATGGCGCGGAGCGGCAAGAACCAGATCAGCTTCACATGGGCGAGTCGGCTCCGTATCCTGGTCCAGGCGATGGTGCGCACCGCTGACCTCCTGTTTGTTGCCGGCCCTCCCGGCAGCTCCGCAACGTCGCAGGCAGCGCTCGAAGGCAAGACGGCCGGCACGCTGTTGGCCGTGTCGCCTGCCGACGGGAAGGTGCTCCAGAGCATGCCGCTGCCCAGTGGACCCGTCTGGGACGGCATGGCCGCCGCCTCCGGGAACCTGGTCCTGAGCCTGGCGAACGGCCGCGTGGTCTGTCTCTGGACCGCGGCCCCGGGCCGTGCCGGCACCCCGCTGTCAGCGGCGGGATCGCAGGTCGCGCTGCCTCCGGTCAAAGTCGCCGAGGAGCCCGGGCTCGTGGGGCGCTGGCGTTTCGATGAAGGCGCGGGCATGCTGGCCCGCGACGGCTCCGGGCGCGGCCACGACGCGGAGGTCTCCGGGCAGTGGGCCACCGGCGAGTTCGGGACCTGCTTCTTGGCCACCGGCACCCCGAGCGCGGTCACGATCCCGGATGCCGAGCACCTGCATTTCGGGAACGACGATTTCACCCTCGCGTTCTGGCTGAAGCTGGACGGACACGACGTGCGACTGCTGGGAAAGGAGGCGTTCCCCGAGAACTGGTGGGTGATCAACGTTCTCGACAACGGCCAGGCTGAACTGGTACTGGCGGAAGGCAGGGGCGCCGGGCAGAGCGCGCGCGGGAAGACCGGCGCCGCCCTCGCGACCGACGCCTGGACCCATTTGGTCGCGGTCGCCGATCGCCAGGCGCACGAACTGCGCTGGTACATCAACGGCGCGCTGGACAGCCGTCATCCCATTCCCGAAACCATGAGCAAAGGGCTGAACGGCGGCGCCGCCGCCATCTCCATCCCTTCCGCCCACAAGCCGTTCCGCGGCCTCATCGGCGACTTCCGCATCTACCGGCAGGCACTCAGTCCCGAGCGCGTGAAGGAGTTGTTTGAGGAAGAAGCCTCGCGCCGGGTCAGCACGGTCTTCAAGGTCCGGGACTGACGCCACGGTCCCGGCTGGAACCGGTCCGGCGTCCGTGCGCGGCCCCAGGGGCCGCGGGGCAGACCTGTCTTCGTACGCTCATCTACAGAAGACGGTCATGGAAACGTGCGAATGGGGGCAGGTGACCCGAATGCCCCAAGGGGAAACGTCCTCTCCGCTTTGCTGTAGGCGGTATCGGGACCAAAAAGGTGCTCGCAGCCGTACCGGAACTCACCGGACGCATCCCGTTCTTCGTCGGTGCTTCGTCCGGGGTGCGCGACGGACGATGCCCCCCGGTCCCCGGGTGCTGGCGTTGAGGATCGTCACGCCGACGACGGTCTGGCCGTCCTTGCGGACGAGTGTGTCTTCGTCCAGTTCGACGGTTCGGGTTGCACGCTGTGGCCTGCGGAAGCTCATGTAGAGCACGTCCGCCTCTGCGTCGTAGTCGACCCACACATGCTGGGCCGACAGGCGCAACAGGTCGGACGCCATAGCCGTGCATTTCGCGACCAACTCCTGCGCTGATGTCGTTACTGTCGTCGCCATGCTATCTCTCCCTTCGGCCTTGCATCGAGCAGGTAGGCCGTGACCACAAACCCATCTTTCCGCGTCACCTCGCGGTAGACGACGACCAGCCACGTCCGCCGACTGAGGTTCCGCACCGCCTTGAGAGCGCCCCGGTTTGCCCGAACCACGAAATCCGGAGTCTCTATTGCATCAAGGACGTCGTGGAAATGGCTTGCCAGTTCATCGTGGTTCTCTACGACATGATACCATCGTTCGTAGGTCAGCCGGATCGGTACACCGTTGACGGAGTAGGCAACGTCCATTCATATCTCCATCTGCGCCATGCCCCCTCTGAGGCCCGAAAACCGCGAAAACAAGTCTGGTCTACAGTATGCTGCGGAGGCGGACATGGCAAGGTGTCTACGTGCCGCTGTGCCGCACGCAGATGTGGCGGCCGGCCTCTACCGGCCCGCCTTGTATCGGGCGAAGACTTCGCCGGCGGACATCGCCCGGCTGTAGATCGCGGCGTCACGCACGCAGCCGTTGAAGTAGCCGTAGGAGCCGAGCCAGCCGATACGCAGCGGTTCGGCGGTCTTGCGGACCTTGAGCTTCGCTTCCTTGCCGCCCCCCGCTTCGCGGCCGTTGAGAAAGACGCGCATCATGGCGCCGTCGTAGGTCGCGACAACATGCGTCCACACACCGGGTGCCAGCGACATGTCGGTCGGGTTGTAGATGTTCCGGACACCGTCCTCGCCGTCCAGTTCGAACCAAGGCGTGAGGCCTGGCCGCAGGTGCAGGCTGTAGGCGCCGGTTGCCTCGTAGCCTTTCCCGAAGACGGCTGGGTACGAAACCTCCGACAGCTCGTACTTGACCCAGATCTCGAGCGTCAGTGGTCCGGTCAGGTTCAGCGCGTCCGCGTTGCCGAGTTCGACATGCTGGCCGCGCCGGTCGTCCAGGCGCACGACTGGCCGGCCCTTGTCGTCCACCCAACTCGCGCCGTTGGCCAGCGTGCCCTTGAGCCCGTTCGGCGACGCGTCGTTCGCCGCCGTGCCGGTGCCGTCGTTCAGACGCCAGAGCCCGACCAGGTCTTGGGTCGCCAGGGCGCTGAGGTCGGCCTCGGTCGGCACGCCGAACGGGATACTCCCGGCCGTGTCCAAGGTGAGTTCGCGCAGTCGCGTCGGGTCGCTGAACTCGGCGAAGGTCGGGATCCAGACCGGCTCGTCGCCGCGGTCCGGGGCGCGCCGCGCCAGGTTCAGGCAGAACGTGCCGCCGGACGCCACGCCGCCCGGCAACAGTTTTTCGAGCGGCAGTGCGAGGCTCACCGTCCATCGGTCTTTCCCGGCCACATCCGAGACGACCACGGCGCCGATGTCGCACGGGGTTGGCGCGGCACTGGCGTCGGCGCCGAACTCGCGACACGCGATCTTGCCCGTCGGGCCGACCGCGAGTTCGCGGTACGGTCGCTGGCGTTTGGCGGCCAGGGTCAGGGTCCAGCAGTCACCGGCGAGCACGTCATCGCTGCTCTTGAGCGTTTCCGGGGCAATCTTCTCCTCGAGTTGCACGTAGAGGTGCGTGTCGTCCGTCAGCAACCGCGCTTCGACGTTGCGCCGGGTGCGCTCGCCCATGTGCGAGCGCCAACCGAACAGCACCGCGGTCTCGTCCCGCACGAGCTTGGTCGCGTCGCCGTTCAGTGCGGTACCGCTCGCGAAGGGCACGCGTAGCGGTGCGCCGATGCCGCCGTATTTCGCCTTCGTATGTTCCATGTAGAGCTGCCGCCCGGCGACCATGTAGTCCCAGGTGCTCTTCTCGAACAGCGCGACGCGCTGCTTCGCCGTCTCCGTCTTGGCTGAGTCCTTGGCCGCCTGCAGCAACTTGCCAAACGCCGCCATGCGCGGCTCGGTGCCGAGGTAGCCCCATGCGACCTCTTCGGTCTGGTGGTGGTGACCCTCAATGCTCCGGGACGCGACGGACTCCGGATAGTTGAGCGGGTTCGAGTAGGTCTCCTCGATGGCGAGGTAGAGCTGCTTCATCGGCGCAGCCGCGCTGCCGTACAGGCGTGTGAAGTATTCGTCCAGCAGCGCGTCCACGTCGCGGGCCGGATCGTCCATCAGCTTGTAGGTCAGGTACGCCTCGACCTCCTGGCCGTAACCGCAGTGGAACATGCCGCCGATGCCGCACTTCTGGAACAGCTTGAACTGTTCGCCGACGGCGTGCGCGAAGAACCCGGGGAAGCAGTGGAACTTGCCGTTGTTCGCGATCTCGACCGGGAAGGTGTAGTAAAGCCAGAGGTACAGCGGCCGCTGCTTCTCCTTCGCGACCCACTCGTTGAGCAGGTCGATCTCGTGCTCGTACGAGGCGCGGTCGAAGTTGAGACGGTTGCAGGCGAAACAGAACTGCACCAGCACGTTCGGTTCGAGCACGACGTGCTGCGGTCGCGCGGCATGCGTCATGTACGCGAGCGTCACGATCCACTTGTCGGGGTGCGTCTTCCGCACGTCCTTGGCCACCTCGTTGACGAAGCTGAAGAAGTAGTCGCTGTGGCCGCCATTCGAGAAGAACGGGTCGAAGGGCGGTGGCGGCGTGAGCAGTGCCTGGCACTGCGGGCACTTGCAGAACGCGGAGTTGTCCATCGGCTCGACGCAGAAGTAGTTGCCGGCCGCCACGGCGCCGGGCTTGGTGCCCTTGCCGTCGAAGAAGTCGCGCGCGTCCTGTGCCACCTGCTCGATCAGGCCGCGGCTGGCGTAGCACATCTGCGGGGGCTTGCCCTCGCAGCCCTTGGCGAACCAGTCCGGCTTCTGCCCCTCGAAGAGCTTTGCCTTGGTGGGGTCGGCGCTCTGCTCCCAGAATCGGTCGTAGTAGCCGTAGAGCGAGTGGTTGCCGGGGCAGAGCTCGCCGCCGTCGCGCATGCGGAAGCGGAAAAGCTGCACCCAGCCGCGCTTGGCGAGCGTGTACTGGCCCTGGTCCTGGAAGCGCGCGTGCAGGTCGGGGAATGCTGTGGCCTCCCACTGCTTGAACCCGTCGCTCGCGCGTGGCCACAGCGCGGTGTACGCGTCGTAGTTCTCGCTGCTGTGGTACGAGGCGTAGCGGTAGCGGAAGAACGGCGCGCGCCGGATTTCCGTGCCCGTGACTGTCAGTGTCGGCGTCGATGGGCAGTCCATGCCGGTCTCGGTCGGGTTGAACCAGCGCACGTTGCAGGCGCGTTCGAGGAAGTCGTACGCCGCGTACATCGTGCCCTGCTCGTCCCAGATGCTCGGCCAGGTCCCGATCTCCGCTGGACTCGGCGTCGGGTTGTACTTGACCTCGCCCCGGTCGTCTTTGTCGCGCCCCATCAGCACGAGTGTGTCCGGGAGGAAGCGGACCAGATAGTCCTGCGACTTGAAGCTGGCGTTCGTCAGTCCCTGCGACACGGTGGCCGCGCTCTCGCCGACGAGCACCCGCGTCCCGGTCACGGCCGCGTCGTCGCGAACGATAGGGACCTCGGCGCCGGTGATCTTGCGGAAGTGCCACTGCAGCTCGTACGCGGCGAACTGCGCCGCGCGCGTCGCGTCCTTGGCAATGACGAGCGTCGCCACGGGCTGTCCGTCTCGGACCAGCACCAGGCTCGTCTCTGGTGCTGTCTGCGCCGGTGCGGCACTGCACATGGCCAGCGCGACCGTGGCACACAACCCCAGCGACGCGCGTTCAGCGGTGAGTCTCATGTTGCGGTACTCCTCGGTTTCCCCGGTCTCAAGCAACCAATCAGGAAGGTAAACGGAGGTTGGGCTCCCGTCAACCGCCAACCGGCGCACTGTCGAAAAACGTTGACTTCCGGCGGTCTGGGGCCTAACTTAGAACTTCACGACTCGCCGCGATCTTGCGGGGGTTGACCACGGCAACTGCAGGTCCACTTGGTGTTACGCGCAAACGGAGTGTCTCGGCATGGAGAGGTGGAGGACGCTGGTCCCGACGCTGAGTTGCCTGGCTGTCAGCGCAATGCTTGGGAGGGTCTATCTCCCAGGCAGTGTTCTGCTCCTTCTTGCCGGGGCTCTTCTCTTCTGTCGCGGCCTCGTGCTGGCCGGGAAGGCAGTGCAGGGGGCCACCTGCTCCGCCTGTCTCTGCATCTTCGGGTTATGGCTGCTACCCCTGTCTTCCGGGGTGTTGCTGTTTGGGCATCTGGCTCTCTGCTTTCTGCTGTTCGCTCTCCTGCTCCGCGGCCTTCTGCAACTTTCGGAGCGTGACCGAGAGAAGGTGGTTGTCGGCGGTTATCGGGTCGTAACCGTGGCGATTGCGGTGCTTGCCACGCTTGCCGTTGCGGAAGCGGCTCTGCGGATCGTGGACAAGTGCGTCCCGGCTGATAGCGGGGGCCTTTTCAGCAGGCTTCGGGCGATTCCTTCGGCATGGGCCTGGCGCCGCGCGCACGTGGAGGGAGCGGAACTGGCCTTTTACTGGCACGGTATTCTGCATGTGAATGACATCAACGGCATGCGGAGGACGGCGCCGTTTCAGCGGAAGCGGCCTGGTGTCTTTCGCATTGTCGTGGTGGGGGACTCCTTCACCTATGGCGAAGGAGTGGACGCGGAGAAGGCATACCCTGCGGTGCTGGAGCAGTTGCTGGGCGCGACGTGCAAGGTCGAGGTGTTGAACCTTGGCGTGCGTGGGTTGAGCCTGCCTCAGATTCGGAAACTCTTGCGCAACTACCTCGACCTTCTGGACCCCGACTTGGTGGCATACGGCATTTGCCTGAACGACTTCTCGGTGGAGACTGCGCGTGACGAGGAACTCGTTCAGGTGCGGCCGCTGAGCGGTATCACGGACTTCTTCGGAACTCAGACGGTCGTATACCCCTTCCTGCTGAAGAAACTGGAGAACGCGGAATTGAGATTGCACTTGCAGAAGGACTTCTACCAAGATGCGTTGGCCAGCTTCGATGCCGGGAAGCCGTCCTACGCGCAAGAGGCGGCGTTGCTCAACGCCATGGTCTTGGAGCGAGGGCTTCCGCCTGTCGTGGCGATGGTTCTGGAGCAGCGCCCCAAGTGTCACGGGGCAGGTTCTGACCTGGCCCTGGCAGTGGAGGACTTGATGGTCGCAGCGGGTATCACGGTGGTGCCGTGCCGAGCGTACTTCTCGAGGTGCGACGGGCAGGAAATGGTCGTCAGCGAGTGGGAACAGCACCCGAATGCGCAGGCTCATCGGGTTTTTGCAGAAGAGTTTGCGGGTGCTATCCGCGGCATGCGACAGTTGGAGCCTTTCCGATTGTCCCCGCCACAGCCCCTATGATCTCCGGACGCCGGAGAGGAGACAACGCTTCGGGCGGGGCACTTGGTCGTGATCCGTTTCGCAGGAAAGGCAGAAGTCATTGACCATCCTCTCGGGCATCTCATATGCCGTATTCTCGTTGTCTGCGTTTTGACTCCCGGCGTGGGAACCGAGATTATGGCGGTGTGCGCCCGAAAGCCCTAGGGATACCGTCGCCTATAGCAGGGTGATCTTGCCATCCAAGCCATGCAGAAGAACAGGACAGCATTCAAGTGTGCCGCGATTGGTATTTCGACGGTCGTTGCTGTCTGCCTGGGAAAAGCCGTCCTATGGGGCTATGTGCGGTGGGCAGAGAACGTCTGCCCCGACAGGCAGGTTGCTCCATACATCAAGAGGATGGCAGCCATTCATCAGACCCCGGAATACCGAGCCTTCAAAGAACTGCAGGAGGCCATCACCGAGAGCAGAGGCGCAAAGGTGCCAGATCAGGTTCAAGGCGTTGCCATGTCGAGTCTTCTGTATCGGACCGTGGTAATTCAAGGCGAGTCATTTGGCTTGTACTACCCAAATATGGAGGTTCGGCAGTGCGCCGTCTGGACTGGCTTCAACTACCAGAAGTGGTATCTGCCCGTGGATGACCGAGCGTCCCGTGCCCTGGCAAGATGCCGGGTCGTGAAGGACGTGTGTTTCCGAGCGAACGAGTACGGCTTCAAAGGCACCGGACAGCCTCGGGACCCGGAAAAGCCGTCCATACTGTTCTGTGGAGACTCGTTCACGGAGGGCGTGTGGGTCCGACCGGAGGACACGTTTGTGGCGCGCTTCAATCGCAAGATGCAGCTCGATGGGTTTGAGGCGCAGGCGCTGAACTTGGGAATATCAGGCTACAGCGCACGAGAGTCCTGCTGTCTGATCCAGCAGTACTCTCGCCTCTTCAACGCAAGGATGGCTGTGCTGAATCTTTTCCCGAACGATGTGATCGATGATCACCCCGGAACTCAGCAGCCTTGGGACCCGGGGGACGGGTACGCTTGCATGTTCCACTACGTGAGCGGGTTCGTGCAACACTGCCTGGCCGAGGGGATCACGGTCGTTGTCTCGGCGATTCCGGACCGCTGCCAATTCTCCACCCGCAGTCAGGATTGGGTCTTCCAGGCCCGGATCCGAGCCTGGTGCAAGGAACATGACATCGTGTTTCTGGATCCCGGCGACTACTTCGACGGGAAAGGCGTTGCGCAAGTCTACTTCCACTGGGATACCCACTTCTCGCCGGGCGGGCACAGGCACTATGCTGATTTCCTCTATGCTAGTCTGCGGGCGATGCTTGCGGTGCAATTCCCGTCTGCCGAGGTCCGGACATCGCCGCCCCGCCCCGATGTGCAGGTCCCCGCGCCTTGAGAATCAAGTCCGGGTCTACAGGACCGGTGGCTCTGACTTTTCCCCTCGCGAGCCCCATCATTCCGACCTCGTTGCTCCCTTTTTCCCGGGTCAAAACGAAAGCCGCGGTTGCGCTTTTCCAATGCCAAGGGCAGAGTATCCCTGTTCGAAAGGAGCAAGTCGCTACGGCGAGCGTCCGACGCGTGATGCTCGCTCTCTGGGAGGGATACGGCATGAGCTACCGCCTGAGACCCGATTCTATCTACCGCATGCCGACGCATTTCGGACCCAGCCTTGGGCCCCGGCAGGGCGAGGCCGGGCAACGCTACGCCTGCAAGGACACACCGAAAACAACGACGGTGTCCGTCAGCTTCCTCACGAACCGGGATCAGCTTGAGGCGCTTCTTCCCGAGGGCTTTGTAGTCGGTGACGAACCCGTCGTCACCGTGTCGGCATCCTACATGAAGGAGATCGAGTGGCTGGCCGGACGCGGCTACAATCTTCTTGGCGTCTCGTTTCCCGCAGTCTTCCAAGGGACACGGGACCGGGCCCGGGGCAAGGGGCAAGGGGGAGGGGGGCGGTGTTCAGGGACGCCTTCCCCGCGACACTCGACACCCGACACTCGTCCCACAAACCACGGAGTCTGAACCAACGATCAACAAACCGGAACAGGT
>MHBL01000056.1 GCA_001803235.1 Lentisphaerae bacterium RIFOXYA12_64_32
TGGGGCGTACGGCAGGTCGCGGCCCGGCCGCGTTGCAGGAGACAGGAGACAGGAGACAGGAGACAGGAGACAGGAGACAGGAGACAGGAGACAGGAGACAGGGGGAACGTTCAGTGTCAGTCTGGTCATAGCGCTGACTTTTCGGCGCGGGCCGGACACAAGATTGCCGCGGCGCCCCGCAAACCATTGCAACAGGAAACTTCCCGGTCTTGCAGTCTTCAGCTTCAACCCGTTGGTTGGGAAAGTACGCCCGGTCACGTCGGAATGCAAGGGGTCGGTCGCGATTTTCAGGGCGGTTTCAAAGTCGGCGGTTTGAGCTGCCCTTGTGACGCTCCAGTAGGCCCGGCCTGCGCGCCACGCCGAAGTGCCCGGACGAAGGCGGGTCCCCATGCTGGGCCTCTCAGCCACGTGTGTTGGTGCGTGGGGCGGCGGCGCTCTGGCTCAGTGTGGAGTGCATGACGCAACGGACCGTCGGCGGGCATCTCGGAACGCACCTTCGCCACGGCGTAGGGACCCGGCTTCGTGCAGCCACTACGCAGCGACAAGCACGGCGGGGGTACCTCGAGCCGCTAGTCGCCACGCCACGCTCAAACCGCCGACTTTGAAACAGCCCTGAGATGGATTTCCGGCGAGTAGTTCGACCCGCCGCGAAAAGGCCTTTCGCAACCCATCAGGACGAAGGATGAGGACGAGCACGATTTGCGCCGCGATCCCTTTGCCGCGCGACGCCAATGTGAGCTCGACTTTTCTTCCTCACTTCTTTTCCGACGGCCGCTACAACCTGCCGCGGTCCCGTCAAGCCCTCAAGAGCGAGGTTTTCCAACCACCTGGATCGATAAACCTTAATCCACTCCCGTTGGCCTGTCAAGAGCCCGGAAGCAGGGCTGTTTCAAGATCCGGCACCGCGTCTCGGAAGGCCACGCCTCCGCGCACACCAAGTAGGGGCGGCCTGTCCTCAGGCCCCCCCCCGGCGTGGGGACACGCCGGGGGTACTCGCCGCACACGACGGTCACGAATCTTGAAACAGCCCTGGTCGCACCACGCGTCCCGATTGTGGAAACGTGTGTTTCCACCTATGTTATCGGCCGGGGCAGTCCGTATCGCACCGCAGCGGATACGGCACGAGCAGGGCCGAAGCGCGAATGTGAGTGCGATGACGAGCCGAAAAGGAGTCACACCATGAAGGGGATGCTGTCGGGAGCGATGCGGGTGGTTGCCGGGGCGGGGTTGCTGGTCATGGGCGGGCTGTCGGGCCGGTTTGCGGCGGCCCAGGAACCGGCGGCGCCGGCGCCGGCGGTCGCGGCCCCCGCCGCCCCTGCCGCGATGGATCCGAAGGCACGCGAGTTGCTTGAGCAGATGTCTGCCTATTTCGCGGGGCTCAAGGGATTCAGTCTGACCCTGAATGCGTCCATGAAGCTTGAGGCGCAGGGGATGAAGCAGGACATGACCTCGGAGTTCACCGTGGCGGTTGAGAAGCCGAACCGCATCGCCATCGTATTGCGAGAGGGGCTCATGGGCGGCACCATGGTCTGCGACGGGACGACGATGTACACGTGCATTCCGCAGCTGAAGCGCTACGTCGAGACGCCCGCGCCGGCGGACTTCGACGCCTTGTTCGGCGACCAGATGCAGATGGCCATGGCGGTGGCGAATCGGCCCAGCCTGCTGATCCTGACCAGCATGATCCAGAGCAAGCCGTTCGAGCGCCTGAGCGAGGGAGTGAC
Organism: Lentisphaerae bacterium RIFOXYA12_64_32; assembly: GCA_001803235.1. GTDB lineage: Bacteria > Verrucomicrobiota > Lentisphaeria > Oligosphaerales > YB12-FULL-65-16 > YB12-FULL-65-16. Next base: position 1,725 of record MHBL01000056.1, read on the forward strand.
AGGGGGCAAGTACCTTGGCGAGGAAGACGTGGACGGCGTGAAGTGCCGGCACGCCAAGTTCGAGCAAGCGGACTTTGACTGGGAGATCTGGGTCGAGTCGGGGGACAAGCCGCTGCTGCGCAAGCTCGTACCGGACATGTCCAAGGCGTTGGCCCAAGCTGAGGAAGTGCCCGAGCCGATGGCGCAGGCAAAGGTGAGCATGCTGGAAACCCTGAGCGGGTGGCAGGTGAACCCCACGTTCACGGCTGAAACGTTCAAGTTCTCCCCGGCGGACGCCACGAAAGTCGACTCGCTTTTCGGTGACATGGGCGAGGCGGAAGCGCCGCATCCCCTGGTCGGGCAGTCGGCCCCGGACGTGACTCTCGACCTGCTCGAGGGCGGGAAACTGGAGCTGGCCCAGCACCGCGGTAAGGACGTGGTGGTGTTCGACTTCTGGGCCACCTGGTGCGGCCCGTGCCGGAAGGCCCTGCCCGAGGTCGCGGCTGCGGCGGCAGAGTTCGCTGGCAAGGGTGTGGCGTTTTACGCCGTCAACGAAGGCGAAAAACCCGACGCCATCCGCGAGTTTCTCAAGGGCAAGACGCTGAACTGCAGCATTGCCCTGGACCTGGAGGGCAAGGTTGGCGAGTTGTACAAGGTTGAGGGCATTCCGCAGACCGTGCTCATCGACAAGAACGGCAAGGTCCAGGCGGTGCACGTGGGTTACGATCCGGGCATCAAGGCGACACTGAAGAAGCAGCTTGAGACGCTGCTGACTGGCAAGGACCTTCAGCCGCCGGCCGCGGCGGAGACGCCGGCGCCTGCCCCGGCCCCATAGTCGAAGAACGATGGCAACGAGGATTGCGGAACGCGATTTCAAGGAGGAACGACAGCCATGTCAGACGTGAAACCGATCAGTACGGCGGTGCTCGGGCTCGGCCGGGCCGGGTACAACATCCACGTCCACGCGTTGCGCGGGCGCGCGGACTACAAGATCGTCGCCGTGGCGGACCCGAACGCCGAACGGTGCAAGGAAGTGGCCAACGAGTTTGGCTCCAAAACGTTCGCGGACCTTGGGTCCATGCTGGCCGGGTGTGACGCGGAGTTGATCGTGATCGCCACGGCGTCCAAGGACCACGCGGCGCACTCGATCCAGGCGCTGGAGGCCGGTCGGCACGTGGTGGTCGAGAAACCGTTCGCGACCTCCCTGAAGGAAGCGGACGCGCTGATCGCGGCGCGCGACAAGGCGGGCAAGATCCTGACCGTGCACCAGTCGCGGCGCTGGGCGGCGGACTATGCGTTCATCCGCCAGATGCTGCACGACCCGCGGCTTGGTGAGGTGTTTTTCATCAAGAACGGCGCCTACGGCTTTGCGCAGCGCAATGACTGGCAGACTCTGGTCAAGTACGGCGGCGGGTCACTGAACAATACCGCGGTGCACTTTCTCGACGGCTGCTACCTGTTGCTCGAGTCGGAGGTGAAGTCGGTGTGGGGTGACCTGCAGCAGATCCTGTCGGCGGGCGACGCCGAGGACCACTGCAAGGTCATCATGCGCGGCAAGAACGGCCGCGTGATCGACGTGGAGATCACCAGCGCCTGCACCGTGCCGCAGCCGAGCTGGATCCTGTACGGGAGCCGCGGGTCGCTGGTCGTGCAGGGCGACAAGGCGAAGCTGAAGTACGCGAAGGCGATTCCGGAACTGTCCGAGCCTGAGGACGCGCCGATCGTTAAGGCGCGGACCTACGGGGTGCAGGGCGCCGTGCCGGCCATGGAGATGATCGAGGAGGAGCTGGAGGCGAAGGCGAGTCCCGGCCCCTCCTACTATGACTGCCTCTACGCGACACTGCGCCAGGGTGCGGCGCTGAAGGTGAAACCCGAAGAGTGCCGCGCCGTGCTCGACCTGATGCTCAAGGCGCGCAAGGGCACGAAGTTCAGAGGCTGACCTGGCGCGGGAGGGGTTTCGGGTTTCAGTGTTCAGGTTTCAGGAACACGGATCCGACCGGGCGCCAGGTCTCTGGGGCCGTTTACCCTGTTTGAACACCACCCCCTGGCGCCTTTGGTCATTCCGAGCGCTGACACCTGAAACCCGAAACCTGAAACCTCCCCTCCGATACGGCGGCGTACGGAGGAATCCACCGGGAAAGGATCTGTTCCGACGTGGCGACCGAGGCGTACCGAGAGTTCCGCGAGCTCCTGAGCCGGCGTGCGTACCAGGAGGCGGTTCGGCTCGCCGAGATGGAGTGCGTGCGGCAAGGCGGTCGCAGCGAGTTCTGGTTGACGCAGCAGGCGGTGGCGCTGATTCAGGCGCGGCAGTACCGCAAGGCGCTCGAGGTGGCGGACCAGGCCCTGGCTCTTGCCCCCTTGAATCTCTACGCGCTGCTGGCCCGCGCCGACGCACGCCGCGGCGCCGGCGAGTTCGAGCCGGCCCTCGCCGACTATGAGGAAGTCACGCGGCGTGACGACCCGAAGACGACCCCGCGCGCCGCCGCGGGTGCTCTCGAGTGTCTCGCGGCGTTGAAGCGCTGGGACCGGGTCCTCGAGATGCTTCCCGTCTGGGGCGAGCGCGTGCCGGCGTGGCGCTGGCGCGTCAAGGCGCTGGGCGGCCTGGGCCGCCGCACCGAGGCGATCGCGGCCTGTGAGGAATGGCTGCGCGCCAGTCCGGACTTGCCTGACGCGCTCTGGCAGCTCACCGAGCTGGAAATTGCGCGCGACGGCCTGGACCCGGTCCTCGACCGTCTGGGGCGGTTGGCGAAGATTCCGTCGCGGCCCCCGATCTACCGGGAGATCTACGCGTCGCTCTGCCGCCGCGCCGGGCGCACCGACCTGGCGGTGAAGACGTACGACAAGCTGGCTGCGGCCGCACCGGACCCGCGCGTGCTGCGCCAGCAGGCGTTTGCCCTGGCCAAGGGCGGCGAGGAGGCGCGGGCCATCCCGATGATGGAGGAATTGCTGCGTCTGGCGCCGGACGACATGTACCTGCACTCGGCCTACGGCGCGGCCTGTGATCGCGCCGGCCGCCTCGAGCCGGCACTGCGGTTCTACGAGGAACTGCTGCGGCTTTTCCCCGAGCACAAGGGGCTGTACGGTAGGATCAAACGGATCAGCAGGAAACTCAGGCCAGACCCGCCGGAGTGATGGCCGCAAGAGAACGCATCAAGCTCTGTCGGATGGCCCAGTGCAACGCCAGGCGAACCCCAAGCCAGCCCGCGAGGACGCGGGCGCTCCAAGGACGCACCGTTCCGGGGCTGGTTTGGGCTGGACAGGGGATCTATGACCGCTCCGCGTACCATTGGTGAACTGATCGCCGTGCCGCCTGTGCAGACGGTGATCCGGCTCGATGACGGGCGGCGTCAGCCGCAGACCGTCACCGGGAGTTTTGTCTTCACCGGCGAGGTGGCGCACGCGTTCACGGTCCTGGCGGAGGCGTTGCTGCAGGAGCACGGCCAGGGCTACTTCCTGCAAGGCGACTTCGGGTCGGGCAAGTCGCACTTCCTGGCCGCGCTGGCCGCCTGCCTGAGCCAGGCGCCGGGCAGCGAGCGGCTCGCGGCGCAACACGAGCCGCTGCAACGGCTGCGCGACAGCGGCCGGCGCTTTCTCGTTGCCGACATATCGCTGGTCAACTTCCGCGCCGGCACGGCCTTGGAGCAGATCCTTATCCAAGCGGTCGAGGAGGCTCTCGCCCGCGCCGGGCACCCGGCCATGCTGACGCCGCTCGCCGTCTTTCTCGAGCATCTGCGCGACCTGTTGCGTGATCCGAAACTGGCCGGCGCGTTCGCCGCCGGCTGTGGCGTACCGCCGGCCGACCTGCCCCAGTGGCTTGAGGCGCATCCGCGCGATGCCTACACGCACGGCATCCGTCTGCTGCGCGAACTCGGGCTGACCATGCCCGAGGCCCTGGTCGAGGACCGCCACGAGACCATGCGCCGCGCCCTGGCCGCGGTGCGCCAGGCGGGGTTCGCAGGCCTGGTGCTGGTCATTGACGAACTGTCCGAGTTCTTCCGCTCGAAACCTGACGCGCGGCGCCTGAACGAGGACGCGCGCACGCTGCAGTTCCTGGGCGAACTGGCGGGGTCCGAGCCGCTGTGGATCCTGGCCGCCGTGCAGGAGAGCCTCGAGCGCACGGGCGACATTGCACAGGTCACGTTCCGCAAGATCAAGGATCGGTTCCCGGTCCGGTTCGTGCTCTCGACGGTGCACATACGCGAGCTGATCGCCGGGCGCCTGGTGCAGCGTCGGCCAGGCGCAGAGGACGCGATCCGCGCCATCTACGACGAGTACCGGCGGCAGTTTCCCGGGTTCCAGTGGAGTTACGAGCAGTTCCGCGGCGTGTACCCGGTGCATCCCGCGACACTGGCGCTGCTCGAGGGGCTCGGGGACCTGTTCAGCCAGCACCGCGGCATTGTCGATTTCGTGCATTCGCGCCTGGCCGGCGACCCGGCGCGGCGCATCCCGGGCATTCTCGACCGGCCTTGCGGTGAGCTGCTCGCGCCGGACAGCATCTACGAGCACTTTGCCCAGCGGCTCATGGAGTTTTCGCACTTCAATGTCTATCCCCGACACGTGGTCCCGCACCTGGACGAGGTCATCGACACGGTGCTGGAGGACGAGGCCGACCGCGCTTTGGCGCGGCGCCTGGTCCGTATCCTGGTGCTGTACGAGATACACCCCGCGGCGGAGACGCCGAACGTGCGCGTCCTTTCCGAGCTGGTTGCCTGCATGCTGGCGTCGCAGGACCCGAGTCTGAACGTGCAGTTCGTCTCCGAGGCGATCCTCGACCCGGTCGTGGCGGGCAGCCGTTTCCTGGTGCGCAAGCCCGGGCTGGAGCGGGACCGTGAGACCGCGACGTACCGCGTCCTGGCGGAACAGGACACGGGGCAGACTCTGAAGGCTCGGGTCGATCACGCCATGAAGGGCCTGGTCCCGGACGACTCGCGACTGTACTCGCGGGTGTTGGCGGAAATGCCGGACTCCATGGCGTGGCCCGGGCCGGCGCTCCTCGAAACGGGTGTCGAACGCAGCGTGACCTGGCACCAGACGCCGCGGCGCGCCTTGGCGCTTTTCTGCGCGCACGGTGCGGAGTCCGCGGCCCAGGCTCGGATTCATCAGGCGCTCGAGGCGGGGCAGGTGGACTTCGCCGTGGCCATGACGTGGGAAGGCGTCGAACTCGCCGCCGAGCACACGGCCGTGTGGCGTATTGGCACGCTCAAGGACGAACTCCCGGTGCTGCGCGAGTACCTGGCCACGCGTTTGGTCGCCGAGGAACTGAAGCCATCGAACCCCGCGGACACGCCGTTGATCGATCCGGCGCGCGACGCCGTGCGTCGCCTGGCGCCGGCCGCGGCCCAGGCGGTGCTGAATGCGATCTACGCCGGGCACTTCGACGAGGCGGGGATCCGGGTCGATCCGGCGGCGCGGCAGCTCCGGCGCTTCGACCGGCTGCTCGAGGCGGCGGCCGAGCACATCCTTGACCGGCGCTACCCGCGTTTTGTGCAGGTCGCGCCCCGGAATATGCCGCCCGCACCGCGGCTCTACCAGCGTCTGCTCGACGAGTGGGTCAAGCCGGGCAGCATCAGCCTGCACGCGGCGCAGCAGCAGCGGCTCGGCGAACTGATCGAGGCGCTCGCCGTGCCGTTGGGCCTGGCGGAACTGCGGTCCGGCTCGTATGTCTTCAGCCCCGACCTGCAGGTGCACCCGCTGCTGACCTCGCTGTTCACCGTGCTGAGCCCGGCCGCGCCCACGCCCCTGGCCGTCGTCATGGCGCACTTGAAGAATGGACCGTTCGGGCTGCCGCAGGACACGGCCGCGTTCCTGGTCGTGGCGCTCGCCAGCGGCGGCGTGATCGCCATCCAGAGCCGGGGCCGGTCGCTGCCGGTCGAGTTCCTGAACCTCGCCTCGGTCGAAGGCGCCGAAACGGTGTCGCTGGGCGAACTCGTCCCTGAGCCGGACCGTGACACGCTGCTGCAGGAGTGCGCGTTCCTTGCGCCGCCCGGCAGCGCCTGGACGGCGTTCGGACTGCGGCAGCAGCGCGAGGCGTGGCAGGGCGCGGTGAAGTTCAAGGAGAAGACCGCTGCGCTCATCGACGACGTGGAGGCGCGTCTGCGCTCCGTGTCCGAGTACTCGGCCTTCAAGGCCCTGGACCTGGACGACGTCCGGCGCACGCTTGAGGGGCTGCGCGATTTGGTCAGCGAGGTCAAGGTATCGCACACGGCCCGTGAAGGCCTGGAGCGGTTCCTGCGCGCCTGGCGGCGCAATAAGCTTTCGCAAAAGGACTTGGAACGGCTGCGGAACGTGCAGCGGTTCTTGTCGCGCGACGCGGACCAGTTCGTCTTCGTGAACCACTACATGCGGCACCGGGCGCTCGAGCGTGCCGTGGTGGCCGTGCCCGAACTGGTACCGTTGCGCGACACGGTGCTGGCGTTGCTGGACCATCCCGAACTGGTTATGAACGGCGCCGAGGGCACGGAGTTGGCGTCCGCGTTCGGCCGCTTCCGGGAGCGGTACGCACAGGAGTATGTCGCACGGCATGCGGCATTCCACAAACCCGCGGCCGGCGTGGATCTGCCGAAGGCGTCGCGGCGTGCCGTTGAGGTGTTGCGCCGTCTGGCGGCGATCGAGTCGCTGGATCGGCCGGTGGGCCTGACGGAGTTGTTTCGTGGCCTGGACCGGCCGGCGGCGCCCGCGTGCCGGCAGAATGTGGCTGAGCTGCTGCTGCGCGCCCCGGCCTGCGACTGCAACTTCGCCTTGGATGAGGTGCGGTCCGAGGTCCGCGAGGGTCCGGACATTCCGGCTGCCATCGAGGCGGGCCTCGCGGTGTACCGCGGCATTCTGCGGAGTCCGCAGGTGTTGGAGGCGGCGGGGGCGCGGGCGTATGCCGTGCGCGACGTGGACGCAGATGCCGCGGCGCGCCTGCGCCGGTTCAGCGAGACGCTTGGCAGCGTCGAGCCCTGTTCAGGCGCGGCGCTGCTCGACGTGCTCGACGAGACAACCGTGGCGGAACTCGGGCGCGCGTTGGCCGGGCGCGTCCCGGTCGAGCGTCGCACACTGGGCAGCCTGGCCGCGCGCCTGGCCGGGCGGCGTCTGCGTCCGGAGCAGGTGTCGGCGGCGGTCCTGGAGTGGCTGGGGCCGACGCGAGCCGACACGGTGCTGGCGCTCGACGGCGAGGCGGCGTCGGACGGTGCTCCGGCGGACGGGGCGCTGGCGACGTGGTGGGAGCACCTGCACCCGGCGCTGTTCCCGAACGGCGGCGCGCTGTCTGGCGACGCGGCTACGTTGCAGGCCGTGGCGGCGGCACTCGAGAAGCAATACCCCGCGGCAAGTCTGCGACCGCGCCTGCAGAAACTGACGTCGGCCGAACTGGCCGGCTTCGCGGCTACGGAACGGCTTCACGCCCAGGCGGTGCGCGAGGCGTGGCTTGTCCTTGTGGAGCGCGTGCTGGCCGGGCGCGGCGAAACGCTGCCGGACGCCGCGCGCGAAGGCGCCCAGGCGGGGCTGGGCGTCGGAGAGCGGTTGGCCGGGTTGCGAGAGATCCCCGGGCTGGCAGTCGCGCTGTTCCCGGACCGGCTGCGGGTGCGGCTGCGTGCCGCTGCCATCGCGCTGGACCTGTGGGGCAACGAGCGGACGCGTGCGCTCGCCGAGCGCACGATCCGCGACGCCTCCGAGCGCGGCGAGGACTGGCTCGCGGTGCTGCCGTCGGTGACGCCGTTGCCGCTCGACGGCGGGAGCGTCATCGTCATCCTCGACGCTGTGGCGCCGGATGTGTGGCTCGACGTGCAGCAGTCGCGGCCGGGGCTGTTTGCCGGCGCCGGCACGGCCTGGATGCGGCTCGACGCACGACCGGACACGGTGTCGGGCGTCTCGGCGCTGTTTGGGCTGACGGGTGAACCGGGCGAGACGCTGGCCGGACACGGCGCGGTGTGGCACCGCGCCACGGGTGCGGAGTCCGCAGCCCTGGCGCAGCACCTGCCACCGCTCGGGGCTGGGCAGTCGGCGGTGGTGCACGTGGCGGGGCTCGACCGCGGCGCGCACGCCGGGAACCTGCGTCTCATCGACATGCCCGCGGCGCTCGGGCACTGGCTGGAGCGCGAACTGCCCGGCCTGCGCGACTACAGCCGCAAGCACCAGCGCCGTCTCATTCTCACCACCGACCACGGCGTGACCTTCTCGCGCCAGGGCCTGACGCACGGTGCTGGCGGCGTGTTCGAGCAGGCCGTGTTCCGCTGCGAGTGGGGGGCGTGAGGGGCCGGGGGCGTTGACTCGCTGCGCTCGCCAACGCCGGGGGCAGCAGACGGAGACGAAGAGCGGCACTGGCGAGCGTCAGCGAGTCAGTGCCGTACACAGAGGGAGACCCCGCCAATGAAGAGCTACATGCAGCCCGCCGAGCACCACGCCGCGGTGCAGCGCGCGCTGCATCTGGGGCGCAGCGGCGAGGCGGCAGCTCTTCCGGAGTTGGTCGAACTGCTGCGGCTGCCTTCGAACGAAGTGCAGCGTCTGGCGGCGTCGGCGATCGGGAAGTTGGCGGGGTTTGGCGCCGACTCGGTCGCGGCGGTGGCGGCCCTGGCGCCGCTGGCGCGGGAGGCCCGGCACCCGCAGACGCAGCAGTACGCGATCCGCGCGCTCAAGGCGTACGGTGCGGCGGGCCTGGCGCACGTGCACGACCTGCGCGATGTGGCGCGCAATCCGGCACAGCGCGACTACGTCCGCGCCGCGGCGAAGACCACGGCCGACGCCATCGAGCAGGCGGCACAGGACGCCGCGGCCGATGTCCGGCACCGCTGCCAGCGGTGCAACGCGCCGATTACGGCGGACGAGTATGCCCGGTCGCAGCAGGCGTTCCAGCGGCGCTTCTGCGACCGCTGCTTCGATGAAGTGTTCCTGGAGCGGCGCAACTTCGAGACCCAGGTCGAGCTCAGCAAGACCGTGGAAGCGCGCGACGGCACGGTGGTGCAGTCCGAGGGCGAGCGGCGCATCGCCGAATTGGCTGGCGGCGCACGGCGTGGCGTACCGCTACGACGCCAAGTTCCGGATCATTGCGGAGTTCCAGATACGGCCCGACTTCTACCTGCCTGAGCTGGACGTGTATGTCGAGTACTGGGGGCTCGATACGCCGCAGTACAAGATGAGCATGTACAAGAAACAGACGCTCTACCAGCAAGAGGGCAAGCGCCTGGTCTCCGTGTACCCGCAGGATCTGCCCGATCTGGATGGCCTGTTGACCGCCAAGCTGCGCCACTTCGGCTTCGTGCCGTGAGCCTGCCCCGCCCTACCCTTCCATGGCGAAGAAGTCCGAGACCACGCCCATGAAGGGGTTGTACTTCACGGCGTAGTGGCTCAGGCCCTGCTTCTGGAGGCGTTCGGAGACGGCGCTGTCTTCGGCGAGCAGGGATGGGGCGGCGGCGTCCCACTGCGCCTCGTCCATCGCCAGGAGCTTCTCGACGCGGGGCTTGTACTCCGCGGCGGCCGGCCAGGCGCAGGCGGCGTTGACGAACCAGGGCAGGATCTTGCCGACCTTGCGCAGGTACAGGTTCTGCTCGGGGCCGAAGTTCAGGCACGAGGCGTCGGTGAAGTTGGCCAGGGCTTTCATGCGCTCGAAGTCCACGAAACCGCCCTCCACGCTGAGGTCGTAGCCCTTGGTGCCCGGGTACGGGAAGAAGTAGGTCCAGCGGAACCGGCCCGGCCGCGCTTCGGCCAGCAGTTCGATGGTGGCGCGGAGGTCTTCCGGCTGCTCCTGCGGCAGCCCGACCATGACGAACACGGAGCTGTGCAGCCCGTGCTGGTGCGCCGTGGCCAATGCGTCGACGATCTGGGGGTTGGTCATGTGGCGGTTCAGCACTCGGCGGCGGATGCGTTCACTGCCGCTCTCGAGTCCGAACTTCACGATCCGGCACCCGGCGCCGGCCAGGTGTCGGGCCCGGTCGGTATCGAAGAAGCCAACGTGCGCATTGACGACGAACGGGACCTTCGACACCTTCGGATACGCGGCGCAGAACTCGAGGACGAAGTCCTTGCTGTAAGTGAACAGGTCGTCGTCGAAGATGAACATGCGGATGTTCCGGTACGTGGCGAGGAGGTGCCGGATCTCGTCCATGAGCCGCGGCACGGGCTCGAACCGGATGTAGTTCAACTGGCTTGCGGTGCATCTCAGGTCATGCTGGTAACGCCGGACGACCGCGTGGTTGAAGCAGTAGGTGCAGGCGAACGGGCAACCGCGCGACGCCATGAGCCCGACCCAGCCGTTCTTGGCGTCGATCAGTCTCTGGAACTCGAAGATGCTGTAGTCCTTCGGCGGCAGGCGGCTGAGTTCCGGCAGGGGTTGCACGGGGTTGAGGCGGGGCTCGTCGTTGACGAGACGGCCCAGGTTGGGTAGCGCCTCGACCGGCTGCCCGGCCGCCAGGCGGTCGACGAACTCGGCAAACGCTTCGTCACACTCGCCGACGAACACGTAGTCGAACAGCCCGGAGCGCAGCACCTCCTCAGGGGTCACGGTCGCATGGATGCCGCCGCAGACGAGGGGGACCTGGCGGGGAGCTGGTGTCGGGTGTCGGGTGTCGGGTGTCGGGGGCTGGAGGGCTTCGCGCGTCCATTGGGCCAGTTTCGTGGTGTAGGCCCATTGATTGGTGACGACCGAGAAACCGACGACATCCGGTTGTGCACGCTTCACGGCGGCACAGAATTCGTCGAAACTGGGCAAGGGGGCCAGTTTTTCACACACATGGAGGAGTTCGACGTCGTGGCCGCGGGTTTTCAGCACGGCCGAGAGGTGTGCCAGGCCGTAGCTGAAGCCGAGTTGGGATTCCGCGTTCGGATAGATGAAGAGGATTTTCATGCGGTCCGGCGTTTCGGTTTCGCGGTTCGTGGCGTTGCGGACTTCGCCGCCGGCCGCGCCCGTGTTTTCCGGGCCGGCACCGCGGGTTTGCGGTCGGTGAGGCGCACGACGATATCTTCCTCGTCGAACAGGCGCGGATGGCTGATGGTGTCGACGTGGATGATCTCACTGGCGGCTGGGCCGCAGGCGCGCCAGCGGCGGACGAACCGCGGGTTGTTCGAGCCGGCGAAGACCGTGTAGGTCGGCACGCCCAGGGCGGCGGAAATGTGTTGGCAGGCCGAGTCGTAGCCGATGAACTCGTCGCACTCCGCGATCAGGGCGGCGACTTCGTCGATGGCGCAACGCAGTCCGACCAGGCCGCCGCGCATGGTCAGGCCCTCGAAGGCCCCGAACCGGCGGCTTTCGACCGGGTGTCCCTTGGCGCGCACGGCGCGCAGGAGGCGGGCGGTCTGACGCGCCTCGTCCGCCCCAGCGCCCTTGTCGAGGAGGACCACCGTGCGCCCGTCCTGGAGCAGGCTCAACAGCAAGGTTTTTTCGAAGTCGGGGCCGACGCGTTTGCGCGAGTTTCCGCCCACGCCCAGGTTTACGGCAACGACTCGCCGGCACCCGTGGTTGCGGAGGACAGCCGCCGCCTGTCGGGCCACGTTTCGAACCGCGGGTTTGAGCCAGACCTTGGGGTGCGCGTAGCCGGGGGCGCCGAGCAGGCTGTCCAGCCAGTGATTGGTCATCTCGGCCATGGAGATTTTCGGCGGGTACGCGGCCCAGGCACGGGTGTTGAAGAAGAAATAGTGTCGGTCGTCGGTCAGGGGCAGGACTCCGAGTTGCGAGAGCCGCGAATCGGGATCGATCACGGCGACCTGGCCGTCCGGGCGCGGCCCCATCTCCGTGGCGACGGCGTCCAGAACCGCATGCCAGCATTCGAAGCGGGCCAGGAGCCCGCCGCGGCGCGGGTAGTCGAGGGTGACGAGGCGCACGTGCTCGCAGCCGCCGAAGATCCGCGCCAGGCCGGGGCTGCCGACCAGGACGATATCGGTTTCCGGAAGGGCGGCCCGCAACCGCTGGACGATGACACTGCTGACGGCGACGTCCGCGCCGACGGTGACGCGGGAGAGGAGGACGACCTTCCGCGGGCGTCCGAGGTTGTGCGCAAAGGTGTCGCTGCGTTCGCGGAGTTCCTCAATACGGGTCAGCAGGTCCGCTTCCGCGCGCAGGCCGAACTGGTTGAGCCGGCGGTCCAGGGCGGCGCCTGCGGGCAGGTGTCGGCAGAATGTGATGACCTGGCTCATGACCCGGTTGTAGGTGCGGGTCTGGAGTTCTTCGAAGTCGTCGCAGAGGCTTTCGATGACGATGCCGAAGAGTGCGTCGGCGGCACAGGCGGTGAGGGACGGGTCCGCAAAGGCCGTGGTCATCTCGCAGAGGGCTTGGATATACTCCGGCTCGTAGCGGTCGCTGTAGAGGTAGCGGTCGAGGAAGGACAGGGCGATCTGTCGGGCCACATGCTGGAGATCATGCGCGGCCGGCGCGGTCGGCGCCCGGCGCAGGTGGTTCCAGAGTTTGCGGTACGTTTCCGGCCTCATGCGGGCAATTGCACTCCAGAAGGCGGATGGCCTCGGCGAGGACCATCTCCGGGGTGATCTCCGTCATACACCGGTGGTCCTGCGGGCAGACCTTCAGGTGGCACGGAGAACAGTCGATGTTGCGACGTAAGATAGCCGTCTTTTCGAGGTTTGCGCCGGTGTAGCGCGGATCCGTGGGGCCCATAATGACCACGACCGGGACATTAAAGGCCACGGCGTAGTGCCGCGGTCCGGTGTCGTTGGTCACCAGCAGGCTGCAGCGGCGGATCAGCGGTTTCAGCAACGCGAGGTCGACAGGATCGGAGGCGGTATCGACCAACTCGGTGTGGCTGGCTTCGCGAATACGCCGGGCGATTTCCTCTTCCCTGGGGCCCACGAGGAGGAGGATCTTGCACGGCAGGTTGGCCTGGAGCAGGTCTGCCAGGCGCGCGAAGTGCTCGGGTGGCCAGCATTTTGAGGAACCGAAGCGTGCCCCGGGGTTAAGCCCAATGACCCGGTCTTCGGGGCGCACGCCGTGGCGGGCCAGGTACTCGTCCCCTGCCTTCTGCAGCTCTGGCGCGGCGAACAGGACCGGCCTGGGGTTCTCGTCGAGTTTCAGATTCAGGAAGCGGCAGAGCTCGAGGTAGTAATCGAGCATGGGCACGCGACGTACGCCGTTGTCGTCGCGCCGGGGTTCCGGGCCGCCGGTGATGAGGTAGCGGCGCGGGAAGCGGTGCCGGTAGCCGTAGGCGGGCGATGCGCCCGCGAGCCAGAGCGGCAGGAATGTCCAGCTCGAGTTAGTCATGACCAGGGTCAGTTCGGGTCTGGCCTGGCGCACCTGGCGGACGAGCGTGAAGAAGCCGCGGACCGACTTGTCGTCGCCGTAGATGAACTCGTCGATCCAGGGCGAATCTTCGAGGATTCCGCGCAGGTGGCGGCGCATGCAGGCGACGATGCGGGCCTCGGGGAAGTTGCTGCGCAGGCAGGCGAACACCGGGGTGGCCATCACCAGGTCGCCGACCCAGTTGGGGCAACGCACGAGAATGGTTTTGGGCGAAGGCTTCATGATTGCGGTTCCGGGGCGGAGTCCCGGCGGTTGTTTGCGGCACGTGCCCTGAGCTTGCGGTGGGCGAATTTCCCGAGGAGCACCAGCAGGTACGCCACACCTGCAAGCTCAATGATGGTCGCCCCGGCGGGTAGTCCGGGCTCGTAGCTGAGCGCCAGCCCGCCGACGGTGAAGCACACGCTGAGGACTGTGGACAGGATCATGACGTGACTGAGGCGTCGGACCAGTTGCGACGCGGTGGCGGCGGGCAGCGTGAGCAGCGCAATGACCATGACGATGCCGACCACCTGCACGAGCAGCACCACGGTCAGTGCAGTCAGGACGAGCAGGAATGTGGTGTAGAGCTGGACCCGGACGCCGCGCAGGCGGGCCAGTTCTTCGTGGAAGCACACGACCAGGAATTTGTTGTAGAACAGCACGGTGGCCACCAGTACCACCAGGTTGAGCAGGGCCATGAGCCAGAGGTCGCTTCGAGCCAGCATCAGGATATTTCCGAAGAGGTAGCTCATCAGGTCTTCGCTGTAGCCGGGGGTGCAGGCGATGAAGGAGATCCCGATGGCCATGCCGATGGCCCAGACGGCGCTGAGCACGGTGTCTTCGCGTTGCCGCCCGTAGAGCGTGATCAGCCCGATGAGGGCCGCGGCGATCAAGGCGGCCAGGGTGGCGCCCAGCAGCGGCGTGAACCATTGCACGCCGTGTACGGTCTGCAGGTAGCGCGCTGCGCCCATGCCGCCGAGCAGGCAGTGCGAGATCGCTCCCGCGATGTACGTTCGGCGCTGCACCACCACGTAGCTGCCCACGATGCCGCAGGCAACCGAGGCGAGCAGGCTCGCCAGCAGTGCGTACTGCAAGAACACGTACTGGCTGACATGTTCCGCGAACTGGAGCATCAGTCCTCGCGCCTTTCGGGGTGGTCATCGTGGTCGTGGCCCGTATGCACGCCGCGGTGTGCGGCGCGGAGTTCCTCCGCGGCGTCGTTGACATGGCGGTGCTCGTCGTGCTGGATCACGGTCCGGCCGTCGCCGTAGGCGGCCTGCAGCGTGGAGGTCGTCACCTCTTCGATCGGGTGGATGACAGCGGTACGGTTGACACAGACGACCCGGTTTACGTGGGCCATGACGACGTTGACGTTATGGGAGACGATCACGAGGGTAAGACGCGCCTCAAGCTGGTGGAACAGTTCGTACAGCCGCTGTTCCATCAGGAAGTCCACGTTTGCCGTCGGTTCGTCCATGAGCAGGACATCCGTGCCGCTGGCCAGGGCCTGGGCAATCAGGACGCGTTGCCGCTCGCCGCCGGAGAGTTCCGCGAAGGAGCGGTTCCGGAGGTACGTGCCGTCCACTTGCTCCAGCGCTTGAGTGGCGGCGGCGCGGTCCGCGCGGTCGTAGAGGCCGATCAGGTGGCGTTCCACTCGTCCCATCAGCACGACATCGAGGGCGTTGACGGGGAACTGCGGGTCGAACTGGACCTGCTGCGGGACGTAGCCGAGCCGCCCGCGAGTGATGGCCGGTGGCTGCCCGTACACCGACACTGTACCGAAGCGGGGCTTGAGGAGACCGAGAATGAGGCGCAGCAGCGTGGTCTTGCCGCCGCCGTTCGGGCCGACAATGGCGACACGGTCGCGTTCGAAGACCTGCAGGTTCACGTGGTGCAGGACTTCGTCGCTGTCGTAGGAGAAGCACACATCCTGGAGTTCGATCACCGGTTGCATTGCGGGACGGCACACTCCATGGGCTCTACGGGGTTTGTCCGGCCAGCGCAGCCTTCAGCTTGCCCGCGATGGCTTCGAGGTTCGCCGCGTAGTCTTTCGCGATCGGGTCGATCGGGACCACGGCACCGCCGATGGCCACAGCGACACTCGTGGCGGCCCTTGGGCTGAACTGGGGTTCGACAAAGATGACCTTGGCGTTGGCCGCCTTGGCCTCGGTGATGATTCGGACGAGCTGGCTGGCGCTGGGGCTCTTGCCCTCGATCTCGACGGGTTTCTGGATCAGGCCGTAGTCATCGGCGAAGTAGCCGAAAGCGGGGTGGTAGACCAGGAACGCACGGCCGCGCACGGGTGCCAGCGCTTCCGCAAGTCGGCGGTCAAGGGCATCGAGGTCGTTGCGGAGTGCGGCCAGGTTCTGCGCGTACACCGCGGCGCCGGCCGGATCCAGGGCGGACAGGGCGTCGCAGATCGTGGCGGCCTGGACTTGGGCGAGACGGGGGCTCAGCCAGATATGCGGGTCCATGCCGAATGGGGTCTGTTCGCCTGGGGGCGCAACGGGCGGGTTTTCCTCTCCGGCATGGTCCCCCTCCCCTTCGCCGTGGTGCGTGTGCTCGTGCTCGTGCTCCATGCGGCGCAGGCGGATGCCCTGGCGGGTGTCAATGACCTTCAGGTTGGGGAGTGAGTCCTGGAGCTTGGGAATCAGGACGTTCTCAAACGGCAGGCCGACGCGGAAGTACAGCCGCGCCGCCGAGAGTTCCGCCATTTGGCGCGCCGTGACGTTGTAGGTCTCGTGGTTCTGGCCAGGCGGCACGAGAACCTGCACGGCGACACGACTCCCGCCGACGCGCTCGGCAAAGTACGCCTGGGGCTGAATGCTCACTGCAACGGACACCTGCGGCGGCGCGGCCGCCGCAGCGGGCCACGTGATCGTGCACGTGGCCGCTACGGCGGTTGCACGCAGGCGTTGCAGGAATCGGCGCATTTCGTTGTTCCCGTGGTCCGGGCCTCGCCGGGCTCAGACGTACTCGACGGTGGCCGGTGGTTTTGGTGTCAGATCATACAGGCACCGGTTGACATCCGGCAACTGCACGATGCGTTGACAGACGCGCTCAAGCTTGTCCCAGGACAATCGGGTTGCGGTTGCCTCACGGGCGTCTTTGCTTTCGATGCAGCGGACCACGATAATCTGCCCGAATTCGCGGCGGTTGTTGCGGATGCCGGTGGCGCGGTCGCTGAGGAGGACGGCGAAGTACTGGAAGGCGCCGGTGCTGGCCAGTTCCTCTTCGACGATGGCCGTGGCGGCACGGACGGTGGCCAGTCGGGCCTCGGTCACGTCTCCCACGATGCGGGTTGCCAGCGCCGGTCCCGGGAACGGAATGCGTTCCGAGACTTCCTTCGGCAAGCCGAGCAGTCGCGCGACTTCGCGCACCCCGTCTTTGCGCAGGGTCTTGAGGGGTTCAAGGACCTTGTAGCCGTACTGTTTTTCGGGGTTGATGCCGATTTGCTCCAGGATATTGTGCTGGCGCTTGATGCCGGCGACCGTTTCCTCGATATCGGTCAGAATGGTCCCGTGGAAGAGGAACGTCGCCTTGCTTTTTTTCACGCAGCGGACAAACACTTTGGCGTAGAAGGTGTCGGTGATGGCCTGGCGTTTCTCCTCCGGGTCGGTCAGCCCTTTCAGCGCCGTGAGGAAATCCTTCCTGGCATCGATCAGGTCCACGGGAATTCCCATGGCGCCGAAGAGGTCCACGACTCGCCGGGGCTCGTCTTCTCGCATCAGGGCGTTATCCACGAAAATAGTCTTCATCTGTTTACCCAGGGCGCGATGTCCGAGCGCACTGACCACCGAGCTGTCGACGCCGCCGCTGAGGGCGTTGATCGCGATGCCGTCCCCGACGGCGGCCCGGATTTCGGCGACCTGGTCCGCGACGAACTTCTTGTAGTCCATTCTGCCAGCCTCCCTGATTCTTGCTTCTGCGTATCTATGTCTCCGGCCCATCCGAATGACAGCCGTACGGCGACTGTCCTCAGGGGCGCGGCCCTGCCCTTGACGTCAGTTATCGGGGATGAAAATCTTGACCTGTATCTGCGCACGGGCCTTGGCGGTTATGTCGCGCAAGGTCTGCCTCACCTTGTCCTGGCGAAGCGTTTCCACAATCCGCTCCTTCTCGGCCTCGAACGGGCGAGTGGTCGCGGCCTTGCGCTCTGCGCCCCGGATGATGTGGTAGCCCATCGGGGTTTCGACGACGCCGCTGAGTTCGCCAGGCTTCAGGGTTTCGGCGGCCCTCTCCAGGGCCGGGACCATCTGACCTCTGGTGAAGAGACCCAGGTCGCCGCCATTGGCCTTGCTGGGGCAGTCACTGTTCTCCCGTGCCAGCAGCGCGAAGTCCGCCCCTGCCTGGGCACGACGGAGCAGGGCCTCGGCTTTCTTTCTTGCCTCAGCGCGCTTCGTCTCGGGGTCTTTGGGGCCAACGCGGACCAGGATGTGCGCCACGCGGAAGCGAGCCGGCGCTTGGTATTCCCCGATATGCGTCTGGTAGTAAGTTCTGGCCTCTTCATCAGAGACGCGGGTTGCGGGGAGGAGTTTCTTCTCGACCCATTCGCCCACGGCCTTGGCTTCCGCCATTCGTTGTACCACCATGTCAAAAGGCATTCCCTGTTGTTTCAGGTTCTGCTGGAAGGTTTCGACTCCGAGCTGTTTCTCCAGGTCACCCAAGGTCTTCTTGGCCGTTTCGGCGTCGGGCAGAAACCCGTCGGCAGACGCGGCATCGACCAGAAGTTGTTGGTCAATGATTCCGTTTACCAGATGCAGAACTTGAGCGCGCAGGGAGTGCGGGTCGGGATTCGGCTCTGCCGTCGCCAGGGCCATCTGCAGGACCGGTGCCATCAGAATCCGGACTCGGTCGGCGGGGACCGACCTGTCGCCGTACGTGGCGACGGTGGCGGGCAGGAAGGAAAGCAGTTCGGAGATCCGTGTTTGTACCGCTTCGGCAGCAGGTGAAGCGGGTTGGCCCTCGGGCGCCCGCTGCTGGGCGTGGGCCTGGCCCGGCGGCAAGGTCGCCGCAACCACCCAGATGATCAGAGGAAGCAGGCGGTTCATGGACGGGGGCCCTCGGGGCCGCGAGCATACTGCGCGCGGAACTGTTGAACCCGGCTGAGAAGGTCCGGGACAGACGGGGCGCTGGGGCGCCAGCATCCAGCGGAGAATTGGGTCGCGGGCAGGCCCAGGGTTTCGAGCAGAGCACGACAGGTCGTGCGGCCAAGGGGCGTCGACGCGGCGAGCTCCCGCATGGCAGCCAAGCTGGCGTCGACCTGTCCTTCGGTGGCCGCCAGAAGAGCCTGGAGCAAGAGGCCTGAAAGAGAGGACGCGCCGTGCTGTTGGAAGTGGCTCTGGATAGCGTGGCGTGTTTCGGTGGGGAGGCGCGGCCAGCACAGAAGAGTCCCGACCTCGAGGCCGGCCAGGTTGCCCCCCGTGGCGCTGTCGGCGCCGAAACGGGGTGTTACGTCGGCCCAGTTGCCGGCGAGGCAGGTTTCGATGCTGCTGAGCCCCGGGTAGCCGGGATTCAGGCAACGAATGTGGGCGAGGAGAGTCCATATCGCCGGGTCTTCCTGTACCGCCGCCAGGTCCACGGCTTGCAGGAGTTGACCTGCGGCCACGGCGCGCTCGCGAACCTGCTGTCGAACCCGTGCCGCTTCCTGGTCGTCCCACCAGGCCGCAAATGAGGGAGACAGGCCTGTCTGGGTCTGTTGCTGTCGGAGGAGGTTCATGGCGGCCACGGTCTGCTCTGAGTCGGGAAAAGGCAGGAGAGCCAGATACCGCCGCAGGGCGGAGAGTTGAACCGAGAGTTCCCGGGCGCGAAGCAGGGTCGGCCCGGGGTGGTCGGACTTCAGTGTCTGTTGCAGGAACGCGTCGGCATCGGGGAGCCTTCCGGCGGCCAGCAGCGTATTGACCTCGGAGATCGCCAGCCGTTCCCGTTCATGCGCCTGGGCCATGGTGAAGAAGGGGTCTCCGGGGTACATGTCCCCGAGGCGCCGGAGGAGTTTGAGGCTTCTGCCGTTGCTGTCTTCGGCCAGTGCTTTAAAGGTCTCCTGTAACAGTTGAGCGGCCAGGTGGTTGGAGGATGGAACGGGCGGTTTCCCGCACCCGCAGAGGATGCAGGAAAGGCAAGCGATGATGAAAAAGCGGCTCTGCAATTGGCAATCGCCCCGGAGTGTCCGACATTACTCTCGACAGGACAGGCCAAACATAGCATCTAGGGAGGCAAAATCCCATATGGTTGACCGGAAAGAGGGACGAAACGCAGGGCAGCTCCGCGTGTTGCGGTTTGTACCCGACTACCAGGTCCATCCGGCTGCGTCTGTGCTGGCTTGTTTCGGCCGGACGCGCGTCATCTGTTCCGTCAGTGTGACAGAGGGTGTGCCGAGGTGGATGCACGTGCAGAAGGAGCCGGGGGGGTGGTTGACGTCGGAGTACCAGATGCTTCCGGGGTCGACGTCGACCCGGTCGGAGAGGGCAGCCACCCGGGGCCGTCCAGATGGCCGCAGCCAGGAGATCCAGCGGTTGGTTGGGCGGAGTCTGCGTGCGGTGGTAGACCTCGCCAAGTTGCCGCCCAAGACGTTTTACGTTGACTGTGACGTTCTGGACGCCGACGGGGGAACGCGTTGCGCTGCCATCACGGGGGGGTGTTTGGCGCTGGAATTGGCGCTGCATCGGCTGGCGCGGAATGGTGAGCTGGGGGAGTGGCCCCTGCGGGAACGGGTGGCGGCGGTCAGCGTCGGCATCGTGAATGGCGAGCCGTTGCTCGACCTCGACTACGAGGAGGATGTTGCGGCTGAGGTGGATATGAACGTGGCCATGACGTCGACCGGCAGGTTCGTGGAGATCCAGGGCACGGCAGAGGCGACACCGTTTTCGGCGAGCCAATTGAGTGCGCTTCTTGGGTTGGCGGGTGGAGGTCTGAAGCGTATCCTGGCGCACGAGAAGCGGGCGCTGGCCACCTGGCTGCGGAAGCCGAGTGAGGGAAGTTCGACGGTGTGCAAGCCCGAGGGGGCAGCCGGGGCCAAGGGGCGGCAGCGTTGACGGGTGCAAATCGGCTGACGCTGAGTATATTCCGTTAAGAGGATGCGTGGGTGCAGTGGCAAGGCATCGAGGAAAGTGGAGCGTGTAGACCGCTATGAAACGACAGTTGCTGCTATTCGGTTTGATGATTGTGTGGCTGGGGCTGTATCCGCACGGGGCCCGTGTGACGGAAGTCAGGGCGGCGGACGAGGGAGAGGCGAAAACCGAGGAGGCCCCCGCCAAGGCGAGCGGCAAGAAGGCGAAAGCGAAGAAGACGGAAGACGCAGAGGGCAAAGAGGCAGAAAAGGTGGTGGAAGGGGAAGAAGCCAATAGTGACGACGAAGAAGATGGGGGAGGCAAGGCCAAGGCCAAGGCAAAGGCGAAAGATGAGGAAGAAGGAGGCGAAGAGGCCGAGGAGGAACCGGCGAAGGCGAAGGGGAAGAAGAAAGCTAAAGGTAAGGAAGAGGGTGGCGAGGCGGCGTGGGGAGGCGCGGGTGAAGGGGGGGGCGCGGCAGAGTATAAGCTGCCGGTTCAAGTGCACTGCGGGAGTGTAGTGCGGGTGGAGCGGAGCGAGGAGCCGGTATCGTGGCGCGACATGGACAAGGTCTTGGGGATGAAGAACTTTAGGCCGGTGGCCGGCGAGGACCCGAAGACGGTTATTGAGCGGGCCCCCGGGGAGGGGCGTGTTTACGTGATTGTTACGCTGCGTGTGGAGCCGAGGCGCAGCGTCGGGCGGAGCGACTACGTAATTCGGCACAAGGGCAAGGGGGGGATGAGTGCTTGCTTGGCGCTTGCCTGGGCTGACTTGCCATATGATGAGCGCAACTGGCAGGGACTCCCGAAGACGGACGCCGTGGAGGTTCAGGCGCTGTTCGAGGTCCCGGCCGACCAGGATGAGGGAGAGCTGACGTTTGCGCTGCCGGTGACTCTTGAGCAGGCCCCGGTAATGGTCCGGTTCCCGGGCGCGAAGGAGGCGGTGAAGGAGCAGGAGGGGGAGGAGGTGGAGGAGGAGAAGGTCGAGGCGGCAGCTGAGAAAGACGAGGGTGGGGAGGTAGAAGCGAAGGCTGAGGGGGGAGAAAAGGCCGACGGTGGGGGGAAGGAGGAGAAGGCGGCCGGGGATGAGGAGGCGAAGGCTGAGGTAAAGGCTGAGAAGAAGGAGGCGGGGAAGGCGGCTGGGGAGGCGGAGAAGGAAGGGAAGGCCAAGGAAGGCAAGGAGAAGGACGCGAAGCCCGCCCCAGCCAAGGCCAAGGAGAACTCTGACTGGCTGTGAGGTGGGGGGGGTCAGGGAACGCGGGAGCGGCGGTGCGCGGGAGGCGTACTCGCCACAGCCGACAGTCTTCGGGGTTTGCGCGCCATGGTGTTACGGGTAGTGAGCGCGGTTGTGATCCTTGCACTTGCCCTGGGATGGGTTTGTGGGGGTACTTGGTGTGGACGCACGGCGCGCGCGGTTGCCGTCGGGATGGCCTCTCCTTTCTTGATGGGGGCCGAGGAGGGGGAAGAGCGTCTCAATGCGGGGCTGTCATGGGCTGGCGGAGGGTGGGCCGGGCGGGAGCGTGCGGAGCTGGAGCGCCGGGTGGGGCAATTGGAAGTGATCGTCGCGGATCTGAGAGAGGCGGCGCGGGAGAGGGATGAGTTGCGAAACCTCCTCGAGTTGCCGCAGACGAGCGATTGGAAGGTGGTCTTTGCTCCCGTGGTAGCACGGGACGTCTTGGATTGGGGGAGGGGGTTCCGAATCGGAAAGGGACGTGCCGACGGGATTTCCCCCGGGTGCGCGGTGGTCGTGGTTGGGTGCGTGGTTGGCAGGGTCATGGATTGCACCGAGGGGACGTCGATGGTCGCGGCGGTGACGGGGGGCGCATCGCGGATTGGTGTAACGGCGGTGCCTGGAGGGGCTGCGGGGGTGGTTTCGGGAGGAGGATCGGGGGCCGGAGGGAAACCAGGGGGCCCATGCTGGGTGCAGTTCCTGTCGCGTGATGTGCGCGTGGCGCCTGGTGCGATCCTGCTGACGTCCGGTTTGGGGATGGATATCCCGGCGGGGCTAGCCGTGGGGCGCGTGGCGGGAGGGGAAGGTGAGGCGGCCTTGTTGGCGCGGATCCAGCAGGGGCAGTCCGTTCAGATGATCCCTGCCGGTGACCCGGATTCGGTTAGGTACGTGGGGATAGTCTTAGCCCGACACCCGTGACCGTGAGTGGGACTGTGTGTGGTGGACGGGACAGCGGGCGGTGCGCCGCTGCCTGAGGTTGTCCCCGGGGCTCGTTGGAGATGGCGTTGCTGGGCCTGCGGCCCGCGGGTCTGCCCGGGAATGCCGATTAGAAGTGTAGTGAAGGACAGTTAAGGAAAGTGTAGTAGAGTAGAGTAGAGTAAGCGCTGCTTAATTTGGGAAGGGTGGGGATGGTTCTGTGGGGGAGCGAGGAGGGGCGGAATGGCATACCGTGGCGGAAGGGAGGGGTAGCGTGTGGTGGCGTCTGTGGTTGCAGATGGGATTGAGTGTAGTATAGTAAGATTTATGACGAAGGACAGCTAGTGAGGTGCTGTGAGACCATGGTACGGGGCAGAGACAAGTCAAGCAGCGAGTGGCCGCCGTTGCCGACGCGGCCCACGGACGCGGGTGGGGGCGGCGGCGCGATTTCCGCGGAGCGGCTGTTTCAGGAGCAGGTGGCCCAGCTAAACGAGACTCATTTTCTGGTGCTGCTCTGGGCCGCCCAAGGCGAGGATCGGCGGATCAGGTACAACATCACGAATGTGTTCGATGACCTGAAGTCCGCGGGGGTGACGCGCACAAAGCAGACCGCGGTGGCGGCGGTAGACGCACTGCATGTGCTTCGGTTCGTGACGGTTCGGGAGGAGGGGAACAGGAAGAACATCTACATCACGAGGTATGGCGCGAAGGCCCTGGAGGCGTTGGTGGTGGGCGGCGCGTTCACCTCCAGGCGTTCCGCGTTTGTGGAGGGACAGTGAGATGACGATTGGCATTGGCGGTGCGGGCGGCAGGTTGGCGGCGAAACTGGATCCGAACGCGACGGTGGTGAACGTATCCGAGAGCGAGCTGAACAAGGTGGACGCGGCGCGGCGGATTTTGGCCGCGGTGCATACGCCGCGCGGGCAGTTTCGCGGCTCGCGAAAGAATCCACAGATTGGCCGTGAAGCTTACGGCTCTGTGAAGCGGGAGTTGGTGGAACTCATCCGTGGACAGTTGGTATTCAGCTCCACGGGCGGGGGAACGGGAAATGGGATCACATCGGGCCTGCTCGTAGACCTGGCGGCCACCGAGGCGATCCCGATCCCGGACAAGACCTTTTTCGGGCTCATTCTGCCCTATCCAACCCTGGAGCCGGCGGAATACATCAAGAACACCAGCGAGTTTCTGCAGGGCGCGCTATCGGCGGCGATAGACAGCGGGAACACGGGGAATATCGTCCTGTTTTCGAACCGGCTGAAATTCGAGTCGCGGCTTGCCGAGGACGCATTCAACCAGATGCTGGTCGAATCGCTGAAGGTTTTTCTGGCCGTACCGGAGAAGAACGACAACCTGCGTCTACTCGACGGGCACATTGACTACGAGGACTTCAATCTGTACCTGTCCCGGCCGTTCTTCAACCACTTCACCTACTTCGAGTACGACTCCAAGGTGGCATTCGAGAAGCAGCTCCGGGCCAATCCGAACCCGCTGCTGCTTGCGCCGGAGGCCCCGATCGAGGCTCTCTTCCTGCTTGAGGTACCGCAGGGCGGGGACCCGACGGTGTTCTACGACATTCTGCAGTACTTTGCGGAAAAGAACGTCTCGCCGGTCTACAGCGTGGTGGAGAACCCGGACCGGGAGGAGCCGTTTGTCACCGTCTCGTTGCTGTACTCCCGCAAGCCGGCAGAGCTCCTGCAGGACTTCAACCGCATTTCGGAGGAGCACGCGAAGGCGAAGGTGCGCAAGTCGATGGAACAGCTCGTGGAGTTGCCCATACTGAACGTAAACCTTGAGAGCGAGGCCAAGCGGGTTGCCCGTCAGCGCGGCGGCACAGAGAGTGACATTCTGGTGGTGCTCCGGCGTCTGGGCAAGCTCTAAGGCCTGGCAACGGCGGCGGAACGTCGGGCTTGGGGCGCTCGTGTTCCGTGGCGCCACGACGGCGGGACCTCAACGTGCGCCCTTCTGGTAGAAGGCCTCGATACGGCTACCGACGTCGCGGAAGTTCACGTCGACCGCGAAGATCTGCTTCAGGCAATTCAGTGCTTCGTTGTCGTTCCCCTGGGCCTCATAGACCACCGCCAAGTTATACAGAATGTCCTTGCTCTCGCCGTCGACGTGCTGTGAGTCACCGAGGGCGGTGGTAAAGGTTTCGATCGCCAGGTCGGGGAGGCCTTTGGCAACAAAGCATTTTCCCATACCGGCGCCGGCTCGTTTGCGCAACTGTGGGTTGCGTTGGGCCACTTGGAGTTGCTTGAGCGCATCGTCGAACTCGCCGCGCTGGAAGTGCAGGTCTCCCAACTGGAAGCGGTACATGGTATCGTTGGGGTAACGGTCGACGCGCTCCTTGTAGCGCTGGTACAGGGTTGCGTTCTTCTGTTCCTGGATCTCGGCGACCTTCTGGTCGGCTTCGGGCTTCTTGTCCGGATCCTGTTCCCCGTATGCCTGCCACTGGGCTATGGCATCGTCGCACTGCGCCATCATGACCCGAGTGATGGCCTCGTCCATGGAGGGGTCGAGTGCGCCCATTGTTTCCATGGTCTTCTCGTACATCTCGATTGCCCGGTCGAACTGCCTCGCCTGCTCCAGCAGCGAGGCCAGGCGCTTGTAGTTGCTAGTGGTGGCTTTCTCGGCGAGCTTGACCTCCGCGTCGGCGATGAGCATGGCGAGGGCATTTTCGTCGCGGACAGACACGCGCTCCGCCTGCTCGAGGGTCTCGGCGGCCTTCTTGTCATGCAGCAGGTCACGGAACGACTTGTCGCCCTCCCCCATCCCGTGCTTCTGCATGGTGGCCTCGGCGCTGAGTTGCTTCATCTCGTTATCGAGGGCCATGTTCTGGGGCTGCAGCTCGCACAGGCGCCGGAGATGAACAATGGCCTTGTGCGCCTGGTCGAGCTGCCGGTAATGGTTGACGATCTTCTCCAGCGTCATGAGATCGGCGGGATTGTACTTGGAGCAGATCTCGAGCACATCCGTCGCCGCGTCGGTGAGTTCCGCCTTCATGGCGCAACTATACAGGAAGTGACACGTCGGTACGGCCGTTGGGTCGGCGGTCATGGCCTTCTCGGCGACGTCGAGGGCTTCGGGCAGTTTACCGCGGTGCAGCAGCATCGGACCCTTGACAAACACCGGCCACACGGCCTTCATCGCTGCGATCTGCTTCCCGATCTGGGTGACATTGGCGCCGAAATGCTCTATCTGTGACAGCCGCAGCATTTTGCGCGCCTCATTGCATCCAGGTTCCTCGCGGAGGACGCTGCGCAGCATTTCGCAGGCGTACAGGTAGTTCTGCTGGGAGATGGCCGACTTGGCGTGGTTCACAAGCTGCTGAACTCGCTTCGGCAGGTCCGAGACCTTCTTGTTGGTGTAGGCCATCGCAGTTACCTCTTGCCTCTTTCGGGAACGGCGGGAACGGGTTGACCTGAGCCGATTCCACTCCGTAGGGTTGCCTGCCTCTTCAACACACCCGCCTGTCCTAATGTACTCGCACGCAAAGCGCTTACAACGAGTCGCTACGGCGCCGTGGTTTGGCGCGGGAGCCTGTCGTGGCAACCTGGCGCTTTCCGCCTGGCGTCTCCCGGCGCAGACGCAACGACTCTTGGAACAGCCGCATCGAACAGAAGCGCGGCCCGCACATCGTGCAATAGTGGGTCGTCTCGGGGCCCGAGATGGTGGCGTCTTGGGGCGTTGTGTGGCCAGTGCCGCTTTCGCGGAGGGCCGCGCGCCGGAACTCGCGCGCCCTCTCAGGGTCGAGAGCCAGGGTAAACTGGCGCTCCCAGTCGAACTCGACCCGGGCCCGAGAAATCGCATCATCACGTTCCCTGGCACCAGGCCGGCCGCGGGCCACATCGGCGGCGTGAGCGGCGATTTTGGCCGCCACGACGCCATCCCGCACGTCCTTTAGGTTCGGCAGGCCCAGGTGCTCTTTGGGGGTTACGTAACAGAGCATGGCTGCCCCGTAGTAGGCGCCCAGCGCGCCCCCGATCGCGGAGGTGATGTGGTCATATCCCGGCGCACAGTCGGTGACGACAGGCCCCAGGATGTAGAAGGGCGCACCGTCACACAGGACATGCTCCCGCTCCATATTTTCCTGTATCTGGTCTAGCGGGATGTGTCCCGGCCCTTCCACCATGGCTTGCACGCCGGCCTTGCGGCAGCGCTGAACCAGTTTTCCCAGGACATCGAGTTCCGCGTACTGGGCGGCGTCGGAGGCGTCGGCCAGGCAACCGGGACGCAACCCGTCTCCGAGGGAGATGGTGACATCGTGCCTCGCGCAGATGTCCAAGACGTCGTCAAAGTGCGCGTACAGAGGGTTCTGCCGTCGGTGTCGGCACATCCACTTGGCGAGGATTGCCCCGCCGCGACTGACAATACCGAGGAGACGCTTCTCGGCGTGGCGGAGGTGTTGTCGCAGCAAGCCGGCATGCAGGGTCATGTAGTCGACGCCTTGCCGGGCCTGTTGGTCGATCGTGGTCAGAAGCAGGTCGGCAGACAAGTCGGCCGCATCCTCGACTTGTCGCATGGCGTCGTAGATCGGCACGGTCCCGATGGGAACCGCGCTGCGGGCAATGATGGCTTCACGAATCCGGGGCGCGTCGGGGCCGGTGCTGAGGTCCATGACCGTGTCGGCGCCGTACTGAATGGCGGTCCGCAGCTTGCGGAGTTCCGTGGGGACGCTGCCCGACAACGCTGAGTTTCCGATGTTGGCATTGATTTTCGTACACAGATCGGTACCGATCCCGATCGGGCGCAGGTTCAGGTGATGGTGGTTGGCCGGAATCACGATGCGTCCAGCCGCGACGCCGGCGCGCACGAATTCCGCGTCAAGGCGTTCGACCGAGGCCACGGCGTGCATGGCAGCGGTGGTCACTCCGGCTTTGGCGAGCTGGAGTTGTGTTCTCGTTGTTGTCCGTGCGTCCATAGGGTTTCCTGTTTTTGCGTGCGCCGGACCCCTAATCTACATGCCCCGGGGCTGGCGTGCAACAGACCTGGGGGGAGGCGCCAGGGCTGTTTCAAGATCTGGCGCCGCGTCTCGGAAGGCCACACCTCCGCGCACACCTGGTAGGGGCGGCCTGTCCTCAGGCCGCCCCCCCCGGCGTGGGGACACGCCGGGGGTACTCGCGGCCCGCGACGGTCACGAATCTTGAAACAGCCCTGGGGGAGGCGCGTGGTGCGTCAGTGGCGGGTGCCGCTTTTGTCCGAGCCGCGCGTGTGAACAAGCGGCCTCCCAGAGACCGCTCCCTCATCCCGCCCGACGGGCGGGATGACGCGGATGCCCGTTGCAGTGCGTTTCCCACCCGCGACTGACGCAGCATGGAGGAGCAACACCTCGGCGGTCATCCGGCAAGCACCGCCCGGCAGCCGCTGTGACTCTTTGCGTCCGGCGGGGATTGCTTTTGCCCGGTGTCTTCCCTATCTTAATGAGGTTTTGCCTGAGTGTTGACTATGTTGGGGAGTCTGTGGGCGGATGAGTTGGGATCGACCGATCGAACTGCGGTGCGGGGTTCAGCATTACGCGTGGGGCGGGCGAGGCCACGACGGACAACCCCCGTTCATCGCTGACTTGCTGGGTGAGCGTGAGCCCGGGCACCGGCCGTATGCGGAACTGTGGGTCGGTGCACATCCCAGTTTGTCAGCGCAGGTGGTGCATGGGACCGGGGTTCGGCCCCTCAGCGACGAGATCGCGGCCTTTCCGGAGGAGATTCTGGGGCGTCGGCTTTTCCGGCGCGGTCTCTCGACGCTGCCGTTTCTGCTGAAGGTCCTGGATTGCCATGAGCCCCTGTCCATCCAGGCCCATCCGGACCAGGCACTGGCCGAACGGCTGCACCGGCGCGACCCGAAGAACTACCCGGACGCGAACCACAAGCCTGAGATCGCCATTGCCTTGACGCCGTTCCGGGCCCTGTGCGGATTCCGGCCGTGGGAGCAGATCCGTGCGGATGTGGTCCGGCGTGCAGCCTTGCGGGAGTTCTTCGGCACCGACTTGGGGATGGCTGCAGGGCATGTCCCAGCGGCACGGTTGCGCCGGCTTTGGAGTCGGTTGCTCACGGCGCCGGACGCGGAGGTGGCGGGGGTGCTGCAGAAACTCACCCAGACTCCTGCGGCGGAAGGCTCAGGCTTTCCAGCGGACCAGCTTTGCCTGCACTTGGTGCACCGCTTCCCAGGCGACCGTGGCTGCATCGCGGCCTACTTTCTGAATCTGCTGAACATCGCCCCGGGCGAGGCCGTTTTCCTTGGCGCCGGTGAACCCCACGCCTACCTGTGCGGTACGATCGTTGAGTGCATGGCGAACTCCGACAACGTGGTCCGCGCGGGTCTGACGCCGAAGTTCATTGACCGCGAGGTCTTGTTGGAGATGCTCACGTATGACGACGTCCCCCCTCTCGTCCGTCGCGGTCGTGTCGGGGCACATGGTGAACGTATCTATGAGGTGCCGACGCCCGAGTTCAGGGTCGAGATCTGGCGGCAGGAGGCGGGCGCGGCGTGGCGGTACTCCGGACGTGACACCGTCTCCTTGTTGTTGGTGCTGAGTGGTGCCGTGCGCCTGCGGAATGCGTCCGGGGTGGAGTCCCGTGCCCAGCGGGGGACGGCCTGGCTTTGGCCCGCGGCCTGCGGAAGCTTGGAGGTCACGGCCGAGGCAGACGCGACAGAGGTTGTCAGAGCCATGCCGGCAGGTTGAAGGCTGTGGCGCCGGGCCCGGCGTCGGTCTGGCCTTTGCGGTGTTTTCGCCCGCGATGGGGCCCGCTTGAACGTGGCGGACGCAGGGGGCGGCGCCGCGGCAGTCTGAATACGCGAGGCCGGGTTTGCGGGTGCTGTTGTCCAACGCCGGGTCCGCGGATACATTTGCTGAGTGCTGAACGAGTCGTGCACCTTCAGGGCCTCAAACCTCAGGCGCTGGACGTGAGTGGGGTCAGACGGCGGCCCTTGGGTGCAGATCAGAGCGTTGCAGAAAGGATTTCCCATGCCGGTGACACAGAGCGGTGATGGTGATTTCGGTGCCCTCCTGAAGGCCAGTTTTGGCCGTCTGAAGACCGAAGTCCGTGCGGGAGACAAAGTCCGTGGTGTGGTTTCCGCCCTCGGGCGTCAGTCTGTCTTTGTTGACTACGGGGGACGTGGTGACGGCGTCATTGACCGGAACGAGTTGCTGGACGGCGACGGGGAACTCAAGGTGAAGGTGGGGGACACGGTCGAGGCGTTCTGCGTCGGGACACGAGACGATGAGGTGCGACTGACCACCAAGATGACCGGCCACGCCGAGGGTGCCTCGTTCCAGGACGCCCTCGAGTCGTCGATGCCGGTGGAGGGGCGTGTCGAAGTGGAGCGGAAGGGCGGGTTCGAGGTAAAGATTGGCAATCAGACGGCCTTCTGTCCGTACTCCCAGATCGACCTGTACCGGAAGGACGCGGCCGTACACATTGGACAGAGGTACTCGTTTGTCATTACCGAGTATGACGATGACGGACGCAACCTGGTGGTGAGCCGTCGCAAACTTCTGGAGCGCGAAAGGATTCAGTTGCGTGAGAAGCTGAAGGCGGAACTTCAAGTTGGGCAGGTTCTCCCGGGAACCGTGGTCAAGCTGATGCCGTTCGGGGCGTTCGTCGACATCGGGGGTATCGAAGGACTGATCCCGCTGAGCGAGCTGTCGTGGGCCCGGGGAGTGAAGCCAGAAGAAATCGTGTCCGAGGGCGAGGCTGTGACGGTGATGGTGCGGGGCCTGAACTGGGACGAGAACAAGATCACCCTCAGCCTGAAGCAGGCCCAGTCCGACCCGTGGTCCAAGGTCACATCGGGGGACGTTTACGCGGTCGGGGCGCGGCATACGGGCACCGTGACGCAACTGGCGCCGTTTGGGGCTTTTGTGCAGTTAGAACCTGGAGTTGAGGGACTGGTCCACATTTCGCGTTTGGGGGCGGGGCGACGGATCAATCACCCGCAGGACGTCGTGAAGATCGGCGACCGTGTCGACGTGGCGATCGAGTCCGTGGATGCGGAGCGGCGGCGGATCTCCCTTTCGATGGAGGGTACTTCCGAGCCGGCCGAGGTGGAGACGACGTCCGGAACGGTCGGGAGCCCTGCCCAGCCACAGGTTGAAGCCGTGGTGGAAGGCAAGACCCTGACCGGGGTGGTGGACGGGGTGCGGGATTTCGGGGTCTTTGTCCGCCTGCCGAATGGGGACAGCGGCCTGCTGCACGTCAGTCAGGTCGAGTTGAAAGGATCCTCGAATCCACGTCGGGCCCTGTTTGACATGTTCAAGCCCGGGAGCAGCATCGACGTTGTGGTCAAGGAGATTCAGGGCAGACGAGTTTCTTTGACGCTACCCGAGACCTTGGCCAAGGAGGCCGAGACCTTGGAAGTGCAGGACCTCAAAGATTCGTCTGGGCAGGGGTTGGGCAGCCTCGGCGACCTCCTGAGCGGCTTGAAGCTGTGACACGGCGGGTGCGGGGGCCATATGGCTACGCCCCTTGCCCTCTTCAAGGTCCCGGAAGTGAAGCGGGCTCAACGGTGGTTGAAGACGGCCAAAAGCAACACGACAACGCACGACAAAACAATCAAAGTCTCGCCAAAATTAGCATGCAACGTTCTGCCGTAGGAACGTGTCCGCAAGGGAGACGGCTTCATGGCGGAGGGAGTGGTCCTGAGCAGGGAAGCGGCGTCTTGGCTGGCTGCAGCGCTGGACGACCAGACTCTTTTCGATTTCCTCGTGTCGCGGGAGGTAGGGCAAGGGCTGTTTTTCAAGGGTTTCCAGGTTAACGTTCGGAATGCGGGGAAACCGGCGGTTCGGAATCGCGTGCGCAGCGAATTGCTGCGCAGTCCGGAACTGCTGAGTGGGTTGCTCGAGTGCCCTGGGCCGTGGCGGGCCTGGTGCAAGACGCTCGCGATGTTTGAGGAGAAATGGCTCCTCAGTCATTGGCGCGACCTGGTTCGCGTCAGCCGTCGGCAGGACGTTGTCGTCGCCCTGGTTGTGGATGCGCGTCCGGCGGTGGCGGCACGGGGACGGCGGTTTCTGAGACTGACGCGATTTTGGGATCGGCCTCCGGCGGCCAGCCCGGCCTCGCGGATAGGTGGGGGGCTTCAGTTCCTCGCCGAGTTGCTGGCTACGCCGAGAGTGGTTCCCACAGACACGCCGGAGCGCGCTGGCGGGGTTGTGGCGACCGAGCGCCGGGTTCGTGTTCTGGATGACCAACTTGCGGCCGCTCGCGAGCGCCTCGCCCGGGAGCGGACGAGTGCGCAGGAAGCCGCAGCCCGCTGGACAGAGGAGCGGAAGAAGCTTCAAGCCGAGAACCGTGACTTGCGCTCCCAGCTCCACGCGGTGCACCGGGAACTGGAACGGCAATTGGCCCAGACGGATGAACGGGTGCGGGCCGGCGCCGAGGGTTTTCAGTGCCGGGTTCTCGGGCTATCCGAGGAGGTCGTGCACATTCGGGAAGCGCTGGCTGCAGCGCAGGTTGACCGTGTGCAGGACCGGGTCGAACCGATGCTGGAGCAGCATCGGCGGCTGAACGAGAAATACGGGGCGCTGAGCGCCCTGCGTGCGGAGCTCGCGACACTGCAGAATGGGGAGAAACGCCTTCTGCAGTGCGTCGAAGAGTCGGTGGTTGTCCTGCCCGAACTGCACCGGCTGCTAGCCGACTTGCGTCAGCGCCGGGACAGCCTGCAGGCACTTCTTCCGGACGCGGTTCGGGAGGCGGCGTCGGAGGGGGACTTGGGCAATGCGCTGCTGGCGCGAGTTAAAGGGGCCCATTTCCAGGCTGATTGGGGTGCTGAATTGGACCGCGTCGTGGCCTTGCTGGAGGTGCCTTTGGTCGGGGAGTTGCTGGGGGCTGCAGGGCTTGAGCGACTGCAGCGGGCCGCCTCCGAGCGGCACAAGGTCCTGGCCCGGGCCAGGCCGTGCGCCCCTGAGTTGGGACGGGGGCAAGGCGGGGGAGCGTCCCGCGGGGAACCGCAAGGGCGGGAGATTTGGGACGTTGCCGGGGCTCTGGAGCGGCGCCAGGTGCCGGCGAGCGTGTGGCTCGTCGTCGACGGGTACAACACGATCCTTGGCGAGCCGCGGCTGGCGGCCATGGCGGAGCAGCACGGGTTGGCGAAAGCTCGGGAAGAGATGGTCCGGCTCTGTCGGCGCCGGGCGGTCATGTTTCGTGGTGTGGAGGTCGTGTTTGACGGTGCCGGGCCGCTGAGTGTCCGCGAGACATTGGATGGCGTCACCGAAGTTTTTGCCGCGCAAAAACAGGAATCTCAGAACGCGGACGTCTACATTCTAGGAAGAATCACCGCGATGCAGCCGTCGGTCGACGCGATTTGGCTCGTGACGTCGGATCAGGGATTGCGGCGTAGTGTGGAGTCCTGCTGCAATGCCTTTATCAAGCCGTCGGACTTTTGCCGGTTTCTCGTTGGCTGAACTGCCCGCCGCAGGATCGCGTCGGCGGGAATGATCACTCTGTCTCGGCGGAAGAAAGAGAGAGCCAAGGCCATGGAGCGGGAAGACGCCAAACCTGCATCCGGTACCCCGCAACCTTCCTGGCCTGCGGATGTGCCGGACAAGCCTTGCGTCCTGATCGTCGACGACGATGAGGCGGTCGTCGCGCTGGTCTCGACGATCCTGAAGCCGGTGTTTCCGCTCCGAGCTGTCCAGTCCGCCAGCGAGGCCCTTCGCATCCTTGAGCAGCAGACGTTCCATGTCTTGCTCACAGACCAGATGATGCCGGAGATGCATGGGACGCGGCTGATCCAGGCGGCGAAGAACATTCAGCCCTGGATTGTCGGCCTCATCATGACAGGATACGGCAGCAAGGACACGGCTGTCGAAGCCCTGAAGTCCGGCGCCTACGATTTTCTCGAGAAACCGTTTGGCCCCGAGGAGCTGGTGCGCACGGTCCGGCGCGCTTGGAACACTCTGCACGCCGAGCTCAGCAACCGCAGCCTCCTCAGACGGCTTCAAGCGGCCAACGCGGCCCTGGAGGCCGAGGTCGCGGAACGAAGACGTGCGGAGAACGCACTGGACCTGAGCCGGGTCGGGTTCCACAACATCGTGGAGCGCAGCATGGACGGGACTGTGGTGCTCGACTCCAAGGGTGAGGTGAAGTTCCTCAACGCTGCCGCGCGTGTCCTGCTGGTGAACCGCGGAACTGCCGAACGCGACGAACTGCTGCGCTCTGTGGCGGACGCCGCCCAGCCGCTGGAAGTGGAGATTGCCCGAGGTGATGGCCGCTGCGGGGTGGGGGAACTGAGCGCGGTTGCCACGCAGTGGGAAGGTGAACCAGCGGTTCTCGTCAGCATTCACGACATTACGGAACGCAAGCACGCAGAGCGTGCCTTGGCCCGTCTGCTGGAGGAGCAACGGAAATCGCAATCGCAGCTCATCGAGGCCGAGCGAATGACGGCGGTGGGAACCATGACTGCGGGCGTGGCTCACGAACTCAACAATCCGCTGATGGGCATCCTGAACTTCACCCAGCACTGCCTGGATTGTACCGAGGAGGACGACGGCCGTTACGCTGTCCTGGAAGACATTGAGAAGGCGACCCGGCGCTGCATTGAGACGGTCGCCAATCTGCTGACTTTCGCGCGCATGGACGTGCAGGCCACAGAATCTTTTCAGGAGGTCGGTTGCGACGACCTTGTGGATCGGGTCTTGAAGCTTCTGGCCTACCGTATCTCCAAGCTGCGGGTCGAGGTTATCCGCGAGGTGGCCATTGGGTTGCCGAGAATTCCGCTCCGGCCCCACCAGATGCAGTGGGTCTTCTTCCACCTTCTGAACCAGGCACTGGATTCGGTGCAGGAGGGGACTGCGACGGTGCGCGAGATTACCGTGCGAATGCTGCGCCAGGGAGGCACGTTGTGTGTGAGCATTGAGGACAACGGCCCGGGTATGGCCCCGGAGGTCTTGGCAAGGATCCTGGACCCGTTTTTCGCCGCCACGCCGACGGCATCTGCCGGCAAGGGGATGGGCTTGAGCACCAGCCGCACGATCGTCGAGGCGCACGGCGGCACGCTCACGGTCCACAGCACGCCCGGCGAGGGAACGACCCTAGTCGTTCAGCTTCCCGTGGAAAGCAGTCGCGCCAGGTAGGTTTTGTACAGCCGAGTCCGGGGCCCTCATGGGTGAGGAGGGTAGGGCCAGACACTGGAGACGCACGCCGGAGGAACGTCCACATGGGTACGGTCAACGGACGCATTCTGGTGATTGATGACGAGGAGGCGGTGCGCAAGTCGTTCGTGCTCGCCTTGCAGAAGACCGGGTGCCCCGTGGACGTTGCGGAGTCCGGGGAGAAGGGCATCGAAATGTTTCGGGCCCGACCTTACGATCTGGTCTTTCTGGACTTGAGGATGCCGGGGCTGGATGGGCTTGCGACGCTGCGGGCCATCCGTGCTCTGTCTCCGGCCGTGCCGGTCTATATCGTCACCGCGTTCCATCAAGCGTTTCTGGACGGGTTGGAGGCCGCGGAGCAAGCGGGGATCGTCTTTGAATTGCTGCAGAAACCGGTGGAGAGCAGCCAGATCCGGCTTCTGGCGGGCAATATCCTGGCCGGTTCCGGTGCTGGGGCCGATGGTCGTCTCCGGCCGCAGGAGCAGCCTGCCGCTGCGGCAGACGGCACCCGCCAACCACCGGCAACCCAAGGGACGGTGTTTCAGCTCAGGCTCTATGTGGCGGGCCAGACGCAGAGGTCCAGGGACGCCATGCGAGATCTTTCCGCTTTGCTTGAGGCGACGATGGCTGGACGGTATTCGCTGGTCATTGTGGACGTGCTGAAGGAACCGGAACAGGCCAGGGAATATGACGTGTTCGCGACTCCCACACTCGTGAAGTCGAACCCGCCGCCGGTCCGCAAGGTTGTGGGCAACTTCCGTGACCCGGAGAGAGTCTTGGCCGGCCTGGGGATGAGGCCGTAGCGTCCGGGGTTGCGATGCAATGGAGTCATCCGCGACAGATGGGAAGGCGAGGCCGGGGGAACGAGCAATGAACCCGAACCAGACTGATGGCGAGCCCGCCGCGGTACTGCTGGTCCTGCATGCCAAGGGATACGCAGGGCTCATGGACCAGGCCCTCAAGTGTCGCCCGGGGTTCGTCTGCCACGTGGAGCAGGTCGGCAAGCTTTCGCAGGCGTTGGAATGCCTGGCAAAGCAGACGTTCTCGGTGGTTCTGCTGGATCTTGAGCTGCCCGACTGCCCGGGATTGGAGGCTCTGAAGCAGATCCGCATCCGTGCGCCCGGTGTTCCGGTCATCGTCTTGGCAGGCGCAGAGGATGAGGATCTAGCCGTCCGTGCTGTCAAGGAAGGGGCCCAGGACTACCTGGTGAAATGGCAGCGTGGCGGCAGCCCCCAACTCCAGTCGCTCATGCGGCAAGCCGTCCGCTATGCCATCGAACGACACCGCACCGCAGCCCAGCTGGAGGAGTCGCTCTTCCTCCTGGGTGCGAGCGAGGCCCAGTTCCGGACTCTCATTGAGAGGAATGCTGACGCTGTTCTTGTGGTGGACAAGGAGGGAATGGTGCAGTTCGCCAACCCTGCGGCGGCCAAACTGCTGGGTTGCCCGGCGGACCAGATGCTCGGGCGGTCGCTCGGTGTGCCGATCGTGGAGAGTGAGGCGACGGAAGTCGACGTGATGCATGAGGACGGCACGGCCTTGGTTGCCGAACTCCGGGTCGTTCCAATTGAGTGGAAGGGTACGGAGGCCTATCTGGCTTCGTTGCACGACGTCAGTCGTTGCCGGCAGTTGGAGCGCGAAACGACGGCCTTTCACCGCCTCCTCGAAGTCGCCTTCGGCGTCATTCCCTGCCCCGTGGTCGTTCTGGACGCAGGGCTCAACGTGCTGAGGGCCAGTTCGCACTTCGCCGAGCTTCAGGGCGGCGGAACGGCAGAGGTCGTTGCCCGTCCCCTCGAGACATTGAAGCCTTTCTCCCAACTCTCGGATGGGCAGGTGATCGGGAAGTTGCGGACACTTGCCCAGACGGGCGGGCATTGGGAGACGGAACTTCCCCTCGCAGGGCCGAGCGGAGTGACGACCCCGGTTCGCCTGCATGCGCACGCCTTCAGTTCAGGCTTCGAGGCCGATGATCCGTCTGGGAGCCAGCCGGAAGGGACGGCGTGCCTGGTGGTGGTTCTCGACCACCGTAAGCCCGCCAAGCAGGTGTGACACGCATCGCGCCCGAGTAGGAAGGGCCCAGTCTCAGCCGCCGGCTTTTATTCCCAGTGCTCGGCCGTGGAAGCGGAGCGCTTGCTGCACATGCAGGTCCCAGAAATCCCAGGAGTGCTGCCCCGGGAATTCTTCGTATTCGTGCGGAACCCCTGCCCGGGTCAGTTTTCTGTGCAGCGCTCGATTGTCCTCAATGAGAAAATCTTCGGTGCCGCAGTCGAACCGCAGCGCCGGTATCTGTCCCGACGCTTTGGCGCGCCGCCCCAAGGCCACCACATCGTGAGCGCTGCCCCGTGGCTGGTCGCCGAAGATCGTCTGCATTTCTCTCACGTCAAACGTGTCTCGCCGATAGGTCTTGTGCCCAAACAGAACCGCCCCCGAATGGCTGGTGGCGGAGACGTACCGGTCGGGATGCGCCAGGGCGGTACGGAGCGCGCCGTACCCGCCCATTGAGAGACCGCCAATGCACCGTCCCTCCCGTCCCGGGATGGCCGGAAAATTCCGTTCTACGAACGCCGGGAGGTCCAGTGAGATGTAGTCGCCATAGGCTGGCCCCTGATCGTGATTGGTGTAGAAGCTCCGGAAGCCGTCCGGCATGACAACCATCAGGGGCAACCCGCGAACGTACCATTCGATGCGGGTCCGCCGATGCCAGATGGTATGGTCGTCGGAGAGACCGTGCAGAAGGTAAAAGCACGGGAAGGGCGGTGACCCTTCGTCGGGCAGGATCACGTACGTCGCCACCTGCTTACGGAGCGTTGCGCTGAACCAGTGCACGTCACAGAAAGCCATGGCATTTCTCCTGCTTCCGCCAATTGCGTGGTTGCCGCCCTCTTGCTCTTCGGCAGGAGCTGGCACCCCGTCAACGTAGCGGGTGAACACAATATACACGGGTGACTCGCTTGACGGTGTCGTATGGAACGGCTAAAGTATCCGTTAGTTGCTCTTGTCAGTAATTGTCCTGTGTAATGATTGTCCGGGATGCCGGATCTCTGGAAAAAAATCCCGGAGGGGGCTTTTTACCCCTTGCACAGGACGCGAGTTGGATGTAAAGTATAGATCTGCCGAGGTAACCGTGCTCTCGGGTACGGTGCCGGCGGGCAGAGATGTAAGGCTCTTTGAAAACTGAATCGT
>MHBL01000057.1 GCA_001803235.1 Lentisphaerae bacterium RIFOXYA12_64_32
GCCAGCGCTTCTCCTCTCCCTTATCCCGCCCGCCGCCGGCGGGCGGGATAAGGGAGAGTGGGGGTGGCGCCGGTCTAGCAGGCGAACCTGATTCACTTGCCACGCAAAGTGGCAGGGGTCTCCAAGACGAGACGGCGGATTCCGCGCCTACCTGAGTAGTTACCAGGGAAGAGGGAATTCCCCTGCTCACCAGTACCCTGGCCCCTGAACCATCCGAGAGTGCGCGAGCAGGTCCACGAGTGGCTCAAAGCGGGGGCGGAGAGGGACGGGGAACACGCCGGTTGGGTATTGCCGGAACGCGCCGTATAGTAGAACGAGTCGCTTGAAAAACCTGTCTTGCGCGCGGAGTGTTCAGGTGTCAGGGTTCGGGTGTCAGCAAGTATCTCGATGAACCCAAAGATGTTACGCTTTCCTGAAACCTGAACACTGAAACCTGAAACCGGCGCTTGCAGGGGTTCTGCAAGCGCCTCAGAACACTTGCCGAAGGGAACACTATGACACGAGGGAGCGAGACACGCATGACCGGTGAAACCGAAGTTCAAAACATGGCGCTATTCTGCGATTTTGAGAACGTCGCTCTGGGTGTGCGCGACGCCAAGTTCGCGAAGTTTGACATGAAGCGTGTGCTGGAGCGGTTGCTGCTCAAGGGCAGCATTGTCGTGAAGAAGGCTTACTGCGACTGGGAACGGTATCGGGAGTTCAAGGCCGGCATGCACGAAGCGGCGTTCGAACTCATCGAGATTCCACACGTGCGCCAGTCGGGCAAGAATTCCGCCGACATCCGCATGGTTGTGGACGCGCTGGACCTGTGCTACACCAAGTCGCACGTTGACACGTTTGTCATCATCAGTGGCGACTCGGACTTCTCGCCGTTGGTCAGCAAGCTGCGCGAAAACAACAAGACGGTTATCGGCGTCGGGGTCAAGAACTCCTCATCCGACCTGCTGATCGCCAACTGCGACGAGTTCATCTACTACGACGACCTGGTCCGGGAGGCCGAGGCCAAGAAGCGCGCGCCTCGCCGGGCGCCCGCCAAGGCCCCGGCGTCGTCCGGCGCGCCGGCGCCGGCGCCCGAGCCGGCGGCCAAGGCCGAGGCCAAGGCCGAGGGTGACAGAAAGCAGGAGGCGTTCGACCTGATCCTGGAGACCATCGAGGCGTTGATGGCGGAGCGGGGTGGTGAGGAGAAGATCTGGGGGTCCATGGTCAAGCAGGCCCTACGTCGGCGCAAGCCGGGCTTTAACGAGTCGTACTTCGGTTTCCGTTCGTTCAGCAAGCTTCTGGAGGAGGCGGCAACGCGCGGTCTTCTGAAGTTGGAGCACGACGAGAAATCCGGCGGCTACATCGTCCGTGTGCTGCCGCACGGGGCGTAGCCTGCAGCGGCGGGCCGTGGCGTGGGAACCGCCTTCGCCCAAGTGCTCCGGCGGGCAGGCGCTCTGGGACCGCAGTGGAGCGCCTCGGTTCGTTCCGAACCGAGGCCCTCGGCCGGGGACCGGCCGGCGGACCCTGCTTCGGCGCGGGACGCGCCGAGCCACTGCAGCCGTACTTCCGCGAGGATGAATCTACCCGCACAGGCCTGCGCTACTTCTCCGTCGGCACCAGGTCGGTGCGGCCGGCGCGGCCGCGCTTCGTGCCGCTGTGCCAGAACTCTTTCAGGTCGACGAGAAACTGCTCCTGCCCCAGGCACTTCAGGGCCGCGGCGTTGGCCGCCTCGGGATCGCCGCGATTCTCGATCAGGGCCTCGATAACGCGGTCGCAGATTTTGTCGTAACCGCGGTCACGGTAACAGGCCAGGCCTCCGGCTTTACGCAGGAAATAGATGATCCCCCACGACAGCACGTAGTTGGCTTTGTAGTCCGTGCCACAGAAAGCCTGGTAGTCGGTCTCGATCAGCTGCCGGACACGTGCCACGTCGCAACGGTCCAGGCTGTTACACAACTGCTCGACGCGCCACGGATCGGTCTCCCGGACCACGACTTTGCCGTTGCGGACCGTGGCCTGCTCGAACATCTCGGCGTGACCCTCGTTGTACCACGGCGGCGGTTGAATCCGGCCCAAGGCGTATTCGATGTACTGGTGGAACGCTTCGTGGAACACCGTGTCGGTCATCCATTCGCGGTTTTCGGCCGTGCTGGCGCCCTCCACAGGTGAGATCACCAGTTCCTTGCGGGTCGACATCCACACGCCGCCGGGGAACATATCGCCGAGCTTGCCGACATAGTCCTTGAAGGCTTCGCGGTCTTTGAAGATGCGCACCACGCTCACCTCGGTGATGTCTGCCTTTTCCGGGGTGAACTTTGCGTAGTAGTCGCGCATGATCTCGAGTTCGTCGCGCAGGTCTTCGACGAAACCGCGGCTGCCTTTCGGGAGGTCGGTGATGATGACGTAGTTCGGCGACTCGGCGTACCACCAGTCTTTCATGTTCTTGACCTCGTCGAGGACACGTCGGCGCGTGGCCTCAAACTCGGGGGACCGCCGCGATTTCGGTGTGTCGCCCTTGGCTGTGCTCCCGCGGTTGCCGGCGGTGGCGGCGCCGCGGCCAGTCGCCCCTGCCGGCGCGGCTTTCAGGGTGATGGCGGTGACCGAACCCACGCAACCGCGTAGAGCGCCGTCCAGATTGCGGAAGGTCTTCTCGGAGGTGAATTCGAAGAGCAGGAACACGTACTGCTTCTGTTTGCCGCGCGGAACCTGCAGCAGGTATCCGCACAGTCTCGTCTCGTCTGTGTCCGCAAAGGTGAACTTCCCGCACGGGAAGTCCGTTTTCAGAGCGCGGTCCTCCGTGGGGCCGGTGGCCACCGCCTGGCCGGCGTACTTGCCGATCCACGCGGCAAGGCTCGCGGCGTCCCACTCGGTCGGCGCCTGTGCGGCCACGGTCGCGTCGTACTGCTCTTTCCCGACGAACTGCTGGTAGATTGTCGGGACATCCGCGGGAAACGCTCGGCGCACGTCCGCGACCGACACCGTGCCCAGGTCGCCGGTGAACCGCGCCGCCGTTTGCTCGAAGCGCCAGAGGTCGACCGGGTCGTAGACATCGATCGTCTCGTTCGTGTCCGAGCGCCGGAGTACGCGCGCCTCGGGGAACTTGCGCGGCAGCAGGTCAAACCCGTCGAAGCAGCGCAACCGCACTCCGATTCCAGCGAGTTCAACGGGTTTCCCGGGCGTGAGCGTCTCGTTCTTCTCCGCACCGGCCGCTGCCATAGCCCCCAACACCAGGACGACCGCACCGACAAGCCGGCGTGACATCCCCACAGCGTCAACGCGTTTCACACTGACCATCCCTGTTCTCCACAATGTTCGTCGCCGGACCGCGCCTGCCAGGCCATGCTGGCCGCAGGCTCGGATCCGAGGGCATCGAAAGACCGACCCACATGGCAGACGGCAACAGACGGACCTCTGCCCCGATTCGCCGGGCGTCAAGATACGCCGACGCGCCGAATCTGCAACCCGTCCGTGCCTGTCACCAGGGCTGTTTCAAGATTCGTGACCGTCGCGTGCAGCGAGTACCCCCGGCGTGTCCCCACGCCGGGGGGGGCGGCCTGAGGACAGGCCGCCCCTACCGGGTGTGCGCGGAGGCGTGGCCTTCCGAGACGTGGCGCCAGATCTTGAAACAGCCCTGGCCCGTCACAGGTAATGCGTCAGAACCCGTGAAAAAATCGTCAGTGGCC
>MHBL01000058.1 GCA_001803235.1 Lentisphaerae bacterium RIFOXYA12_64_32
CAACTGCCAGCACAAGGCCCGCGCCTACGCCGAAGTCCTCACCCGGGCCGGCTACAATGTGGAACTGGTGCGGGTCATGACGCAGACCACCGCCCACATGATCGTCCGGGTTAAGGACGGCGAAAAGGCGATGTGGCTCGACCCGACCTCCGGCCACAAGCTCGCCGACCTGCAGGGCTGGGAATACTACCGCATCGGCGACGGGCCCGTGCTGCCGGTGACCGCCGAGCTCAGCAGCAACGAGAAGCAGGCTCTGGAGTACTGCGACGCGATCAGCAGCGGCGAACTCGATGCCGAACTGGTCAGCGTGCATGTGGGACGCAAGGGCAACTGGAAGGCCGTTCCGGAAGAGAAGTGGGCGAACTACGCGCCCGCTCGCTCCGCGAACCTGGTGGCGGGATTGTCCCGGTAAGAGGCTCCATAGCCAGTCCAAGTGCCACGTTCGACGTTCCTTGAGTCGTATGGGGGGATCTTCCCGGCTGTCATTGGGTGTTGCGCCCGACCACCTCCCTGGCTATGTTGCGGTGACGAGTTGCCCCGTGGCCGGTGGTGGAGTCGGAGGCACTGCCCCCTGTGATCATCCCGTACCAGAAACTCAGCGCTGAAGCTCTCCGTGGCGTCATCGAGGAGTTCGTGACCAGGGACGGCTCGGCGACCCCACCGGCCTTGCGCCGGTGGTGAAAAGCGGGTTCAGCGGCTACCCGCGCTGTCCACCCCCGCGCTGCTTCTACAGGCGGATCGCGCCGGGGCGCGATCCGCCTGTAGAAGCAGGTAAGACTGGAGAGGTGGGCGACACACGGTCCAGCCAAACGACAGTCCTCACAGTTCCCTGCCGATCTCAAACGCCTTCCCCTGCATGCTCCCGATCCCATGGTAGGTACGGTTGCCGGTGGCGTAAATCATGGGCCGGACCTTCTCGATGTCCGGACTGCCGTCCTGGTCCAGGACAGCCTCATCGGCTTTCACGTCCATGATTTCCCCGATGAACTGCGTGTGCAGACCGAGTTCGATGGTGTGAAGGAGCTTGCACTCAAGGATGAGGGGGAATTCACCGACATACGGCGCGTCAACCAGGTCACTCCGGACCGGCGTCAGGCCCGTGGCGGCAAACTTGTCCTCATCCCGGCCCGATACAATGCCGAAGTGGTCTGCCTGCTTGGCGTACTTCTCGGACGGGATGCTGACGGTGAACGCCTGCCGGTCCACGATGTTGTCGTAGCTGTACGTTGCCTTCCGCAGTGAAACCGCCACGCACGGCGGTTTGGAGCAGCAGATTCCGCCCCAGGCACACGTCATGACGTTGGGCTTCCCGGCTTTGTCGTAGGTGCCCACGATCAACACCGGCGTGGGGCAGAGCACGGTTTTGGCGCCCATGGATTTCTTCATGGTTGATCTGGCTCCTTTCTCGGCTTCCGGAATCGCGAAAGGAATGATGGCGGAGAGGTAGGGATTCGAACCCTAGGCACCCTGTGAGGGGTGCACAGCATTTCCAGTGCTGCACATTCGGCCGCTCTGTCACCTCTCCGCGGGGAGGTATGAGATAAGGCACAGTAAGATACTCGCAGGGACTTGATCCGCAAGCTGATCGGTCGCGTTCCGAGTTCGCCCTGCCGGTATCGCCGCGTATATTAGCCGCCACCGGGCTTGTCCGCGTCGCGCACCGCGCAACTCTAGAGAGGGCTGTCTCATGCGCTTCCACTCCCTGCCCCGCCATCTGGCCCTGGCTGCTGCGATCTGCGCCGTCTGCGCCGGTCGTGTCGAGGCCGCCGAGGCCGCCATCCCCGCCGCGATCCGGCTGCAACTCGGCTTGCCGCCCGATGCCGAGCTTGCCCTCATGCCCGTGGCCACGAGCGCGAACGGCGGCTTCACCGACGAGCTGGCCAAGGCCAATGCTCCGGACATCCTCGCGTTCGACGCCTGTCACGTCGGCGGGCAGCGGGTGCTGCTCAGAACCACCTTTGCCCAGCCGCCGGTGTTCCATGGCGCGACCTTTATCATCTACTGCGACCTCGACAACGACGTCAATACCGGGCGGAAAGACAAGGGCAACGCCGGGGTCGACTTGATGCTCGTGTTCACGGACCAGAGCTTCGGCATGAACTTGCTCAATCCGGCCTTCTCGGAAAAGAACACCGGAGCGCGCACGGCGCTCGTCGGCCAGACGCTGTACGTGGCGCTCGATGCCCCATTCAAGCCGACGGGGGACAAGCTCGCGCAGCGCCTGTACCTTCTCAGTGAACGCAAGGGCACGCCCGGCGACAGCACGCCGCCTGCCGTGGTCGAACTGCCCCTCTCCGCCCTGGACGTCCCCAAGCTGCCGCTCGGCAAGCCAGGCTCCACGCGCCCCCTAACGGATTTCCGCTACGTGAACGATAGGGTCGCATATGAGAAGTTGGCAGACAAAGGTTTGCGTTACGACCAGGTCGCGCCGGCAAAGCCGACCCAGTTCGGACGCCC
The DNA here is from genome assembly GCA_001803235.1 of Lentisphaerae bacterium RIFOXYA12_64_32. Lineage (GTDB taxonomy): Bacteria > Verrucomicrobiota > Lentisphaeria > Oligosphaerales > YB12-FULL-65-16 > YB12-FULL-65-16. Next base: position 2,458 of record MHBL01000058.1, read on the forward strand.
GTGCCCGGAGGCGCCGTTTGCCGCTGTCGCGCGGCAACCCGCCAAGAGCGGCAGCGTCCAGCGCCAGCAGGTCCAGGTGCAGCTCCTCGAGGAAGCGGGCGTGGCCCGCGGCCCGGCGCAGCTCAGCTTCGGTTTCCCACTCCCGAAAGGCACGCTGTTTGACATTACCCGGATGCGGCTGCTTGACGGCGGGCAGGAAATCCCGGCCCAGTTCACCTCCACGGCGTTCTGGCCGGACGACAGTCTGAAGTGGGTCCTGGTTGACGCCGCCGCACCGCTGTCGGCGAAGGAACAGCGCGACCTCGCGGTCGAGTTCGGGAACGAGGTCCAGCGCGCCGCGCCCCGGGCGCTGCTGCAGGTTCGCGACGAGCCGAACCGGATCACCGTCGTCACCGGTCCTGTGCAGGTCGCCATCGACAAGCAGCACTTCAACCTGCTCTCGGGCGTCTGGCACGACGCGAACAGCGACGGTCAGTTCGCCGACACGGAGCAAGTCCTGGCTGCCGCGCCGGACGGCGTGACGCTCGTCGATGAGCAGGGCAAGGTGTTTACCATGGCGGCGGTCCCGCCGGAGACCGTCAAGATCGAGCTGCAGGGGCCCGAACGCGCCGTGGTGCGCGTCGCCGGGGCGTATGCGGCTGCGGACGGCACGACCTACATGCGCTACCTCGCACGCCTAACCTTCCGCGCCGGGTCGCCGCGGGTCGATGTCGCCGTCACCCACACCAACGACTACCTCAAGACCGAGTTCACGGACATCACGTCGCTCGCGCTGCCGTTGAATCTGCCGGGCGGCGTCAAGCAGGCGACGGTGTACGTGGACGAGGGCGGGCTCAAGCCGGTCCACGGCCAGGCGCTGCGGCTGTTCCAGGGTGATGAGAACCAGAGCACTCTGAAAGCCGCCGACACGACCACGCCGGCCGGCCAGGCCCCGGGCATGCTACGCGGCACCGGTGCGAACGGCGCCGTCACCGTCATGCTCCAGGACTTCTGGCAGCGCTGGCCCAAGGGCATTGCCGCGGACGGCAACCAGATCGCGTTCGAACTCCTGCCGGCGCAGCCGAACGCGGACTACGGCAAAGACCTGCCATACCACCTGATGTACCCGTTCGTCGAGGGCAAGTACCGGTTCAAGTGGGGCATGGCCTTCACCGAACGCCTCACGTTCGACGCCAGCGGCAAACTGGCCCCGGAAGAACTGTTCGCCGAGGTGCAGATGCCGGTCATCGCCGTGCTGCCGGCTGAGTGGTATGCGCAGACGGGCGCGTTCGGACCGCTCGCCGCGCCGGTGGGCACGCAGTTCGCCATGTGGGACAAGTTCGTCGACGACGGGTTCAAGGCGTACATGACCGCCAAGGTGCAGAACCGCGAGTACGGGTACTTCAACTACGGCGACTGGTTCGGCGAGCGCGGCCGGAACTGGGGCAACAACGAGTACGACCTCGGCCACGGCCTGTTCATGCAGTTCGCGCGCACCGGCAAGCGCGAGTACTGCCGCTGGGCGCTGACGGCCGCACGGCACGAGGCGGACGTGGACTGTGTGCAGGCATACCCCGACCCTTACTACATCGGCGCCAATCACCAGCACTCGATCGGGCACATGGGCACGTGGTCGCAAGTCCCGGAGCGCGCGACCTGGAGCTTCCGGTACGACATGCACACCGCTGCCGATGGCGGTCACACCTGGGCCGACGGCATGACGGACGCCTGGTGCCTGGCGGGCGAACCGCGCACCATCGAGTCGGCCCTGGGGCTCGGCGAACACATCGCCTGGGCCATGGCGCCCGGCTTCAAGGCGCTCGGTACGCACGAGCGCTCGGCCGGCTGGTCGCTGCGCGCCATCATGGCCGTCTACCGCGCCACGTCGTATGACCCGGTCTACCTCGAGGCCGCGAAACGCATTGCCGCCGTGGCATTGAGCGAGCAGAAGTTCGACCAGGGCGGCGCCTGGCCGCACGTGCTGCCCAAGGATCATGCCGGTGATCAGCCCGGCGCGGTCGGTAACAACCTGTTCCTGCTGGGCGTCCTTCTCGGCGGCCTGGAGGCGTACCACCAGGAGAGCGGTGACCCGGCGGCGCTCAAGTCGCTCGAGGCGGCAACGGCGTGGTTGACCAAGTCCTGGGACGAGAAGCGCTGCGGCTGGCCGTACTCCGCCACCGCCGAGGGCAAACCACTGTACACGCCTAACGTCAGCCTCAACCAGTTGATCATCAGTCCGATGGCGTACACGGGACGCCTGACGGGGAACACGGAACTGCTCGAGATCGCCGCGGCGGCGCTGACCGGGACCCTCACCCAGGGCGCCGCATCGTTCGGCAAGTCGTTGGCGCAACAGATCTTCTTCGCCAGCGAGACCTTGGCCGAACTCCAGCGGTGGTACGCCGCAACGCGACCGGACAAGGGCCTGTCCGTGCTCGACGGCAGTCCCGAGGTCATGGCTTCGTTGCTGGTCAAGACGGCCGCCAGCGACCGCTACAGCGTTCGCGCACCGAACGACAAGTTCTTCTTCGTCCGGCTCCGCGACAAGGATGCGGAACTCACCGTGCTGCGCACTCCGCACGGCGCCATGACGCGGGCTGCGGAGTTCGCAGCCCTCACCATTACCGACGCGGCGGGCAAGACGGTCTTTGATGACAAGTGCAGTACCGATGACAAGCACGAGTTTCGTTCCGCGCTCGCCGGCGAACCGGGCGCCGAGTTCAAAGTCGCCATCAACGACGACCAGCGCGGGGTCTGGAACCTGAAAGGCGAGAAGCTCGACATCGTCACGCAGGTGGTCAAGGATTACCGGATTGGCGGCGTGGGGCGCACTCGCTACTACTTCTCCGTGCCCGCCGGCGTCGCGGAGTTCAAGCTTCGGCTCGTCGGGGTGCACAACGGGTACTACCAGGCGGTGGTGCTCAAGCCGGACGGGACGCTGGCCGGTCAGTTCAAGGGCACGAACCCCGGCACCGCGCTGATCCCCGGCGCAGCCCCGGCACCCGGCCCCGCCCCAACCGGACACCCTGAACTCGGCGAACTGCCCCTCACGCCGGCTGCCGCCGATACGGGCAAGGTGTGGAGCCTGATCCTCGCGGCGTCCGGCGACATCGGCGTCGAAATGGACGGCGTCCCGCCGTACCTCGCGCTGGCGCCAGAGGCGTGGTTCGAACCGAAGCCGTAGCGGCCACACGCGGCAGCGCGTGCGGGGCTTCGGGGTCGCGCCGTCCCACCAGCGCTGCGTGCGGTCGGTAATCCGGGAGTCGAGGGATCCGGTGACGTCGTCCCACCCCGAGTAGATCTGGTCGGCCCAGTAGACCTTCGTCGAGGGGTCCCCGGTCCCGCTGAACGCGACCGGGAGGAGGACGCTGTGGTAGCCGTCCATCACGGAGAGGCCGAAGACGTAGTACGCGGACTGCTGGTTCGCCTCGCACTGCTGGTAGATCCACGCCTCGACCGACTGGCGAAGCGTCTCG
>MHBL01000059.1 GCA_001803235.1 Lentisphaerae bacterium RIFOXYA12_64_32
CTGTTCTGCTGCCCTCCCCGCGACCCGCGGGCAACCGAGCGCAGCGAAGGTTACCCTTGGGGACAGTACACCTCGCACTTCGCTCTTGGATGACAGTGCCGCGATGCCCTTGTTGGAAACCATGCCGGGTTACGTCCCTTTCTACCGCAGGCGATGGCTCCTCGGCTGTGGCGTGCTGGCGATCGTCGTGGGCGCTCTCTTCAGCCGTTGGGCTGGGCAGCGGGAAGAGAACTGTCTGCAACAGCGGTTAACCCAGTACGCCCTCCAAGGTGAACCGGTCCGGTTTTCCGATCTGGACCGTGCAATCCCGCGCATCGCTGACAGTGAGAATCTGGCCTCACACTTGGGGGGGGCGCTTGAGGCGCGGGAGGGGTACCTGGGGTTAGCCACCACAGAGTTGGAACTGAATGGACTGCCGTTCATCGGGCGACGAAGCGCTGCCCTGTTTGTCTGGGACGAGTCCGCCTGCCAAGAGGCAGAGGCCTACCTGGAGGCGAACACGACGTGGATGGCCGTTCTGGAGAAGAGCAGTTCCTACGCGGCGTTCGGTCCTCGCACGTTTGCGGACATTCGCGTGTTCAGCGATGTGACTCTGCCTTACGGTGTTGCACTGGATCATGGGGTGAAATGTCTGTGCCTGCAAGCTCTCGTCTTGGCGCACCGGGGGCAGATGGACGGGGCACTGCAATCGTTGAACGAGGCCAAGTCGTTGGGACGCAAACTCCTCGACGAACCGTTTCTGGTACGAGTGTTGACCTCGATCGCGTGCGACCGGGTGATTTTCCGCGCCGTGTGCGCCATTCTCGAGCAGGTGAATATCTCCGATGATCCCGCATGGGCTGCCGGCTTGGAGCCTCTGACCGTGCCGCTGGGCGAACCGTGGGTGGTACGTGCGTTACAGTTCGAACGCCTGGCCGGGCTGGACTTCTACTATGCACGTGCAGGGACGGCGCACAGTGACGAGACAACATCCTTGTCGTACCTGAGGTCTTTCCCCGACGGGTTGGCTCTGGGGAAGGTGAACGAGTATCTGGACTACATCGACGGTTCCATCCTGGCGATGACGTTACCGCGTGACGGTGGGTCCCGGACGGCGCGTGCGATCGAAGGTGTGCGGGAACGGCGCGGATACCTGCGGAACCCACTCCTTTCTCTGGGGCCGCCCATCCTAGGGTTGGTCATGTCCTACAGGAATTACATCGATGATGCGATGATCGCGCGGACGATGGTGACTGAGCGCATCATTACCGCATCCGCGGGCGCGCGCCCAAGTGGCGGTGTGGCAGCGGACCGCAGTGCAGTGGATGAACTGCCGGTGTCAGCACGCGTGGGAGAGTGACCTTGGGCCTGTGTCTGGATTGGTACCGTGACTGCCGGTTGTGTCCGCGCGAGTGTCGAGTGGACCGAACCGCCGGGCAGTGTGGGTACTGCGGGGAGACGGCGCAGTGCCGCGTCGCCTCGCGTGGCCCACACTTCGGGGAGGAACCGTCGTTCACCGGGACAAAGGGATCGGGGACCATCTTCTTCTCCGGTTGCGCGTGCCGTTGCTTCTTCTGCCAGAACCACCAGATATCGGGGGGCGCCGTCGGCACTCTCACGTCCATCGACGCCCTCGAGACCATGGCCTTCCGTTTGGTGGCAGCAGGCGTGCACAACATCAACCTGGTGACTCCTGACCATTTCTGGCCGCATGTGCACGAATTGTGCTGCCGCCTGCGTGCAACCGGGGTGACGTTGCCGCTCCTTTACAACAGTTCCGGCTACGCGCGTGCGGAAGTCGTGGCCGAAGTCGCGGATGCGATTGATATCCTCATGCCTGATTTCAAGTTTGCGGACCCCGCGCTGGCTGAGCGCTGCATGGGGGATCGCCGCTACCCGGAATTGGCGCTGGCGTCCATCCGCCGGATGGTCGAAAGGCGTGGGTTCCTGCAGCCGTGGGATACAAGCGGTGAGATCACCGCCCGGCAGGGAGTGCTGGTGCGGCATCTGGTTCTGCCGGGCGAGGTGCAGAACAGTTTGGCCGTGGTGCGGCGACTGCACGAAGAGTTCAGCTCTGACCTGCCGCTGTCGATCATGAGCCAGTTTCTGCCGACGCCGGCGTGCTCGGCGCGAGGGTTGCTCAACCGCCGCGTGCACCTGGATGAGTACCAGGCGGTCTGCGACGAGGTGGCGGCTCTGGGTTTCGAGCGCGTCTACACACAACCGGAATTGGGCGATGACGAGTTCATGCCGGACTTCACCCAGGATGAACCGTTTGCCGGGAACCGCCGGCGGTAGTGCGCCGGGGCGGGTATCAAGACAGGCGCCAGGTGATGACCCACGACGTGGCGGTTCTGGGCCGTATGGTCATGACCGGACCCGTTTCGAGTGACTTGGACAGAGAGCTGAGCACGCCGGCGATCGGCTCGAAGGCGCACTCGGTACGCCGGCAACCTGCCTCGGCAGGGTAGCCACCGTTGTTCCACCAGATGCCGAGCGTCGGGAACAGCGCCGGGTCAAATCCGATCTCCAGGCGCAGGCCGTGTGCGAACTCCGCAGTGACCCGGCCCTGCGCGACCCGCCGCAGGAGCAGCATGGTTGCGGCGCCGCGCGGTACGGCCAGCAGGCGCTCGGCAACACCATGCGCGTCCGGCGGGGCAAGAACGCAACCGTGCATTTCGTCGAACAACTCACCGAACGGCGGCAGGTCGATACGGGTGATATGCTGGCGCGGCAGCAACGCGTGCGCGACGTGGATGAAGGGCAGGGGAGCATCGGCGTTGTTCGCCACGTCATAGTGCCATTCGAGCGTCGAATCGCGGAAGACCAGGCGGCGAGTGAACCGCGCCGGCCAAATCGTTGCGTTGACGGAGAACGAGAGGCCCTCCCTGTCTTCCACGACCGCCCACGCGTCACTCCAGCACAGTTCGCCGTGGTCGGGCAGGGCGATGGTGGCATCCCATGGCGCCGTGCAGGCGTCGACCGTCGGGAAGCAGTCGTCGTAGCCGTAGACCGGGCGTGTTTCGTAGCGGCCGTAATCCTTGAGCGGCGGGCGGAAGGCGGCGGGTGCGGTGGTCAGCAGGTCCTGGCCTTGGAACGTGAGACGCGTGATGTGTGCCCCGTCGCAGAGGTCGTACTCGACCTGCCAGGGGGGCTTGGCGAACAGGGCTTGGTTACTGTTCTTCATGGCGCCGAAAGTAGCGTGGCGCCGGAAAAGATGCAAGCGTTGTTGTGATGACGCGGCGCGCATGGCGCGTCTTCGTCGTGACGCTGGCAGCGTCGTGCGATGAGTGGCGTTCAGGCGCGAGCCCTACGGGTTTGTGGGCTTGCCGCGCAGGCCGCCGGTGTGGCTTACGAGGCGACGAAGGAAGGCGCCCTTTGACTGGCAGGCGCCGGCCAGGATGTCGTCTTCGCGGAAACTGGCCAGCACGATGTCGCCGGCGCCGTAGCGGTTGTAGTCGTAGATGATCCAAATGGTTCCGTCTTCGGCTTGGACGCCGTCGGGGTAGGAGACGTCGCCGCGTTCGTCCAGCATCAGTGGGCCTTTCCAGGTTCGGCCATCGTCCGGCGAGAGCAACGCGGCGAGGTGCGAACGCTTGCGCCAGTGCTGTCCGCCACCGCTAACCTGCCGCGCGGTCGCGGCGTTGATGTCGATATGGTTGACCAGGAGAAGGTTGCCGGATCTCAGGCGGCGGATGAAGAAGCGCGAGTTGGGTCCACCCAGGCTGGAGTCTTCGCCGGGTGTCCAAGTGCGGCCCGCATCCACGGAGAAGCTTTGTCCGATCCCGTAGCAGGTTCGGACCAGGCACCACACCCGTCCGTCATGCAACTCCACGAACATATGTTCATCGAAGCCCCGCTCCGGCACGTCCGCGCCGCCACGCCGTGTGAATGACGTGCCGCCGTCCGTTGAGACGGTGGCATTGGAGAATCGTTCCACGGCCAGTTCCTCAAGTTTGATGGGCCACTGCTGCCAGACAGCGGTCGGCAGGAGCCAGTCACCGTTGGCGAGCACGGTTGGCTTGTTCATCATGACGCCGTTGGCGAGGCGTACCGGGGCGGTAAAGCGGAGCGTGGCGGGGCCCAGGTCCGTGGCGTAGGCCCCCCATACGCCGCCGCGGCCATCGAAAATTTCGCCGACTTTCGGGCTGTAGCTTTCTGACCATAACCACCAGAACCGGCCCTTTGGGTCGCGCCACAGGCACGGGTCGAAGGCGCGCGTGTTCCCCGGTGGATCGACCACGGCGAGCGGTTCGGTCCAGGACAGGCCGTCGTCGTCGCTGGTGACCAGGACGGCGAAGTTTTCCGGGCCCTCGCCGACGCCGCCGGTGTACCACGTGGCCCAGAGTCGGCCGTCCGGGGTACGCTCCAACCCAGGGATGCCCTGGAACTGCCGCTGGGCAGTCAGGTACTTCTCCCAAGCCTGCGATGCGGACTCCCGCGCCAGACGCAAGTGTGTTTCTTCTGGCATGCCAGACCTTTCTGTTTGGCCGAATGCCCTACAGTAACTGCTCAGGCCACGAGAGCCAACACAAACCGCGGATTGCACGGGAAGAACTGCTGCGAGAAGCCGGTGGGGGCCTGCACCTGCTTCAGTTGCGGTTTCAGCGTGGGGATGACGCCCCAGTTCTGGTAGTCCTCGTTCCAGGCGGCGTACAACGGGTCGGTGGTCGGCGGCGCGCAACCGAGGTAGCCGTAGATGATGGTGTACGGGCGGAGCAGGTACGAGCTGATGGGGTGTGCCATGGCCAGGGTGCGCCGGTCCCACGTGCCTTCGACGAAGTCCAGGCCCCATGAGTGACGCTGTGCGAACGTTTCGTGGCGGTAGGTGACCTCGTCCAGGCCCTCGCCGCTGAGGGCCACGTCCGGTATGGCTTGGCGCAAGTCGCGGTAGCGTCGTGCGGGTATGCGCCAGTCGCCCTCGTAAACGTTCAGACGCCAGCGCACTGAGTCGGAGGTCAGGTCGTCGAATGGAGCAGGGTTGATGGTGGTCAGGGTGAGTTGCCAGCCATCCTTGCCGGGTGTCAGCGTCAGGCGCTTGAAGCGTCCGGCAACGTCGTCGGCCCACACGTAGAAGCCGCGGCCTTGCCCTTCGATGATCACCAGTTGTGCCTCCCATCCGATTGGGTAATCGACGGTGATCCGGCGGACCGGTGAGGTTCGCGTCACTTTGATGCCCGAGTGACTCGGGAGCACGATGTTGAAGTCGAATGGAATCCCGGCAATGGCCCAACTTACGCCCCAAACGCTCTTCTGCGGCGACTGCCCCTGCTGCGTGAGGATCAGGTCGCCGGAGGCCGGGTCCGGCGCGTAGGCGGACGTGATGCTGCCGTCCGGCAGGCCGGTGAGTCCGGTGTAGCGCCACGTCCGGTCCGCACCCTGCCGCTCAGCGCCAACTGCGCGTCGCACGGCCCGATCCGCAGCCCCGGCCACGCCGGGGACGTGACCTGTACCCCGTGCGTGCCGACGGCGATGGTGAGTGCGAGATCGGAAGCGGATGGGTGCGTCTTGATGCGAACCATCTGTTGCTTCTCCTTTGCGGCTATGAGGCCTATGACAATACCTGTGCTAGTGCTCGGTCGCCAGAAGTCACCCCGCAATTGCGCGCAATGGTCCGCACCTTCCCAGGCGAGACGCCAAGCCGTTGACGATGCCCCCCCCAGAAATCGCCTGTCCCCTCCGCAACTCCGCACCTTCAGAGACAAAGACTAGAGACAAAGATGGGGAGACAAAGATTTGAGACAAAGATTTGAG
>MHBL01000060.1 GCA_001803235.1 Lentisphaerae bacterium RIFOXYA12_64_32
ACCTCAAGTGTGGGCGTTCAACTTGCGCGACACGCGTGCTCACTTCGGTGAGGTCTGGTCCACATCCATTTTTGCCGCAAAGGCGCTTGCAGGACCGCCGGCCCGTACTATGGTAAAAGGTGATTGTCTTGGAGCACCTGTAGCTCAATTGGATAGAGCGTCTGGCTACGGACCAGAAGGTTCGGGGTTCAAGTCCCTGCAGGTGCACCACCTCCCGCGTCATTCCGGTTGGCGAGGTAGCTCAGCTGGTAGAGCAGAGGACTGAAAATCCTTGTGTCGGGGGTTCAATTCCCCCCCTTGCCACCACTCTCCACTCTCAAACGGTCCCGCAACGATTCCCCCTGTCCCGCCCTGTCGCAGCGCATTCCGGCCATATTCTGGCCATTGGCCCGTCGCTGACAGCCGGACAAGAGGAAACCCGAGAGCCGTCTCGAGCGTCACTTCGGCGCGTCTGAAACGCGGTCGCACCACCACGCCATTGACCGGCGGACCGCCCCTGCCCCGCCAGAACCTGCTTCACGGCGCGACCGGGACGATGCGGATCCAGTCGAGGTTGAGTCCGCCGCCGGACTCGTTGATGAACGTCAGCGTATGGGGGCCGGCGACCAAGTCCATGGTCACAGCCTTGCCTTGGAGGGCAAGCCAGACGTTGCGCCAGTCGTCGCGGTCGGTGCTCCAACCGCCGGTGCGCGGAAAGGCCAACTCCGCATCCGGGCCGCCCAGCGGCGCGCCGTCGATGCGGACCTGCCGCAACACCGGGGCCGGGCTGTCTTGGCAGCACCGGACCTGGAACGCGCAGCGCCCAGCCTTGGGCAGTTCAAAGGTCCACTCGAGCAGGTGCCCGGGGTTGTCCCACAGCTTGAAGGCCTTGCCTGAGGCGCCCGGCTTGTCGCAGACCTGGATCTGACCGCCGTCCTGACGCGAGACGTCTTCCGCCTCGACTTGGACCGCCTGGCCGAGCTGCGGCTGGAAATCGGGTCCGATGTCAGGCGCCACGTAGACACCGGGGATGTCGGCGGCCAACGGCGCGGGACGGAGCGTGAACCGCACGTTGGCGGCGCTGACCGGCGCCTTGAGATTGAACCCCATGCGCGTGGGGGACTTGGCGCCGGGATTGTCGATGATCTCCTCTGCGTACTCCCACTCGCCACCCTCTACGGTGACGTCTGCCACCACGGAAGCCTTGGAGTCGTAGATAACAAAGGTGTGGTCATCGCGGCGCAGAACGCGGTCCAGGGTGATCAACGCGGTGCCGAACGACTGCGGTTGCGCGAACTCGACCTGGTCCTCGACCGTGATGGCACTCCGGGTGCGATCGAACTCAAACCTCCGCACCAGCTTGCGCAGGTCCGGGACGTCGTAGGCGGAGCTCAGGTCCAGGACCAAGCGGTCGGCGCCATCGGCGAACGAACTCCTGAGGATCTTCGCCTGCGCCTGGCGACCGGGTTGCTGCAGTTTTCCGGCCACGACCGGCACGGGGTGGCCGTAGGAGTTCAGCACCTTGCTCTCGTACCGCTGAGGGCTGAAGGTGCGGCGCGTGTAGACCTCGCTGCCCGGATCGAGCAAGTACGAGTGTCCGTCATGGACCACGACCAGCGAGCCCAGGTCGTTGTGGTTGTGGTGCTCCGCGTTGTGGCCGCCCTTGAAGGCAGCGCCGAACGGCGGTTCCCGGCCCGGCCCCAGGCGCACGATCAGGACCCCCGCCGCATCGAACCAGTTGCGCAGCCCGAGGCCTGGGGTCGCGACCGGCATGGACTCAGACCCCGGCTGCTCGCCGAACCCGAACAGCCCGAGCATCTGGGCGCTGCTCTTGAGCACGCCCGAGATCTTGGCCGGATTCGCCAGCGTCTCGGGGAACCGGCGCTGGATCATGGCCAGAATGAACGGGTCAGCCGTCGCATTGACATCACAGTCGGCGAACGCCGGCACGACGCCTTTCTGGATCTGGATGTCCCGCGCAAACGCGGCGATCCGTTTCAGTTTTGGGTCCTGGTAGAGGTTGAGCCTGCCGTCGGTCGCCGCCCAGACCGTTTCGCCGAGGAACATGTAGTGGCCGAAGCCGTAGTTCCAGTAGCCCATGCCCTCGGTGCAGTAGCCGTCGTCGGCGAACCCGCTGATGAAGTAGGGGTTGGACATTTCCATGCCGGCTAGGAACTCGGCCCTCTGTGCTGGCGACTCGACGAGCGCGAGGGCAGCGCTCATCACGTTGGCGTTGCACGCCGCGTTCCAGTTGTTGGTGCAGGTGACCCACCAGAACCCGCCGGCTGGCTTGCCGGACCGGAGCATCTTCAGATAGGGGTCGAGCACGCGCCGGTTCACCTCGGCCCGCAGGCGCTGCGCCGTCTCGGGCTTGAGCCGGTCCTGCAGCCACCATTGCGCCGTGGCCAGCAGCCATGCCCGCGCCGACGAACCAAGGTCGACGTACAGGTTCGCACCCTTGAAGTTTTCCAGTTTCGGATCGTGTGCGGGCATGACCCAGCTCCGTTCGGAGCAGATGGCCAGGATTTCACGCTCGATGGCGCCGAGGAACTTGCCCTGATCCAACAGGCACTCGGCCCGGAGCAGGGCCGAGAGGCGGTCCAGGCGCTCGAGGTAGGGTTTCTGGTAGTTCGCGCGGTTCCCGGTGCGGCTGAACTCCAGGTACAACTCGTCCGGGAGTTCCGGCGGCGGCGCGGCCGCTATCAGCGCTGCAGCGCTGAGCACGTCCTGCGCTTCCGGCATCTTCGCCAGGCGATCCCACGCCGCACGGTCAGTGATCGGGCGACCGATCCCGGCCGCCTGCGGTTCGAGCAACGCGGCGATCTCGGCAATGCGCTCGGGGCGCGGCGCCGTAAAGCCGCCGGACGGCTTCGCCGCAGGCTCCTGAGCGGACGGCGCGGGGGGCGGCGGGGGCGCCGTCTTCTCCTCCTTGACGGCGGGCGGATTTGCCGTCGGCACGGCGGGTTCGTCAGCGCCCCCGCACAGGCTCACGGCCACCAGCCCGGCCGCGATCATGCCTCGAAATGACCTTGCGTTCATGTGCACGTCTCCCTGACTGTCGGCGACCGTTCGATCGCACCTTCTCAATGTCAACAGAATTGAAGACATGTCAAGTGTCCCGGCCCGCGTCATGCGTCAGCGCCCCCGAGGCAAAATGCGTCAGCGCCCCCCGGCCGGCGGACCGGCCGATCATGTGTGGGCTTTACTCACTGTTTGTCCGGGTCGTTCTGGCAAAATGGCGGGAGCGGCTCGCTCCCGCGGGTGTCGGAGCGAGCCGCTCCGACCACTTTAGGCGTCAGCCCAGGTCAAACTTCGACCTTATCTCCACCCGCAACTGACGCATTACCACCCGAGCGACGTCGCCCTTGACGGATCACGGTTGCGGAGGTACTATCGTGCCAGGGGTCGCGATGTCCGCACCGACCGCCCCTCGGGAGAACCGCACATGGACGAGACGAAACCAACGGAACGACGGCTGGCCGCTATCATGTTTTCGGATATCTGCGGCTACTCGCGTCGCATGGGCGAGAACGAGGAGCGTGCCCTCGGCCTGTTGGCGCAGCATGACAAGATGATCGAGGCGGCGGTTGCCGAGTTTGGCGGGCACATCATCAAGCGCATGGGCGACGGGGTTCTTGCCGAGTTCCAGAGTGCGGTCCGCTCCGTCGAATGCGCCCTGTCCATTCAGCGGCGTATTGCACGGTGGAACCGGGACGCGCCCGAGCCGGAACGCTTCCAGCTCCGCATCGGGGTGCACTTGGGCGACGTCATGGTCAGCGGCGAGGACATTCTCGGGGACGGCGTGAACATTGCGTCGCGCATCGAGCCGCTGGCGCTGCCCGGCGGCATCTGCATCAGCCAGGACGTCTTCAACCAGGTCCATCGGAAGGTCGAAATGGAGGCGGTGTCGCTGGGCCCGCAGCAGTTGAAGAACATCCAGCGGCAGATCGAGATCTACCGGGTGCTGACCGCGGCCGTGGGTGAGGTGCCACCGGTCACACGGGTTGACGCCACAACCGACCCGCGGGCCGCGACGACGCACCGCTGGTTGACGCTGGCCCTGGTCGGCACCGGGGTGTTGCTCTTGTTCCTGGTGCTGGTCACAGCGAACCGAACCCGCCGGCACCGCGAGGTGCGGACCGTGCACGCGGCCCTGGAACAGGCGTCGGGCCTGATGCAGCAGGGCCAGCCTGCGGAAGCCAGGGCGGTGCTGCAGGCCAGCCTGCGGCAGGTGCGGCCAAAGACGCCGGGCCTCGACGAGGTCCGCACGGCCATGGCGGCCGCCGAACGCGCGGAAACCGAGTCGGCCGTTGCCGGCCGCGCCCGCGAGTTCCTGCAGGCGCTGCTGAGCAAGGACTGGAACAAGTGCGTCGAGTTCATGCACCCGGACAGCAAAATGCAGATTGGGGTCAAAGGCCTGCGCGGGCGCATGCAACTCCTCGGTTTCTTCGGCGGAATCCTGGCGATTACGGACAAGGACATCGAGATCACCAAGGTGACGCTGGCCGAAGATCTGCAGTCAGCCACCGTGATGCAGCGCGCCCGCGTCAAGGGCCAGTGGAAAGAGGAGAACCCGCAGACGTGGCGGCGTTCGGACGGCGCGTGGTACCTGTTCCTGGAACAGTAGTACAACGGGTCCAGGTTGTGGTTCGACAAGGCCCTCGGGAAGGTTCGCGACAAGGTTGGGAACCCTGGGCCATGCACGACAGGGCCTGCGCAGACGTGAACGGGACGCCAAACTTATGCCAGGCGGCGAGCACGTCGGCCGTGGCGTGGGACTTGCGCGGGGCAGGCCCCGCGCTTTGAAAGCGGTCGCAGGTGACCGACACTCCAAAGCGGCTTCGCCGCAGTCGTTTGGTACACTCTCATGGCTTGCCCGGGCGGGTCGGAAATCCGAGACGCGCGAATAGGGTAAGTGGCGTTGTTCGCAGACTGCAGTCCGAACTTTGGAGGTCAAGATCATGCAGACCCGCGCGCACTCATTGTCGCACCGCACCGCACCGTACCACGCGTTGCGGAGTCCGCACGTTTTCGCCCTGTGGCTGGCTCTGGCGTGCGCCTGGCCGCTGTGCGCCCAGCAGCCCGCCCAGCCGCAACCGCAGACCGCGCCGCCGCCGCCCAAGCATGAACTCGTCCTCGCCGCCGACCGGCCCGAGGCACGCTACCAGGTCGGCGAGAAGGTCGTGTTCAGCGCCGAACTGAAGATCGACGGGCAACCGGCGCAGGACGTCAAACTGCCCTACACGCTGCTGCTCGACGACCTCGCGCCCGTCAGCAAAGGCGAGCTGACGTTCGCCGCCGGCAAAGCGAGTGTCACGGGCGAGTTCACGAAACCCTCGTTCCTGTTGCTCATGATCACACTTCCCGAGGGCACGGCGGCACAGCGCGGGGTCCTGGCCGGGGCCGCCTGCGAGCCGGAGAAACTCGCGCCGTCCATGCCGAAGCCGGACGACTTCGACGCGTTCTGGAACGACAAGAAAGCGCAGCTCGACGCCATGCCGTTCCAGCCCGACCTGAAGCCGATCCCGGCACAGACGGACGACAAGATCGAGACCTGGGAAATGGTCCTGAACAACATCAACGGCACGAAGATCTACGGCTACTTCGCCAAGCCGAAGGGCAACGGCCCGTTCCCCATCTACATGGAGGTGCATGCGGCCGGGGTCTATTCGCTGAACCCGGGCACGGTCTCGAGTTACGCGCGGCGCGGCGTCATGGCCATCACCGTCAATCCGCACGAGATCGAGAACGGCAAACCGCAGGAGTACTACGACCCGTTGAAGAACGGCGCACTGAAGGGGTACCCCCACATCGGGCGCGACAGCCGCGACACGTGCTATTTCCTGCGCATGTTCTGCTCCTGCTACCGCGCGGCGCAGTACGTCTCCTCGCGGCCGGAGTGGGACGGCAAACACTTCGTCGTCTACGGTTCGAGCCAGGGCGGCGGCCAGGCGTTTGTGACCGCAGGCCTGTGCCCGAAGGTCACGGCCTTCGCCTCCAACGTGCCCGCCCTGTGCGACCACACCGGCCGCGAGTGCGGCCGCGCCGCCGGCTGGCCCAAGCTGGTCGATTACCCGAACGGCAAGGCGAACCCGGGGCAACTCGAGGCGTCCCGCACCTTCGACGCCGTCAACTTCGCGTACGGGATCAAGGCGAAGGCGTTGGTCTCCGCCGGCTTCATCGACCGCACCTGCTACCCGGGGTCGGTGTACGCCGCCTTCAACGTACTCACGGGTCCGAAACGGATGTTCGACACGCCACGGAACGGCCACGAATGCACGCCTGAATTCATGAAGGAACGGGCCACCTTCGTCGACGCGGAACTTGGCCTGACCGCGGCCAAGTAAGCGGCCAGCCCCTGTCATCAGAGCAGAACCGGACGCAACACCTACCCCCGTGCAGCGCGCGGTTTGAGCATGGGCGTGAGCCGTCTTGCCGATCCACCAGGCACGGATTGCTTCCTTGACGGGGCCTTCTGCCGCCCCTTGGGGAATGCCTCCTCTGGCGTCCTTGCCCGCCACGCTTGGATGACGGCTGCGGGTGGGTTCGAATCGGACCGTCAAGGCTCTCCACCTTCAGCCTAAGCAACCTGAGTCGTTACGCAGCCGAAACGAAGAACGGAGCTTCTTACGCCCAAACGGGTACGATTCTTGCGCGTGATGTATCGATGATGGAAGCTCGGCGGCCAGCCGCCGGCTTCTGGTCAGCCTCGGTGGATTGCGGGCAAAGCCCGCCGGGGGAAGGGGGGCGAGGAGTCGGCGACAGACCGCACAAAGAAGGAGGTCGCGACCATGAAGGCACCCAGCACCAACCCCATCCAGGCGTTCAAGCCCAGCGCCCCTCCCACCCTTCGCCCCTTCGACAGGCTCAGTTCTCGCTCGTTCACGATCGTCGAGCTGCTCGTGGTGGTCGCGATCATTGGCATCCTGGCATCGCTGCTGCTGCCCGCCCTGCAACAGTCCCGTGAGAAGGCCAACCAGAGCAGTTGCATGGGCCAGACGCGCCAGTTTGCCCTGGCCTTTCAGCAGTACGCGGACGACTGGAACGACAGCCTGCCGCCCTATGTGTCCGACCCCGACTACAAGGTATGGTGGTACAACAACACTCGCGACTACCTGGGCGGCAACATGGTGTGGCGCTGCCCCTCGCAGCGCCTGGCGTCGATGCTGGATTACGGCGTGATCTACTCGCACACCAGCGGCGTGGCCTGGTCGCAGTACATCAAGAAGATGCGCTATCCCCAGGAGAGCGCGGTGATCAGCGAAACGGAAGGGCAGAACACGGCCGCCGGCAGATCGGGGCAACTGTACCTCGGCTACTGCCCCTACAACTGGGCGGAAGGCGCCATTGGCTGGGCCTACTACCGCGGCATTGCCTGGCCTGGCCGCCACATGTACGGGAACAACAGCGCCTATGTCGACGGACACGCCGACTTCCGGCGCTACACCGACATCATGACAAGGGCGCGGTACTGGAATCACTAGGTCGCTACGGATCGCTCAGGGCCGGGTCACAGCGGCGGTGACATTCCCGCCCGTACCGCCCTTGACGACCAGCCGGCAGATCTCCGTTGCCCGGGCCGGCGCGCGGACGAACCACTCGAGGAGCCGGCTGTCGTTCAACGGCCCAAGGTGGCCCAGGGTGCGATGTCCGCCGGCGGACAGAAGCTCGACGTCTTTGGCCGGGAGAAACTCGACGCGGACCGGTTCGAGCCTCCGCAGACTGCGGCCCTTGTTCGAAATGTGGGTCGGGAACTGACCGCGGTTGGCAACTCGTGCCCGAATGCGGACCACCTGCCGCTCGATGGCATCGACCTTGACGTCCTCCAGCGTGACGCGGGGGCGGTACGACGCGTGTTCGAGGGTGAAGGCGTACGTGTCGGAGCTGATCTTTTCCAGGTCGCGCAGCGTCGGTCCGGCCAGGTGCCGCGTCAGCAGTCCGCCGATCTCGACCCGGCCCAACTGCGGATGGCTGAACGGCGTCCAGGGCGAGAAGAGCGGGTCCCTGACCTTCTGCTTGTCCCACCACCACAGGACTTTGCGCATGATCTTCTCGTAGCCCTTCTCGTTCTCGACACCGAAGATCTCCTCGGTCTTGAACCCGGCGCTGTTCAGGATCGTGCCCAGCTCGAACTCAAAGACGAACAACCCGAGGTGGTGATACCCGAAGTTGTGGAAGTGCCCGCGCAGGTTGATGTCGCGCTCGCCTTTGCGGTGGTACTTGACGACCGGGATGAGCGGGAACCCGGTCTGCTTGGCGCCGAACCGCGCGATCTCGTCCATGGTGTGCACATCCGCGGCATCGAGATCCGAGTCCGCGCCGGTCGACGGCGGGCGCAGCATGCCGTTCGGACCGTTGTGGTAACCGAGGATGCCGAACAGGTTCGGGTGCGCGTGGATGAACTCGGCCAAGGCGCGCACTTCGATCTCACTGAACGGGAAATCGCCCGCGCCCCACTGCTCCGGCTCCGGCCGCCAGTCATAGGACCAGTTCCGGTTCCAGTCGAACTGGCGCCCCTCGACGGCGATGGCGTCGGTGCCGTCCCACTCGTGGATCAGGCCCTCGGGGAACGTGCGGTAGAACGGCGGCTTTGAATCCTTGGTGCGGCGCACCAGCAAGCGTGGTTCCTTGGGATCGAGCGCGAAGCCGCCGTCCGGGTGCTTCTGGCGCATGCTCAGGATCAGGCCGTCGCCATCGAGGTCCTGCTGGTAGAGCGTGTTCGGTTTGCGCGTCGCACGGTCGATCCGGCTGCGGACAGAGCCGGACGTGCCGACCACGAACTCCGCCCCGTCCGGGTTGATACGCGGCACGATGTGGAATGCCATTTCGCGCAGGACCTTGGGGTTGCGTGCGTGGTCCGCAACCAACTGCCGCGCCGTGTGCAGCGCCGCGTGCGTGCCGGATAGTTCCGCAGCATGAATGTTGCCGTGGATGAGGTACGCCGGCTTGTCCGCCGCCGGACCGGTCGCCGGGTCGGTGATGGTCAGCAGATGCAGTTCGCGGCCGTCGCGCGACTTGCCCAGGCTCGAGAGCGTGACCAGGTTCGGCCGTGCCGCGGCCAATGCGGTGACGAACTCGGTGACCTCCGCATACGAGAAGAAGTGTGCGAAGGCCAGCGGCGGCAGCGGTGTTCGAGGCGATGGCATGGTGGAACCCTCCTGTGGTGTAGTCCAAGAGACAATTTAGCCGGCCGGTGTGGCCGGCGCAATCGCGGTCGTAGCGGGCGCAGGGCTGTTTCAAGATCCGGCGCCGCGTCTCGGAAGGCCACGCCTCCGTGCACACCAAGTAGGGGCGGCCTGTCCTCAGGCCACCCACCCCCGGCGTGGGGACACGCCGGGGGTACTCACCGCACGCGACGGTCACGGATCTTGAAACAGCCCCGAGCACCTTGCCTCGGTCCCGGAGGTCCCGAGCCACTGCCCGTCCCACTCAAGCCCGCTTTGCTCTCGCTCGCACCGCGCTCAGTTCGGCGCGCTGGCCGTGCTCGCAGACGCGGGTGGCCAGCTTCGGGTACTTGACGCGCATGTAGTCGGTGAACAGGGCGGGGTTCTCGCTGTTCATGGCGAACATGTCGTAGTGCGTCGGCACGGTCAGGCGCGGCGCCAGCGCGCCGGCCAGGTCGGCGGCTTCCTGGTAGGTCATGTTGCCGATGCAACCGGCGGCCAGGCGTTTCGCGTCGCGGCCGTTGATCGGGAGGAAAGCCAGGTCGAAGGACCATTGCTTCAGCTTCGTCTGCAACCCCTCGTAGACGCAGCTGTCGCCCGAGTGATACACGGTGCAGCCGTTGCCTTCGACGACATAGCCCAGATACGGATACGCGCCGGTCCTCGGATCGCGGTCGAGAAACTCGTGCGCCGCGGCGATACCGGTGATGCACACGTCTGCGGACTCCGCACGCGTGCCGTCGTCGAGGCCGATGAAGCGCGCCTTCGGAATCTTCAGGTCCTTCGCCAGGCCGGCGAGGAGCAGCTTGGGGACGACGAAGCGCGCCCGCGGCGACGCGGCGGCTAGCACCGGCCAGACGGCGCGGTCGATGTGATCCGCGTGATCGTGACTGCCGAGGACCAAATCGGCGTTCGTGATCTCTTCGGACTTGAGCAGCGGTGGCACCTGGCGCCGGTCAAGCGCCGTGAGGAACGGGTCAATGTAGAGTACGGTCTTGCCCAGCTTCAGAATGAAACTGTGCTGGCCGAGCCACCAGAACGCGAGTGCGCCGCGCGGCACGCGGCAGGCGTTGACGTCGTCGAGTAGAGGCTGGTTGCGAAGGGGCATGTACGGGTTTCCTGGGAACGGACGAAACGGACCAAACAGACCCAACGGACACGCCGGATGCGTCCGACGGACGTCACCACTCCATGACGATCTTGATCACGTCGCGCGAGGTGCGCATCAGGTCGATGGCTTCGGCGGCGGCGGCGGCGGGGAACCGCTGCGTGATCAGGCGGTCCAGCGGCAGGGCGCGGCTGGCAGCCAGCGCCACGGCTTCGGCCCACGCACCGGCGCTGGCGTTGCTGCCGACCAGCTCAAGTTCGCGGTGCAGCAGCCGGTTCCAGGAGAAATCGGCGCGCGCCGCGCCATAGTCGCCAATGACCAGAATCTTGCCGCCGCGGCCGGTCAGGTCCAGGCATGCGTTCATGGCTGCGGTTGAACCGCTCGCCTCAATGACGTTCGGGAAGTCCTTGCCGAGCGCGCCCGTGACACCGGCGACCAGGTCGGCGGCGCCAGCGTCGTGGTAGTTGAACGTGCCACAGGCGCCGAACTCGCGGGCCAGCGCCAGGCGGTTCGCGCGCCCGCCCACGGCGACCACGTCGCCCACGCCCGACTTGCACAGCAGCATGACCATGAGCAGGCCAATGGGACCGTCGCCGAGAACCAGCGCCGCGCCGCGTTTCTGGATCCCGAGCCTGCGGAGGCCGCGAATGCTCACCGCCAATGGCTCGATCAGCGCAGCGGTGGCGAACGGCAGGTTGGCCGTCAACGGGTAGACGTTGCGCGCCTCGGTGACCAGGTACTCGCCGTACCCACCCGGGTGCTCGAACCCGACCTCGCCGCCGTCGGAAAGCACGTTTTCCGCAACACACGGACGCCCAATCAGGTTCCGGTCCACGTTCGTGCCGACAGCGTCGACCGTGCCCGACCACTCGTGGCCGGGAATCGCGGGAAAGCCCGTGCGGTCCCAGCCGGTGATCATCTCCATGTCCGTGGCGCAGATGCCGCAGGCCGCCGTCTTGATGCGCACCTGGCCCGGACCAGGCTCGGGCTTGGGCCAGTCCTGCCATTCGACCCGGTTCGGTGCCGTGTTGACAATGGCTTTCATGGTGGTCCTTTCTCCAATCCAACGCTCGGGGACGCTGTCCCCGAACCCCTGCCGGGGCGTCATTGACTCCCCGGACCCCTCGGTGTTGCCACGGGAAACGCACGGGTGGCCGCTGGGGGCGGCCACCCGTGCGTTTCCCGTGGCGGTCGCGTCCGCCGTCGCGTATCGGCCCCCGGGCCGATACGCGACGGCGGAGTAAGACCCCTTCTGCCCGAGCGCTTGCCATGCCCCGGACACGGCAGGCGCCTTCCGAAACCAGCGGCCCGCCTCAACCTTCCCCTGCTTCCCTCAGCTTTCAGCTTTCATCCCTCAGCCCTCCCCACATACTCTCCCCTCACGGCAGGATCATAACCTTGTTGCGCTGCTCCTGGCCCATGACCTCGACGGCTTTGTCGATGTCCTTGAGCGCGAACCGGTGCGAAATGATCTTCTCCGGGTTCACCAGGCCGCTCTCGATGAGCCGGATCGCCTTCTGCATGGCCAGCGGCGTGGTGCCGAAACTGGCGTCCATGCGCGCCTCGAGGAAGTGCGTCAGACCACCGTCCATCTCGAACTTCTCGTGCGTCGTGATGCCGAACACGTTCCAGCGCGTGCCGCGCCGCAGCAGCTCGACCATCAGCTTCACCGCGCCGATCGGGCCGGCTGCCTCGACAACCAGGTCCGGGCCGTGCGGCAGGATCTCGTAGACACGCTGTTTGGCGTTTTCCTTCTTTGGGTCGATGACATGCGTCGCACCCAAGGTCAGCGCGTTCTGGCGCGCATACTCGCTGGGGTCGATCGCGATCAGGCGCCCGGCGCCCGCGGCCCGGGCAACCATCATGCACAGCAAGCCGATGCCGCCCACACCGATGACCACAACGTCGTCGCCCACCTTCATCTCGCTGTAGTGGATGACGCCCTTCCACGCGCCGGAAAGCGGCTCAGTGAGCGCGCCCGCGTCAAACGAGACTTTGGCCGGCTTGTGGAACAGACAGATGGCCAGGGTCTTCATGTACTCCGCAAAGGCGCCCGGCCGCGTGTCAGGCGGGCCGTCGCCGCCGGTGGTGAACGACTGCTCGCAGTAGTGTGTGTTGCCCATGCGGCAGTTCGCGCACACACCGCAGTATCCGGACGGCTGGACAATCACCTCGTCGCCTTCCTTGAACTGCGTCACGCCCGCACCGACCGCCGCCACGACGCCCGACGGCTCGTGCCCCGGAATCAAGGGGAACGTCACGTTCCGACGAATGCCCTTGATCGCCTTGTAGTCCGTGGCGCAGACACCGCAGCTCTTGATGCGGACCACGACCTCGCCCAGGCCCGGCTCCGGCCGGGGAATGTCCTCGAGAACCAAACGGTTGAAGTCCTTCAGAACGGCTGCTAGCATGGTGAGACCCTTCTGTTCCGGTTTGCCCTGACGGCGCGATCCTGGCGCCCTCTGACCGTCCAACCGCGCGGCGGCGTGCATCACGATAGCGTCGCAACACCACGGGGTCCAATCGGCTCGGGGGATGAGCGTAATGCGTCAGTCGCGGGTGGAGATAAGGTCGACGGTTGACCGGGGCTGGCGCCTGCCAACGGTCCTTGACGGTCGTACTCCGCTTCGGTTCGGCCCACCCAGGGACCGCGCTTTTCCGCCTTTTAAGTCAATCGATTGACTTTAGCCCCAATCCGGCCCCTTGTCAAGTGCGGCGGCACTGGCGTCAGCAGGCATTCCGACTCGACGCGCTGGGGCGATCGCGCACCGGGAACGCGGGGCTGCCGGCACCGTTCCCCGTGACGCGATCGGGATCTCGGCAAGCGTACGGGCGTTACAGCCGCACGAAGCCCTTCAGGGCACGCGCGCTGCCGGCCACATCGAGGACGCGGCGGATCATCAAGCTCTCCTGCCGGTCGATGGACGGCTTGCCGCTGTCGAACAGGTTCAGCATGGCCGCGGCGGTATTGATGAAGATCTTCGCGCCGTCGACCGTAATCAGTTTGGTCTCCTTCTCCGTGGTGACCGCGGCGGCGAACGGGGTGGACGTCTTGACGTAAACGTTGACGACCGCGGTGCGGCCGCCGGAGAAGTCGAGCAGAAGCTGGGAAAGCGGCTCGCCGCCGCGGCGCATGAGGCGCTGCGCCCCCGCACCCATGCAACTGATGGCCAGTTCGAGCGGGTGAATGGCGTACTCGCCGAACGAGCCGCCCGGCCCCCAGGTGACCATGTGTCGGATCGCCGCCGGCCCGCCCAGGCTGCGCACCTCGTCCTGGACGTTGGTGTAACGCAGTGCCGAGGTGGTCTCCACGGCGACGCCGTACTTGTCGGCCAACCGGAAGATGGCACGCGCCGTCTTCACGTCCGGCGCAAACGTCTTGTCCACATACGTGGTCTTGCGGAACGGCAGCACCCACTTGCACAGCTCCAAGTGCAATTCCGGGTTGGACGGAGCGAGCACCACGTAGTGGTCGACGTTCGCGTTCATCTGTTTGTGATCGGAGAAGTACGGCACGCCCTTGGCCTCGGCCCAGGCGCGGCCACCCGCCTCGTCCATGGCCGTGCACGCGGTCACCGTGTAGCCGCGGTCCTTGAGCTGGTCCCGCAGGATGGCCAGGTACGTGTTGGCGTGGTAGTTGTCCAGCTTGTTGTCGACGAAACCGATGCGCTTTCCTGACATGGGTGGGGGGCTCCTTTGGTTCAGGGTTCAGGGTCCAGGTTCAGAGGTTCAGGGGTTGGGGGGGACCGGGTTTCAGTGTTCAGGTTTCAGGGGGGACGGTCTAACCGAATGGCATCCTGTTCAAGGCCAGGAGACCAATTCCAGAGATGTGGATCTTTGGAGCGCCCGCGTCCTCGCGGGCCGGCTTGGGGCGTGCTTGGTGTTGAACTAGGCAATACGTCAGAACATCACTCATTTTCTCATGGCCACGTCGCCTGGGTTGGGCAGCATTGCGGTCTGACCTCACGGCAGGCGCAGCGCGGGGAGTCCGAAGTATTCCCGATACGCTTCGACCACGGCGCCATAGTTTGCGAGCGGGACGCTGGCAGTGATGGCGTTGCTGGCGCACAGGATGTGGCCGCCGCGGCCGCGGCCGGCATCGAGGCACGCGCGCACATGCTGCCGGACCACATCCGGAGTGCCGAACGTCAGGGTGTTGCCGCAGTCCAGGTTACCGAGGAACGTGACGCGCTCACCGTACGCCGCCTTGAGTCGGCCCAGGTCCATGGTGGCGTGCTGGTCGATCTCGAGGTAGCCGTCGACCTCGCAACCGAACAGGAAGTCGTCGATGACGCTCCACAGGTTGCCGTCGCTGGCATTGACGGCGCGGGCGCCGGCGGCGTGGGCGCGGCGCGAGACCCGCCGCACTTCCGGGACGATGAACTGCCGGTACAACTCGGGCGAGATGAGCGGCCGATTCCCCGCAAAATCGCCACCGACCCCCATCAGGTCGATGCCCAGTTCGAGGTAGCGTTCGACCATGGCCAGGGAGCCGGCTGTGGCGAGCTGGAAATGCTCGGCGGCGACCGCCTCGTCGAGCAGCATGGTCTGCATCAGTGCGACATCGGTCCAGACGCCGTGAGCATACGCCGGGGCGAGGATCGGCAGATCGACGCCGCGCTTGGCCATTTCCTCTTTGAGTGCGACATAGACGGCGAAGATCCCGTCGGCCGGGCGCTTGCCGGCAGACGCCGCGCGGGCCGTGTTGCGGCGCCGCACCGTTTCGACCGGGTCGTCGTCCTCCGGACCGTGCGCTGCCGGCGGCGACGGCTTGGCCGGGGTTGGCGCCGGCGGCATCGGGTTCGGCGTGACGTACATCATGTCGTGCCCCAGCAGGCACGCCAGGTCGAGCCGGTCCACGGCGTTCTGGCGGACGGCCTTGTCCCAGCCGGCCTCGCGCACGAGGTCGGCCCAGTTAGCCGGGTCGCCGGCGTAGCGATGCCCCAGCAACCGGTCAGCGATCGGCGACAGCAGCACGTACTCGAACACCGGTGTCCGGTCCGGCTCCCGGTGAGAAAACGCCGCCTCTATCCGTTCGCGTGAAGTCATGGTACATTCCTCGTTCTACTCCGCTCGTCGGCCCGCAACGTCGCCCCGGAAAGGTGAACCTAGCCCTTCCACGCATCCTTTGCCGCGAGCCTGGCTTCGGCCCCAATCGGCCTTTCCGCTGCATCGCCGGCGGTTGCCGCCGGCGATGCAGCGGAAAGGCCATCGGGATGGGTCTGGGAAGGGCTAATGGCCCTTCCCAGCAGGGGTGCAGGGGACAGCGTCCCCTGCCTGCCGACGCGTCACAGACTCAGTTTTACGCGGCGCCCGGTTTGGGCGGACTTGTAGGCGGCGCAGAGGATCTTGGTCGCCTTCAGGCCGTCCTCGACCGTGGTGGCCGGCTGGCACTTCTTCTCCGCGCACTCCAGGAAGTGCGCCATCTGCCCGGGAAAGCGCTGCGGCAGTCCGGAGCAGTCCACCGTCACGCGTTCCTTGGTCCCGGCCAGCTTGTACGACAAGTCGGCGTGTCCTTCGTTCCAGTAACTGATGACCGCCGTGCCCTTGCTGCAGTACAGCTCGATCCAGTTGCCGCAGACCGGCAGCGACAGGGTTGCGACAATCTCGCCCAGCGCCTTGTCGCCGACCTGCAGGTGCATCAGCCCAATATCCTCGACCGGAATGTCCTGCATGATGTTGGCAGTCACAGCCGAGACATGCGTCGGGTCGCCGACCAGGAACCGGAACAGGTCCGAGGAGTGGCTGCCGTTGTCGACCATGGTGCCGCCGCCCGAGAGCTTCGGGTTGGCGCGGTGGTTCTTGCTGATGTCCACGTAGCCGCCGAAGATGTTGCGCATCAGCAGCGGCCGGCCCAGCACGTCGGCGGCGAGCAGTTCCTTGAGCTTGATCACCGCCGGGTGGAAGCGGTGGCAGTAGGCGGTCATGAACGGCGTCCCGGTCTTCTTCACCGCCGCGGCCAGCTTACGCGCCGATGCGACACTGACTTCGAGCGGTTTCTCGCACAGCACCGGGATCCCGGCCTTGAGGAACGGCAGGCTATTGTCGCAGTGCACGGCAGGCGGCGTGCAGATGCTTACCGCCTCCAGCCCCGGTGTGGCTGCCGCTTCCTCGACGGAGGCCGCCACTTTGGCGCCGATGTCCTTCGCCATGGCCTCAGCGGCGGCCGGAACCACGTCGAAAACGACCGCGACCTGCGCGCCAAGTTCCTTGTACGCGCCGAGATGTGCCCGCGCAATCCCGCCACAACCCACGATCCCGACCTTCATGCCCTGCTTCATGGTAATGCCTCGCTTGTGTTGAGTGCGGACTCCGCGTCCGCAATGTCTTCCGTCGTGACCCCAGCTCGAAGCCGGATGTCCGGTTGTCCGGTTCCGGGTTTCAGGTGTGTGTCGGGAGAGGACACGGGGATCGGGCTCTTCGGGTTCTTCGAGATCATCGAGACGTTCGTGTGTCCTGACACCTGACACCTCGCAGTCTGCCGCTCTTCCTATCCTCTTTCCTCCTGCTGCCCGCGGGAGCGGCGGTGCTGCCGCGCACCACCAGCGACGGCGCCAGCAACCGGGACTCCGCGGCCTGACCGCGGAGGCGCGCCAGCAGCATGTCCATGGCCACGCGACCGATGTCGCGCTGCGGCTGCGCCACGGTCGTGAGGTCAAACTCCGGTAACGACGTGAACCACATGTTGTCAAAGCCGACCACGGACAGGTCCTGCGGAATGCGCAATCCCGCCTGTTCGGCAACATGCTTGGCCTTGGCCGCGAAGGTGTCGGCGTAGGTGACCAGCCCGGTGGGGCGGGACCGACTCGCCAGAAGTCGCGCCAAGTCCTCTTCCGAAGCCACGCGCGGCACCGGGGCCAACCCGTGCGCCAGTGCAGCCACGGCGCACCCATCGTAGCGCCGGCACGGAGCGAGGCTCGGACCAAAGTACGCCAGACGCCGATGGCCCAGCCCGATCAGGTGCTCGGCAGCCAAACGCCCGCCCGCTTCGTTGTCGGTGAGCACGTGCGGAATCCGCGCATCGAACGTCTCGCTCGAACACACGATGACCGGCACCCCGCGCTCTTCGTACCGCAGAAGCTGATCGCGCGTCGCAGACTGGCCCCCGGACGACACCACGATGCCGTCAACACGCTTCTCCCGGAACAGACGCAACTGGGTCTCCTCGCTCGCCGCACACCCCCGCGTGACGCCCACCATCAGCCCGTAGCCGTGCTCCGTGGCGACCTCGCCAATGCCTTGGAGAATCTCGTTGAAGAACGAGCCCGCAATGTCCGCCAGCATGTACGCCACCAGGCCGCTGCGGCGCGATTGCAGGGCGCGGCCAAGGTTGTTGGGCACATAGCCGAGTTCGCGGGCCAGCGTCCGGACGCGCTCGCCGGTCCGCGCCGCCACGCGCGGGTCCTGCTTCAGCGCCAGGCTCACCGTCGCCGGCGAGACGTCCAACATGGCCGCGATCTTCTTGAGGGTCAGTTCCATCGGTCCGATGGTCCGGTATTCAAACGTTTTAATACTCAGAACATACGACCGTACACGGAAAAATCAAGTGACATGGATTTGAACGTTCTAAAGCGAGGCAGGCCGAAAACGAGGCGTAGGGGTATCCCCTTGACTTGACTCCAGTAGCCACAACCTGTAGTAGATGGACTCCTGCCGCCTCGCGCGGCAGGTGAACAGGTTCAGCAGCTAACCACGCCGCAGGCCATAGTTGTCGCCTCCCATCAGCTCAAGAGGGGCACAGATCTCGGGGCATCTGTAGCCGCAATTCGCGCAGACGCTCCGAATGAGCGGCCAGATGGCAAGGCCAGGGACAGCCTTGCGCAGAGCCCACAAACAAGATAGCAGTAGGAGTGATACTGCTGTCACAAAGCCACATAAACCTCTTGACATCAGCCAAAAGACGCAGTATTTATAAGTGTGTAGCTAGTCTACTGTGCGAAAAAGTGTGATGGAGAACAAAACCGATCCATGCGACGCTTGCTTAAGGACATTGCCGAGATCCAACTGGGTTACCAGGCCCGAACGTCGTTGCGGCCGCAGCCGAACGGGTCGCACGTGATCGTCCAGATCCGCGACATAGGCATCGACGGCGTGCTGCGTTTCGATGATGCAGTCCGAGTCGTGCCGGAGCGTGATCCCGGGCGGTACGAACTGCGGGGCGACGACGTTCTGTTCATCGCCCGCGGGAGCCGGCTGGGGGCGGCCCTCGTGCCCGAGCCGCCGGAGCCAACCCTCGCGTGTTCTTTATTGTATATAGTGAGGCCGGACCCGGCGGTCGTTCTGCCGGCGTTCCTGTGCTGGGCGCTCAACCAGCCGCCGGTGCAGGCGCAGGTCCGGCGACAGGCCGGCGGGACGGGGATCCTGCAGATCCACCGCCGGGCGGTCGAGACGCTGGAGGTCGACGTGCCGAGCACGGAAGTGCAGCACCGGATCTGCGCCCTGGTCGCGCTCCAGCAACGGGAACGGCAGCTCTGCGAGGCGATCCGCGCCCGACGTGCTATGCTTGTGGAAGCCGTCTGCGCGCGGGCTGCGAGGGGCGAGTAGGACGGGCACGAGGAAAGAGGAGATCTGCGGGCATATGACCGAACCCATCACCCAGTCCGAGATCAACGACATCCTGTGGAAGGCCTGCGACACGTTCCGCGGCGCCGTCGACCCGTCGGAGTACAAGAACTACATCCTCGTGATGCTGTTCATCAAGTACATGTCCGACCTCTGGAAGGACAAGCGCGAGCAGTACGCCGCGCGGTACGGCGGCGACCACGCGCGCGTCGACCGCGCCCTCAGCCGCGAGCGGTTCCGCGTGCCCGCCGAGTGCGACTTCGAGACGCTCCTGGGGCAGCGCAACGAGCCGAACATCGGCGAGCTGATCAACGTCGCCCTGGAGCGCATCGAGGACGAGAACAAGGAGAAGCTGGAGGGCGTGTTCCGCAACATCGACTTCAACTCGGAGGCGAACCTCGGCCAGACCCGGGAGCGCAACCGCCGCCTGAAGTCGCTGCTGGAGGACTTCGCCAACCCCAAGCTCGACCTGCGGCCGTCCCACCTGGCGAGCAACGACGTGATCGGCGACGCCTACGAGTACCTGATCGCGAGGTTCGCATCGGGCGCCGGCAAGAAGGCGGGCGAGTTCTACACGCCCGCCGAGGTCTCCGCGCTCCTGGCCAGGCTGGTCCGGCCCAAGCCCGGCGACCGCATCTGCGACCCCGCCTGCGGGTCCGGCTCGCTGCTCATCAAGGTCGCCCGCGAGATCAGGTCGCCGAACTTCTCCCTGTTCGGCCAGGAGTCCAACGGCTCGACCTGGTCGCTCTGCCGCATGAACATGTTCCTGCACGAGATGGACAGCGCCCGCATCGAGTGGTGCGACACCATCACCAACCCGAAGCTCATCGAGGGCGACTCCCTCATGCGCTTCAACTGCGTCGTCGCCAATCCCCCCTTCTCCCTCGACAAGTGGGGCGCGGACTACGCGCCGACCGACCGGTTCAACCGCTTCCACCGCGGCATCCCGCCGACCAGCAAGGGCGACTACGCCTTCATCAGCCACATGGTCGAGATCGCCCTGCCCGGTGAGGGCCGGGTGGCGGTCATCGTCCCCCACGGCGTGCTGTTCCGCGGCGGCGCCGAGGGCCGCATCCGCGAGAAGCTCATCCAGGAGAACCTGCTGGAGGCGGTCATCGGACTCCCCGCGACCCTGTTCTACGGCACCGGCATCCCCGCAGCCATCCTCGTGTTCAACAAGGGCAAGACCACGACCGACATCCTCTTCATCGACGCCAGCCGCGACTACGCCGACAGCAAGAACCAGAACCGGCTCCGCCCCGAAGACCTCGACCGCATCTTCGCCGCGTTCACCGCCTTCAAGTCCGTGCCCAAGTACGCGCACCGCGCGACCGCCGCCGAGGTCAAGGAGAACGAGTACAACCTGAACATCCCGCGCTACGTCGACACGTTCGAGCCCGAGCCGGAGGTCGACATCCCCGCCGTGCAGAAAGAGATCGAGGACCTTGAGCGCCAACTGGTCGAGACGCGGAGGGAGATGGCCGGATACCTGAAGGAGCTGGGGCTGGCACGATGACCGTCAGGACCCAACGCGCCGGCGTGACGCCGGGCAAAACGCCGGGGGACACGCCGGGCAAAACGCCGGGGAAGACTACCCAAGAAACTACCCGGAAAATTACCCAGAAAACGGAGGACAGGATTCTGGCATTGCTCCGCGCACAGCCGGACCTGGGTAGACGGCAGATCAGCGAAGCACTGGGTGACATTACGGAAGACGGCGTGAAGTACCAGCTCGCCCAGATTAAGAAACGCGGAGAACTCCGCCGCATCGGTCCGGCCAAGGGCGGACACTGGGAGGTCGTCAAGCGTGAGTAAGGGCCTGCGAATCCTCTGCCTGGCCGACCTGCACCGGCTCGAGTCCGACCGCGCCGCCGTGGCGGAACAGGACCGCTGGCTCGCGGGGCTTCTCGCCGCGACGGCGCCGGACGCGGTCCTCATCGCCGGCGACGTGTTCGACGAGCAGTCCGAGGCCCACCCCTACCGCGAACTGGCACGGGTGTTCAGCCCCGTCCCGGTCGTTGCCGTACTCGGGAACCACGAGTTCATCGGCCGCACCGTCGAGCAGGTCCTGAACCGCTACCGGCTCCTCTACGACCCGGCGACGTGGAACGTGCACTACCTCGACATCATCGGGAGCCACCGGATCGGGGATGTCCAGTTCTTCGGCAACGTCCTGTGGTACGACGGCAGCCTCGCCACCGTGCCCGGACAGGATCTGCTCGACTTCGCGGGCCACACCTGGCGCGACGGCGAAATCCGCGAGTTCGACCCTGTCCGGGAATGCCAGCGCTGCGCCCAGACCATCACCGACTGCGCCGCCGAACCTGACACGGTCCGTGTCCTGTGCACGCACTGCGTCCCGCACCCCGCCCTGAACGCACACATGTCGAAACCGTCGAGCCCGTACAATGCCTTCAGCGGCGTGACCTGGCTGCTGGACCGGGTCAAGCCCGACTACGCCGTCTGCGGCCACACGCACCGCCCGGTCCACGACGTACAGATCAACGGCGTCCGGTGCTGGAATGTGGGCAGCGACTACACGCCCCCGTTCCGGCACGTGGTCCTGACTCTCGACGGGCAGGGAGGCTCGGCGCCATGACGCACTACACACCATTCGTCCTGCTCGGCCCAGGCGACAGCATCGCCGAGGAGCTACAGTTCTACGGTTGGAACCGCCGGACGCTCGCGGCGGAACTGGGCCTGAGTTACGGGGAAGCCGTCCATCTCCTGCACAATCGACTCCCCGTGACCCGCGCCCTGGCCACACGCCTCGGCAACGCGTTTGGCCAGTCGCCCAAGTTCTGGCTGAACCTGGACGCGCAATACCGCGCGCGGCTGGCGACGCGGAGCACCGCGGAAGAAGGTACGAACAAGCAGCCCCAGGCCCAACGGGCCGGCCTCACCGTAGCCCAGGGCAAGCGCAGCGCCGCCCTGGGAAACGGAAACACAGGCCCCATCCGGCCTGAAGGGCCGGTTCACCGAATATGATCACACACGGCCATGAGCGACGAAGAAAAGCCCACCACCACAAAGTAACAAACATAATGCTTTGTAGTTGATATGCTGGTTATGCCGTACTATTATAACGGGACAACTATCGCACCACTAAAATGGACAGGCTAGACGACAAACAGCTTCATGAGGCATTCGCGCTGCTCGCGGCACGCCTGGAACTCGACGGGTCCACGCCGCTTGCACTTGTCGTATGCGGCGGGGCGGCACTCATTGCGCAACGGCTTGTGTCCCGACCCACGACCAAGGACGTAGACGTCGTGGCGTTGGCAGACGAGAATGGGGCATTGCTGGATCCTGAGCCGCTTCCCGCTGCGCTCGTAGCCGCCGCCGAACAGACACGTCTTGACCTGGGTCTGCCCGTGAAGTGGCTCAACAACGGGCCGAGTCGTGGGGACGGTGGGATCTACCGTGCCGGCCTGCCCGAGGGCCTCATGGAGAGAGCAGAGAAGCGGGTCTACGGGAACCGACTCACGGTGTATTTCATCGGACGCCTGGACCAGATCCACTTCAAACTCCCGGCCGCCGCCGATCAAGGGGGCGGGCGGCATCTTGACGACCTGCTTGCTCTCGATCCGACCGCGGAGGAATTGGAGAGGGCTGCACGTTGGGCACGCACCTACGACCCGTCCGAAGGTTTTGCCTGGCTCCTCCGCGAACTGTTGAGGAAGATAGGACATGGCACAGTCGCTGACAGAATTTAGGTCGGAGTACTTGGACCTGCTGTTGCGGTTCCTGTGGCGGCAGTGGTCGGCCCTGGGCGTGGCAGGCCATGCCGACACTGGAGACCGCTGGCCCATCGACCCCGAGGCCCTGCTTGCATTCACGTGCACCATCGGCCGGTACGACCCGCGCCTCTTCGATGAGGTCCTGGACTGGCTGGTGGCCAACGAGCGGTTCGTCAACGTGCAACGTCTGAGGACGGTCATGCGGAGCGAGGGTTTCACGGGGGGCACAGCCTTGGCCGCGGTGGCGGGGGCAATGAGTAAGCACGGCAAGGGAATCAAGTGGCGACGCCTTGCCATGACGGAGGACGAACAGCCGAAGGATCGGTACCTGTTCCGCCGGGCCGATAACGCCGTCTTGCCGCTGGTCGGTGAGCCAGACCCGGTGTTCAAGTCCTATGGGTGGCTGCGGAATCCTCTCGAATTGCGCGGACTGTCCAACGAATTCCCACCGCATGCGAAAAGCACGCTGTGGTTGAGACTGCGCGCGCTTTTCGGCGTCAATGCCCGCTGCGAAATCGTCCTGCTCCTTCTGGTCTCGGGGCGGGCCGGTGCCTCGGACATCGCGCGCCAGACGTACTACTTCCATCGGACCATTCAGGACGCCGTGGGCGACATGAGCCGATCCGGCCTTGTGATGTCCAAGCGACTGGGACGCGAACGGTTCTACTCGCTCGGGGCTCCGGAGAAATGGGAGGCGCTGCTGGACCTGGAGCAAGGCGCCCTGAGTTGGGTCTGCTGGCCCCCACTCCTTTCCGCTCTGGAGGCCATCTGGTTCTGTATTCAGCCGGACGCCTTCGCCAAACTCCCGCCCTTGCTGCAGATGTCCGAACTCCGCAAACTGATGCGGGAAAGCGCCGGTGCGAAGTTCGCACGAAGCGGCCTGGCCGCGAGCCTGCCGGACGAAGAGCGACTGGCTGGGATGGAGTACCTCGATGAACTCATGGTTGCAGTCCGTAACCTGTTGGGATAGGGAAAATGAGAATCGCCCACCTCAAGGCCAGCCAGAAGACCAAGCAAACCCCCATCGGCGAGATCCCGGTGGAGTGGTGCACAAGTCTCCTCGGGGACCTCATCAGCATCAAACACGGGTATGCGTTCAAGAGCCAGCACTTTGCCGACTCTGGGGAGTGCGTTGTCTTGACGCCTGGGAACTTCTTCGAGGAAGGTGGCTTTCGCAGTCGGGGAGAGCATGACAGGTACTACACAGCCGAGTTCCCGCCAGAGTACCTCCTGAAGGCGGGCGACCTTATCGTTGCGATGACTGAACAGGCGGAGGGGTTACTCGGGAGCCCCGCGATAATTCCGGCAGGAGGGAAGTACCTGCACAATCAGCGCCTGGGACTCGTGTCGATCCGTGACCAACGGCGTCTGCACCGTGACTTCCTGTTCCGTCTGCTGAACGCAGATCCTGTCCGGCGGCACATATCGGTCACTGCTGGCGGCACGAAGGTGAGGCATACATCTCCGGCCAAGATCCTGTCAACGCGAGTGTATCTCCCCCCTCTCCCCGAGCAGCGGAAGATCGCCGAGATCCTCTCGACCTGGGACCGGGCCATCGAGCAGATCGGGGACCTCATCGCCGCCAAGCAGCGCCTCAAGAAAGGACTCATGCAACAGATCCTCGCCGGCAAGCTGCGCTTCCCGCAGTTCGGGCGGCCGACAGGTGGACCAGACGTCCTGCCCGCAGGTTGGTCTAGGGCAAGACTGTCCGACGTCTTTGAACGCGTGACGCGCACGGTCGGCGATGCGCGGGATGCCGAACCACTGAGCATCACGGCAACCGTTGGGTTCGTACGACAGCGCGACAAGTTCAGCAGGGTCATCGCGGGCAAGCAACTCCAAGACTACATTCTGTTGCGCCGGGGTGAATTCGCCTACAACAAGGGCAACTCAGACGCCTACCCGCAGGGGTGCATCCACAGGCTGATGGAGTATGAGCAGGCAGCCGTGCCCCATGTCTACTTCTGCTTTCGGGGCAAGGGGGACAACGTTGATCCAGGTTTCTACGCGTTCTACTTCCAACTTGGCTTACTGAACGGCCAGTTGTCGCGACTCATCAACTCCGGGGTGCGAAATGACGGTTTGCTGAATCTCCCCGCCGACGGTTTTTTCAAGATGACCCTCCTCGTGCCGCCTGTCCCGGAGCAAAAGCGCATCGCCGTAGCACTTCGCGTCTGCGACGCTGAACTCAGTGCTCTACGCCGGCACTTGGCCGCACTGCAGCAGCAGAAGAAAGGCCTCATGCAGAAACTGCTGACGGGGAAGGTGAGGGTCACAACCAGGGAGACCACAGAGGATGTCAGTTGACCTGAGTCGCTATCTTGAGAACGTGCTCGCGTCCGAGGATCGCCCTCTACTGGAAGAGGCGGATCTGGCAGCGAAGGCGGGTGCACTGAGGGGTGCCTACGTTCTGGTCTGGCTTGCCTGCGCCGAGTCCCTCAAACGACGTTTCCGTGAGGCGCAGAAGCGCGATGGCAATGCGGGCAAGATCGTCGGTGACATTGAGACGAAGGAGAAGGAACACAAGGCGGTTGACAAGTTGGTCCTCGATAAGGCAAAGGAATACGGCTTCATCGATGACACAGCATATGCGGAGTTGTTCCACGTCTACGAGATGCGTTGCGTCTACGGCCATCCATATGAGGTCTCTCCACTGGCTGAGCAACTCGTAGGCGCCGCGGCGGTCGTGTCAAGGCATGTGCTTTCCCAACCCGTTAAGCTGAAACACGGATTCGCGCAAAGGGTGCTGACCGACCTCTTTGAGGACCCGCACTACCTGGATGATAGCCCTGAGCGGGTGAGAGAGTTTGCGGCTGAAACGGTCAGCCGCATAGATGGGACTGTCCACGCTTGGCTCCTGAAGGAATGCTGTAAGCGCCTGGAACCAATGATTGACGACGCGTCAGTGCGGCTGTTTGCCAGGCGCGGCAAGTGCTTCGCAAAGTCGGCCCTTGAAAAGTCTGGCTGTGAGATCCTCGATCCCTCCGAATGGCATGCATTCGCCCAAGAGTACCCGAAATCAGCAAGTTCGATCCTTACTGCCCCTTCCCTGTTCCCCAAGGTTGGGACGCGCGCTCAGGACTACATCATCGGGAGCATTTTGGAGCAAGGCAAGACTCATCCTACTCGCCTGAGACTTTTGGAGTCAGCATCGCAGCGTGGTCTGCTCAGTGATCGCCAAACCAAACGTTTCGAGATCCTCATCAGCGAGAAGGTTGGCACTGGGGCCTCCCGTATGACACAAGCTGGCGCTGAGTGGCTCAGATCCTCCGGTCTCCGGCTCAAGACGGTCTTCCGGCATCTGATCCAGGGTCTGGAATCTCATACTTGGTACCACCAGAATCCTATCGCGGACATGGTCAGGTCAGAGGGGCCGGAGGGGGTATCCAGCCTGACTGAGCAAGAACAGGAGGAATTGGGACGGAACATCCTCCAGTCGGCGGACGGCGGTGCCAGATCATCACTCTCCCTTCTTGAGGCGGTCGGAAAGGCTGAGGGTGGCGAATGGCCCGCCTGCTTTGTCCGAGGCATCCTGGCCGAATGCTTCGTGAACGAGCGGGGCCAGATACGGTTCAAGACCACAAGCCTCGACAAAGCCCTAGGCTGCCTGTGGTCCTTAGGCAAAGACAAACAGAAAACGGTCATCGAGGCCATTGCGGAGTCAATTGGCAAGGGCACACCGAAACGGGGTTATGTAGACAAGGGGAATGTGAAGGACATGCTCTCATCCCTGCCTGCCGAAACCAAGAGTGGTCGCGCCCCCCTTCGTAAACTGAGAGACGCAATCTCGCGCATCGAGGCAAAAGAAGGATCAGATTGAGCGACAACTCCGGGTCTGGGCCATCTAGGGCGACAGCAAGAGCTTCACGTTGAACTACTTCGAATGGGAGCACCTACGAGCAGCGTCGTTCTCGCGACCGAGGGGTACGTGGCCGGTGACATAGCGCTGCCCATGGTGTACCTTGTGGCAGATTGACCTGACTTGAGCGCAGGGGGTTCTGGCGATGATCACGCGACTGGAAGTCTCGAACTACCGGAGTCTGGGCGAGGACGTGCGGCTGGACCTGGGCCAGTTCACGGCCCTGGTGGGGCAGAACGGCTCGGGCAAGAGCAATGTGGCCGACGCGTTCCGCTTTGTCTCCGAGGCACTGCGACTCGGACTCGACTCGGCCATCACCAGCCGTCATGGCATCCGCGCGGTACGACGCTGGAGTTCCGGGCGCCCGTTCAACCTGAAGATCCGGATCCTTGTCAGCGACCAGGTGTTCAACGGCGGCTACGAGTTCGAGCTGACCGGGGATCGAGCGGAGGAGTACCGGGTCAAGCACGAACACGGTTGGCTGACCCCGGCGGACGATTTCCTGCGCAAGGACCACGAGTTCACCGTGGACGCGACCGGGTGGCATGGTCCGTCGGACCTGCGGCCCGATGTGTCGCACGGACGCCTGGCGTTGCCGGTCGTGGCGGGCGACGAGCGGTTCCGACCTTTGGCCGACGCCCTGCGCGATGTCGAGGTGTATTCAGTGTTCCCCGACACCCTGCGCCAGCCGCAGAAGCACGATCCGATCCGCCCGATGCGGCGGCACGGCGAGAACTGGACAACGATCCTGCGTGGCATCGGCGATGACGCCAAGTCCGACATGAAAGCGGCACTCGGCAGGCTGACCGGCGACATCACGGACGTTCGCGTCAGCCCGGTCGCCGGGTTCCTGACCGCGGAGTTCTTCCACCTGCCGCAGGCACAGGACGGTCAACGCGGTCGCGGGAAGCGGCTGAAGTGGTTCGATGCAGCACAGGAATCCGACGGGACCCTGCGGTTCGCGGGCATTCTGACGGCACTGCTCCAGGACCCGGCGCCGCGGTTGATCGGTATCGAAGAACCGGAATTGACCGTTCACGTGGGCGCGATCCGGCTGCTCTACGACTTCGTGCACGAGGCGGCACGCAAGACGCAGGTCCTGGTGACGACCCATTGCCCCGAGCTGCTCGACCTGCTCAACGCGGACGATGTCCGGGTGGTCACGCGAACAGGGGGCGTGACCGCGGTGGCCAAACTGCACCGGTGCCAGGTCGAGATGGTGCGGAAGCACCTCATGACACTGGGCGAAGTGGCCCGGACCGAAGGCCTGCAGCCCGACGAACCCGACGCGCTGGCCGTGGCGGAGAACTGAACCATGGGGCGTGGCTATGTCATCGTCGAGGGACAGGGCGAGGTCGAGGCGGTCCTCAACCTCCTCACCCGTCTATGGTATGACCTTGGGCTGCCATACGCCCATTGGGCCCAGCCCTTGCGCTGGCGCGGGCTGCACCTCGAACAGAAGGCGCGGGAAGCATGCAGGATCGTTCGGGCACGCGGTGACGCCGACATGCTGCTTGTGCTGCGGGACGCGGACCTCGACGACGATTGCCCCATGGTCCGGGGCCCGGAGGCAGCAACCTGGCTGCGGAGCGAAGCATTGCCATTCCCGGCGGCGGTGGCACTTCTGCACAAGGAGTACGAGACCCTCTTCCTGCCGTGCCTGCCGCTGATGGCGGGCAAGACCTGGCGCGACGAGCGGGGCAATGAACGCGGCGGTTTCCTGGACGGGACTGCGTACGACGGCAATCCTGAGCAGACGCGGGGAATCAAGGAATGGCTTTCGGACCGTTTGCCTCGAGGCAGAAGCTATAAGCCCACGCTCGACCAGCTTCCCTTGACCCGCATGCTTGACTTCGTTGCACTGCGGGAGTCCGGTCTGCCATGCTTCGGGACGCTTGAGCGCGCCGTTCGTTTTCTGGGTACGCACCTGGGCCAGCCTGGGGTCGTCTACCCGTCCCAGGAGTCCGAAGGATCGACGTCGCAGTAGTGCGGTACCTGAGACTGATGCGGCAGTGCGCGACCGAGACACGGTGGGTGAAATCCCCCGTGCATGTAACGATTCCAGGCCCAACGGGCCGGCCTCACCGTAGCCCAGGGCAAGCGCAGCGCCGCCCTGGGAAGGAAGATAGACGGAAGAAAGAGCCCTGAAAGGGGTCCTCACCCCGAAACGGAGCGACAACGGAATGCCGCAGTCCTTCTGCCAGATCTACGCCCACGTCATCTTCTCGACCAAGGCCCGCCAACGTTGGCTGGACGACGCCATCCGCGCCCGCGTCCACGCGTACCTTGCGACGATCGCGCGGGATTGCGGCTGCCCGCATGTACACGCGGGCGGGCCGGACGATCACGTACACATGCTCGTCGACCTCGGCAAGAAGGTCGATCCGGTAACCCTCATCGGCAAGGTGAAGCAGGAGAGTTCCAAGTTCGTGAAGACGCTCGGGGCGGACCACGGCGGGTTCTATTGGCAGAACGGGTATGGCGCGTTTTCAGTGGGGCCGACGCGGGTGATGGAGGTCGAGTCGTACATCGACGGCCAGGTCGAGCATCATCGGCGGCAGTCGTTTCAGGAGGAATTCCGGGCGTTCTTGGAGCGGTATGGTATCCAATACGACGAACGGTACGTATGGGATTGAGGCGCCCCTTCAGGGCGCAATTGCGGGGTGTCGTCCCCGTCCCAGGGCGGCGCTGCGCTTGCCCTGGGCTACGGTGAGGCCGCCCCGTTGGGGCTGATGAGAACGGCTGACGGACGAGCGACTTCAGGTCCAGGGGCCGGCGGGGACGCGCAGGTCCGCGCGGACGGAGCCACGATAGTGTCGCCTGTTGGGGCCGATTCTGGACACCGGCCGGGGCCGATTAAAGGAACAAAAGGAATATTAACGGCCTGGACACGCTCGACGTTCCTAAGTAATTGCAGCACAGTATGTTTCTATTAATCATCTACGTGTCCTGAGACTCTTGCTCGATTAATGGGACGGATT
Organism: Lentisphaerae bacterium RIFOXYA12_64_32; assembly: GCA_001803235.1. Lineage (GTDB taxonomy): Bacteria > Verrucomicrobiota > Lentisphaeria > Oligosphaerales > YB12-FULL-65-16 > YB12-FULL-65-16. The sequence continues at coordinate 29,394 of MHBL01000060.1, forward strand.
CATGGCGTACGAAACCCCATCCCTTGCCGAAGACCGGATCTCCCAGGTCCCGGCGCTGCAGGTCTTGCAGGCGCTGGGGTACACGTACCTCGTGCCGGAGCGGGCGCTGGAGCTGCGGGGCGGGCGGCGCGCGAGCGTGCTCCTCGACGCCGTGCTCGAGGCGCAACTCCGGAAGATCAACCGGATCGTGTTCAAGGGCGCGGAGCACGCCTTCAGCGAGGCGAACATCCAGGCGGCGATCCAGGCGCTCAAGTCGGAGCCGTACGACGGACTGGTGCGGACCAACGAGAAGCTGTACGACCTGCTCTGCCTGGGCAAGTCGCTGCAGCAGAGCATCTACGGCGACAGCAAGAGCTTCACGCTGAATTATATCGATTGGGAGAGGCCCGCGAACAACGTCTATCACGTGACGGAGGAGTTCGCGGTCGAGCGCACGGCCAGCCACGAGACGCGCCGGCCGGATGTGGTGCTGTTCGTGAACGGCATCCCGCTGGCGGTGATCGAGTGCAAGAGCCCGGCGGCGACGGCGGCGAACGAGAGCCCGGTCGACCAGGCCGTGTCCCAGCACCTGCGCAACCAGCGCGACGACGAGATCCCGCAGCTCTTCCTCTACGGCCAGGTGCTCCTGGCCGTGAGCAAGAACGACGCGAAGTACGGCACGGTCGGCACGCCGCTGAAGTTCTGGAGCGTGTGGAAGGAGAACCTCGACGACGCGGCACTGCAGGCGCTAGTCGATCGGTCGACAGCGTTCGGGACGGAGCAGGATGCGGGGGCGCCGCCCCCGCACCCCCGCCGGAGGACCATTGGCCCTCCGGACCTCCCGATGTCGGTCTCGGGAATCGACGCGCAGCAACGCGCGTCGATTCCCGAGACGGCACGCCGTACAGCGAGCCGGTCTGCCGGCTCGCTGTACAACGCCGAGGGGTCCGGGGAGTCTGCGACGCCCCGGCGGGGGTCTGGGGGCAGCGCCCCCGGCCTGCTGACGGAGGAACCCGGTGCGTACGACTGCACGTCGCGCATGGTCACGGCGCAGGACCGTGCGCTGTTCGCGCTCTGCCGGCCCGAGCGCCTGCTCGAACTGACCCGGCGCTTCGTCATCTTCGATGCAGGCGAGAAGAAGATCACGCGGTACCAGCAGTACTTCTGCGTGCGGACGCTCATGGACCGCATCCGCCAGGGCGGCGCGGACGGGCGCCGGCAGGGCGGGGTCGTGTGGCACACCCAGGGCAGCGGCAAGTCGTTGACCATGGTCTTCTTCGCGAAGGCGCTGGCTATGACGCCGGGCCTCAGTGACCACAAGATCGTGATCGTCACCGACCGCGTCGACCTGGACGACCAGATCCACAAGACCTTCCTCCAGACCGGGCACGAGGTCGCCCAGGCCCGGAGCGGCTGGAACCTCGGGGAGCTGCTCGCCAGCAGCAAGGCGCAGATCATCACGACGGTCATCGACAAGTTCGAGGCGGCGGTCGGGCGGGGCGACGTGCGCAACGAGAGCCCGAACATCTTCGTCCTGGTCGACGAGAGCCACCGCAGCCAGTACGGCCCGCGCCACGCCAAGATGCGCAAGGCGCTGCCGAACGCCTGCTACATCGGCTTCACCGGCACGCCGCTGCTGAAGCGGGAGAAGAATACGGCCGTGCGGTTCGGCGGCATCATCCAGCCCTGCTACACGATCCAGCAGGCGGTCGACGACAAGGCCGTCGTGCCCCTGCTCTACGAGGGCCGGCACGTCCCGCAGGACGTCGACGCCGTGCCCCTGGACACCTGGTTCGAGAAGTACACCGAGGCGCTGACGCCGGACCAGCGCGCCGACCTCAAGCGCAAGTGCAGCGGCACGCCGCAGGTGCAGAAGTCGCGGCAGACGATCATGCGCATCGCCTGGGACGTCGGCACGCACTACCGCGACACGTGGCAGGGCACGCCGTTCAAGGGCCAGCTCGTGACCATGAGCAAGGCGGCCGCGCTCCGGTACAAGGACTTCCTCGACGAGTTCGGCATGGTGTCCAGCGAGGTGCTGATCTCCGGCCCGGACGACCGCGAGGGCAACGAGGACGTGTTCGACGAGAACACCGAGGAGGTGGTCCGGTTCTGGAAGAAGATGATGGCCAGGTTCGGCAGCGAGAAGGAGTACAACCGCCAGCTCATCAATGCGTTCAAGAACGGGGACGCCCCGGAGATCATCATCGTCGTCGACAAGCTGCTGACGGGGTTCGACGCGCCGCGCAACACGGTGATGTACCTGCACAAGCCGCTCGAAAGTCACAGCCTGCTCCAGGCCATCGCCCGCGTGAACCGGCTCTGCGAGGGCAAGGACTTCGGCTACATCATCGACTACTACGGCGTGCTGGGGAAGCTGGACCAGGCGCTGGACCTCTACGGCGGTCTGCCGAGCGCCCTGGCGGGTTTCGACGAGGAAGACGTACAGGACGCCCTGACCGACGTCAGTCGCGAGATCGCCAAGCTGCCGCAGCGGCACGCGGAGGTGTGGGACGTCTTCCGGGGGCTGACGAACACGAAGGACGAGGAGGCGTTCGAGGTGCTCCTGGCCGACGTGGCGCTGCGGAACCGGTTCTACGAGCGGCTGTCGGTCTTCGCCCGCACGCTCCAGGTCGCGCTCTCCAGCGTCGGCTTCATCGAGACCACCCCCGACCGGGCCGTGGAGCGGTACAAGTGCGACCTGGCGTTCTTCTGCAAGCTCCGGACGGCCGTGCGGCGGCGGTACGCCGAGGTGGTCGACTTCAAGGAATACGAGCGGCGCGTGCAAAAGCTCATCGACGCACACGTGGGCACGCGCGAGGTCGAGCAACTGACCGGCCTGGTGAACATCTTCGACGCGGACGCGTTCGCGAAAGAGGTCGAGCGCGTGCACGGCACGGCATCCAAGGCGGACACCATCGCGCACCGGACGAAGCGGACCCTGAGGGAGAAGTGGGAGCGTGAGGACCCGGCGTTCTACAAGAAGTTCAGCCGCATGATCGAGGACACCATCGAGGCGTTCCGCCAGCACCGTCTCACCGACGCCGAGTACCTGGCCAAGGTCACGGAGATCCTGGGCCAGGTCCGCAACCACACCGACACCGACATCCCCGGTGACCTGACGCCCGGCACCGTGCCGGCCGCGTTCTACGGCGAGATCCGCGAAACGCTCGGCAAGTACGAGGCGACGGGCGCGGGCGAAGCGGCGAAGGAGCTGAGGGAGACCCCGCCCCCGTACGGGGATGAGGAGCGGCCGCGGCCGCCCCTGGCCGTCCGCGCGAGCCTTGAGATCGACCGGATCGTCCGGGAGATGCGCATCGTGAACTGGGAGGACAACACCGACGTGCAGAACCGGATGCGCACCGCGATCGAGGACCTGCTCTTCGAGCTGAAGGGCGAGTACGGCGTGGCCCTGACGTTCGGCGACATCGACGCCGCCATGGAGAAGTGCCTGGAGATCGCGAAGGTGAGGTACCCGTCGTGAAGCCGAAGGCTGACCGGGGCGACATCCGGCGCGTGGCGTACGGCTCCCGCACCGTCGAGTACCGGCTCGTGTTCGAGCGGCGCCGGCAGTTGCGGATCGACGTCCACCCGGACCGGCGCGTCGTGGTGCACGCCCCGGCCGGGAAGGCGGCCGCGGACGTGGACGCGCGGGTGACCCGGCGCGCGGCGTGGGTGCTCAGGCAGGTGGCGCACTTCGAGCAGTTCCAGCCCCTGCCGCCGCCCAAGCGCTACGTCAGCGGTGAGAGCCACCACTACCTGGGCCGCCAGTACCGGCTCAAGATCACGGCGCGGCCGGGTCCGCCGGAGGTCCGGCTCATCGGCCGGTACTTCCACGTCTTCCTGCCCCACCCGCGGGACACCAAGACCATTGCCGAGCGGGTCGAGCTGTGGTACCGCCGGCACGCCCGGGCGATCTTCGCCCAGTACACGGCGCGTTGCGTCGCGAAGCTGAAGACCGAGGGGATTGTCGCCCCCGAGGTGAAGACGCGGCGCATGCCGCACCGCTGGGGCAGCTACACCCGCCCGGGGACCATCGTCCTCAACCCGGAACTGGCGAAGGCGCCGCTGGCGTGCATCGAGTACGTCATCATGCACGAGCTCTGCCACCTCAAGCACCCCGACCACGGCCGCCAGTTCCACCGCCTCCTGACCCGCTGCCTGCCCGACTGGGAGAAACGCAAGGCCCGGCTGGAACTGGCGACGCTGTGAGCGCAGGAAGATCGTAATAACGGACAGGTCATCCGCGCGCAGTGCCACGCGGCTGGGGTTCCGTTCTCCTTCAAGCAGTGGGGAGGGACGCGGAAGAAGCAGGCGGGGCGCATCCTGGACGGACGAACTTGGGACGAGATGCCCATCCATGCCGTGGCCGTCGGTGTCTTACGGCTGCACTTGCCCAAGCCGGGATCATCCCTTCAGGCGCGACGGTGCCCGGCCATGAGGCCCGGTTGCTCCCCAATCAGCCTCATCGCCCGCGCCAGCAGCGACTTTCCTGTCTCGGTCCGGTGCCAGGGCGACGCGCCGGACGGGTGCGGCAGCGGCACGGCGTCGCCCAGGAACAGGCCGATGGCCAGCTTTCCCACGGGGATCACCAGGCGCAGCAGCATCGCGAATTCGGCCTCCAGCCACGGTGCGTGGCGCCCCTGTCGGGTCGTCCGCCCCGGAGGTCCGCCGGCAACTGCCCGCGCGGCCCGCGAATCGCCTGCCAGGGCGGCCAGGATTGCTCCGGCGCGGCGGGCCCGAAACGGACCGGCAGCGGACCGGAGCGCAGGGATGGGGTGAATGACATCGGGACGAGAGAACCGGAGGCAGGGGGGAGCGTGATGTCGCCGGGCCCGGCTTCGCCCCTCGCGCCGCTCGGGGCTGCACCGTGGCGGCGCTTTTCGCTGCGGGCGCAATGAAAAGTGCCGGAGGAGGGAATCGAACCCACACGCCCTTGCGGGCACAGGATTTTGAGTCCTGCGCGTCTGCCAGTTCCGCCACTCCGGCATCAGGAAAGGCCACTGAAGGCTGAGCAGCCCTTAATGTAGAAGACCGCGGAGGGATGTCAACCGGGCGCAGAGCGAGAGGTCATGCGTCGGTCGCGGTTGCTGAAGTACAGGTTCGGATCGCGCTTCATGTCAGAATATACATGAAGCGCGACATTTCAGCCATTCCTTTAAGTAAGCAAGCGGTGTACTTTCCAGGCATGATATACATACGCCTGCGCTGGTGCCGGTCCATGCCCGCCACGGTTCGCTCCCGGAGGCCGTGCCGGGACGGCGCGGCGCTTGGTCGCGGCCGGCATCAAGGCTGCCACACACTACGGAGACATTCCCATGCCGCCAAAGACAACACAGACAACGACGACAATTACGACAACACATCACCCGGCCTTGACCGCGTCGCTCCAAACGGAATTTCGTCTTGAAGGCGAGATCGGCCGGCGGCTTGCGGCCGTCACCGAGCAGTGGATTCTGCCCGCGCCCGCTGCCAATCCGGCAATGCTGGCCATGTTCAGGGACCGCGACCGCAAGCCCTATCGGAAAATGGTCCCATGGGCCGGCGAGTTCGCAGGCAAGTATCTGACGCATGCGGTGCAAGTACTCCGGCTCACCGGTGCTGGCAAACTCCATTCCCATATCGAACGGTTCGTCAAGGAGTTGTGCGCCTGCCAGGCGACCGACGGCTACCTGGGCTGCTGGCCGCAGGGATCGCGCCTGACCAATCAGGCTCCAAACTGCGCCAACAACTGGGACACGTGGTCTAGCTATCACATGATCCTCGGATTGCTCCTGTGGAACGAGGTGTCGGGCGATGACGCGGCTCTGACCGCCGCCGGGCGGATCGCGGACTTGCTCTGCGACATGTATCTGGACAAGAATACGCCACGGTTGGTCGAGACCGGATCCACGGAAATGAACCTGGCGCCGATCCATTCACTCTGCCTGCTGTACCGGAAGACCGGCGTGCCGCGGCATTTGGAGCTCGCCAAGCAGATCCTTGACGAGTTTGCGGCCAAGGACGCGGGCGGCAAGCATCTGGCCGGCGACTATCTGCAGGCGCCGCTTGCCGGGAAGGAGTTCTTCCAGACCCCCAAACCGCGATGGGAGAGCCTGCATCCGATCATGGGACTTGTCGAGTTGTACTACCTGACCGGTGACGAGTCGTGCCGGAAAGCCTTCGAAGCGCTCTGGTGGAGCATGCTCAAGGGCGACCGTCACAACAATGGTGGTTTCACCTCCGGCGAGCAGGCCACGGGGAATCCATATCACGTCGGCGCGATCGAGACCTGTTGCACGGTCGCCTGGATGGCCATGTCCGTCGAAATGCTAAGGCTTACGGGAGACTCTCTTGTCGCGGATGAGCTTGAGCTGTCCATGCTCAACAGCGGGCTTGGGATGATGAGTCCTTCCGGGCGCTGGGTGACCTACGACACGCCGATGGACGGTGAACGCAAAGCGAGTGCGCACCATATTGTGTTCCAGTCGCGTGCCGGGACGCCGGAACTCAACTGCTGCTCGGTGAACGGCCCCCGCGCCCTCGGCCTGCTCTGCGAGTGGGCGTTGATGAATGTCGGGAACGGTCTGGCTCTGAACTACTACGGCCCGGGCACGATGAAAACGTCCCTCCCGTCAGGCAACACGGTCAGCATCAAACAGGACACCGACTACCCGCGGAACGCGGTTGTCGATCTGGCGATTTCCACGGCCAAGGCCGAGACGTTCACACTGGCGTTGCGCATACCCTACTGGAGTAACAAGACCAGCGTCCGCGTGAATGGCAAGGTAGTGGGTAGCGTGAAAAGCGGCGAGTATCTGCGGATCGAGCGGAAATGGAAGACCGGCGATACGGTGCGGCTCGAAATGGATTTCCAACTCCAGTTTTGGCGGCACCCTACGAGGATCCACATAGCCGGCGAGTATCACCGGTGGGAAACAGAATGGCGGTTGGGTGGGGCTGTCGCCAACCGGGGCAACTCGCCGGCAGGGCTCGCCCCCTCGGACCTGCTTCTCGACGGCGCGGTGGTCATGGCGGACGTCACGCGTACGGCCGGCGGCCATTCGGCACGCGTCACCAGCACGTCAGGTCACATCGACTTCAAGAAGATCTTCAGCGAGGCCGGAGCACATGCGGCCGCCTGGTGCTTCACTGAAATCGACGCCCCGTCCGACGGGACGCTCCCGGTCATGTTCGGGTGTGACTGGTGGTGTTCCTGTTTCGTCAACGGACAGCGAGTGGTCGACAACGAGTGCGGCTCGACGAGCCCCGAACGCTTTGTCGCGCTGCGCCTGAAGGCGGGACGGAACTTGATCGGGTTCCGCATCACGGCCGGGTCGGGTGGCTGGGTCTTGAATATCGCCAAGGGCGCGTTCATCCCGAAAGAAAGAGAAGTCTCGTTGCTCAATTACGCCTCGATCTATCGCGGCCCCGTGCTTCTAGCCTATGACGCGCGCTTCAATGACGGCGACTACTCGCCAGGAAACGTGCCCTGCCTTGCGGAACCCGCACTTGAACTCCTTCCGGAATGGACGACGGTTCCCTCGGACAATCCACGGCTCCTCCTTGAGGGGAAAGACGTGGATGGCAAGGCGGTCCGCTACTGCGACTTCGCCAGCGCCGGCGCGACGGGCAACTACTATCAGTCCTGGGTGCCGGTCCACGTTCCGTGTCCGGAGTTGGAGTTCTCCAAGGCGAATCCGCGCCGGAGCGCGCGTGCGTGACATCCGACGGGAGCGGAGTTCAGAACGGGACACGGAATGAAGGCGAATGCATCCAGGTGGAGGGCGCTTGAGACATGGCTCAGATACGGGACCAGAACGTGCATGCATGTGCTCTCGGCGATCCTGGCAGGGCGTTTCCGAACCGTCCCGCTGACGGCCTGATTGGCCGTTATCGGACCGATGGCGTCGTCACGTTCGACCGGCAGCCGCGCCAGCCGTGGGAGTTCATGGCCACGGGGACCGGGACGACCGGGATCGCAGTCGGTGCCGGCCGCGACCTGCGGCTGCAGGTCAATCACGCCGGCGCGGTGGACGGCTGGGGTGTGCAGCACGCGCTGGGCGTGTTGCACATCGACGGGTCGGGACAGCCTCTGGTCGAGAACCGCGGCTTCAAGATGATGCACGACCTGCGCCGCTCGGTCATCACCATTGAGGTCGACACCGGCACCGGCGCGGTCCGTGCCGAAGTGCGAGCGCACAAGGAACTCGATGTGATCCGTATCGACCTGTTCGACGCGCGGCCCCAGCCGGGAGACCTCGGCATCCGCATCGAGAGCGATCATCCCCACGTGACAGACGTACTGCCGGACCACCTGCGTCTTTCCTGGCACGAGAACCGGGCAAGCATCGTTCGGGACTCCTGGCTGTGGAGTGGCGTCTCCGACCCGGAGAAGCTTCCCGATCCATTGCGCGGCAGGCGGTTCGGCCTGGCCGTGGCGGTCGAGACCGACCTGCATGATGCCGGCTGGCGCGACGACCTGTTCGCGGCCTCGCGGGTGCGGGACGAGAACTCGATGGCCAAAGCGGACGGCGCGCCGCCCAAGGGCCGTACCACGATTTGGCTGACCGGTGTGTCCGAGCAATGCGGCGAGACGGCGTGGCGGGACGAGGTCCTGCGCCGGATCAAGGCGGCCCGCGACCTTTCGCATGACGAATTCGTCGCATCCCACGAACGCTGGTGGTCCGAGTTCTGGGCACGGAGTTGCTTCGAGCCGCGGGACCCGGGCGGACGCTTCACCTGTCAGCGTGCCAGTTTCGATCTCTACCGTTACTACATGGCCTGCTGCAGTTCGCCGGCGCGGCCGTGGCCCGAGCGTTTCCAGAACACGCTGTTCGCCTACTCGCTGAATCAGCGCAATTGGTCGGTCCTGGATATCTGGGGCGTCGAAACCTACCAGACGCTTTACGCCGCGGTGCGGACCGGCGATCAGGAGCCGGTGCGTGACCGCATCCTGTACCGGGATCGGCTGCGGCGAGTCCTGGCCGCCCACTGCGCGGCGCGGTTTGGGCACCCGGGCGTGATCGCGGCTTACGAATCATCGATATGGGGGTCTTACTTCTTCTGGAACGGCAAGCCGACCCACTACACGGAACGCGACTCGCCGTATTTGCGGTACACGTGGCAAGGGAATCTCTGGCTGCTGCTGCTCATGTGGGAGCATTGCGCGCTGTACCCCGACGACACCGAGGCGGAGGCGATCTTGCGCCGTTCCGCCAGCGAGACGTTGGAGTTCTTCCGGCATCATTACCCCCGAGTCGAGTCCGGCAAGCGGGTCTTCTACCCCTCGGAGGCGGGTGAAACCTGGTGTGGCGTCACCGACTCGGCGGAACTGGTGTCAGCCTTGCGCGCCGTACTGCCGCGTCTGGCGGCCATGGGGCGGGAACGGGGCTGGGACGCGAGACTGGCGGACGCGTGCCAGGCGTTGCTTGCCGAACCCCCGCCGGTGCCGCGGGGCCGGTTCATTTCCGATCCGGATGGCCACGAGCGCCCGGTTGTGGAACCCGGGGACGACCTGGTGCCGGCGGCCGGGTTCGAGCGCTGCGAGAGCACCTGGCTCCCTTGGGCCAACCGGTTCTGCTATCGCCTCAACGCCCAGCACTGCGAGCTCTTCTCGCTCTGGCCGGGCAAGCTTACATCCGGCGATGCTGACCTCGAGGCGGCCGCGCTCCGGGCGTACCAGAACCGACGCTGGCAACACTATCACGACGGCTGGAATCTCGACGTGGTGTTCGCCGCGAACCTTGGGCTGACGGATGAGGTGGCGACGTGGTTCGATCATCACTTCGACCACACCCACGTCTTCCCCTGCGGCCTGGCGCAGGAGGCCTCCCCCAAGGAGGCCGGCACCGGCGGCGCCATCACGGTCTACCCCAGTCTCCAAGGGCTGGGCACGAGCGTGATTCCCGTCATCGATCAACTCATCGCCGATCATCCGGACGGCATCGGGATACTGCCCTGCTGGCCGCTCGATGTCGGCGTTCACTTCGTGCTCCACCATCCGCTGGCGGGCCGAGTCGAGGTGAACTTTGAGCCCGCGACGCGCCTGACGGTGAAAACCCGCCGCGAGGTCCGTATCGTGGTCCCCGATGCGCTGCGCGGCCTGCTGTGTCAGGCGTTGGGGTGAATGCCGCG
>MHBL01000061.1 GCA_001803235.1 Lentisphaerae bacterium RIFOXYA12_64_32
CAGGTCGAAAAAAAGCAGGACCGGGGGAACCCCGGTCCTGCACAAACACGCTCAAAGCTGTCGGTAATATCTCAGGCGGACTTGGCCGCGCCCTTGGCCATTCCCAAGAGCTGGACAAAAGCTTCGGGATCCCGCACCGCGACGTCTGCCAAGAGCTTCCGGTCAATCTCGACGCCAGCCCTCTTCAAGCCACTGACGAAGGCGCTGTAAGTCGTCCCCGCCGCCCGGCACGCCGCGTTGATGCGCACCGTCCAGAGGCTGCGGTACTGGCGCTTCTTCTGCTTGCGGCCCGTATAGGACATGGCCAAGGCGCGGTCCACCGCCGAAAACGCCATCCGAATCGACTTGCTGCGGCTGCCTTGAAACCCTTTTGCGCGATCAAGGACCCGCTTGCGACGCGCCCGCGATGCTACCGATGCTCTCGCTCTAACCATGGTGTCAACTTCTCCATTCCAGCAACCGGGTGGCGTGGCTCATCCCATCAGGGGCAAGGCCGGTCCCGGCACACTCGGATTTCTCACAAACCGTAAGGCAAACACGCCTTTATGCGGTTCGAGTCCGCCTTGCTGACGGCCGCATCCCCGCGCAGGTTCCGCTTGCGCTTGGAATTCTTGTTCACTTGCAGGTGGCGCTTGCCGGCCCGGTAGTGACGGATCTTGCCCGTCCCGGTGATCTTCACGCGCTTAACCACTGCTTTCCGTGTCTTCTGCTTAGGCATAGTCCGCTTCCGTATCCTTAGTCCTGCCACCTGTCAACCCGTTGCTGCCTGGCCCGACGCCAAGCCATCACTCAAGAATAACCCTACAAGAATAACCCTATCTGTACTACCCGTCCCCGCCGCTCGGCGTCTTGGGGCACTCTGACCAACCAAAGACTAAACGTCCCCCTAACTTGCAGCGTACCAAGCCACTGCATTGGGGCCTGTCAAGGAATATCCAAACGCACCTGTCGCGGCCCCAGGTCAGCCTGGCTTCTTGATTTTCGGGGCAAGGAGCATAACGATCATGCGCCCGCTCTGCTGCGGAAACGACTCCACCGCCCCTTCCTCTGCCGTGTCCTTGATGAACCGGTCCATGACCTGGCGTCCCAGCTCGACATGGCTCATCTCGCGACCACGGAAAAACATCGAAGCCTTTACTTTATGCCCTTTTTCGAAGAACTCAAGTGCGTGGGTCACCTTTGTCTGGTAGTCATGAGGGTCAATGTTCGGGTGGAACTTGATCTCCTTGACCTTGTGCTGGTGCTGTTTCTTCTTCGCTTCGCGCTGCCGCTTGGCCTGCTCGTAATGGAACTTGCCGAAGTCCATGACTCGGCACACCGGCGGCGTCGCGTTCTGCGCCACCTCGACCAGGTCTTCACCCGCCTCCAAGGCACGAGTGAGTGCCTGCTCGAAACTGACAATGCCCAGCGGTTCGTTGGTGCTGGAGATCAGCCGCACCTGTTTTCCCCTCAGAAACCTGTCTCCGAATTTGACCAATCTTGCGATGGCTCGATCCTCCTCTGTTGACCCCATGCACCGGGGCGACCATCAGCCCGCCGATCCGCACGACCCTCGCGCACGCAACCAGCTAACCTGCCCTACTATTAGCACGCCAGCGTCGAATTGTCACCGCTTCTCGCGTATCTCCGCGTCGATTTTCTCCACAAAAGCCTCGACCGTCGAGGCGCCCTGATCGCCCTCATCCCCCCGTCCACGCACGGAAACCTGCCCGGTCTCTGCCTCTCGCTCCCCGACGATCAGCAGGTACGGAATACGCTGGTTCCGGCCGCGCCGGATCTTGGCCCCGATCTTGTCGGGCTCGGCATCGACCGTGACGCGCAACTGCGCCTGCCGCAACTGCGCTTCAACCTTCCGCGCGTACTCCACGAACGGATCACTGATGGCCAGGATCCGGACCTGCTCCGGAGCCAGCCACACGGGGAACGCGCCGGCGTAGTGCTCAATGAGGATGCCGAAAAACCGCTCGATCGACCCCAGCAGGGCGCGGTGTACCATGTACGGCCGGTGCCGCTGCCCGTCCGCGCCGACGTAGGTCATGTCGAACCGTTCCGGCAGATTGAAGTCGAACTGGATCGTCGTGGTCTGCCACTCGCGGCCGATCGCATCCTTGATTTTCAGGTCAATCTTCGGCCCGTAAAACGCGCCGCCGCCGGGGTCCACCTCGCAGTCCAGCCCTGCCGCTGCCACCGCCTTCTCGAGCGACTGCAACGCCTGCTCCCAACGCGCCGGTTCGCCAACCGCCTTCTCGGGCCGCGTTGCCAGGTACGCCTTGACGTTCGGGAACCCGAACGACTTCCACATGAACAGACTGAACGCCAACACGTCCCGGATCTCGCTCTCGATCTGCTCCGGCGTGCAAATAATGTGCGCGTCATCCTGGGTGAACCCACGCACGCGCAACAGCCCGTGCAACACGCCGGCCTTCTCGTACCGGTAAACGGTGCCCAGTTCAGCCCAACGCAACGGCAACTCGCGGTACGACCGCGGCCGATTCTTGTAGATCTGTATGTGGAACGGGCAGTTCATCGGCTTGATGTAGTTTTCCACCTCGTCGATCTGCAGCGGCGCGTACATCGCATCCCGGTAGAAGTCCAGGTGCCCGCTGGTCTGCCACAACTCTGCCCGGCCGATGTGCGGCGTGTAGAGCAGCTCGTAGCCGTGCGCGTAGTGCTCCTGCTTCCAGAACGTTTCGATGAGGTGCCGAACCCGCCCGCCCTTCGGGTGCCAGCAGATCAGGCCCGCGCCAATGGGTTCGTGCGTGCTGAACAGCTCCAGTTCGACGCCGAGCTTGCGGTGATCGCGCCGGCGCGCCTCTTCCAGGCCGCGCAGGTACGCCTTCAACTCGTCCCGGGTCCGGAACGCCGTGCCGTACACCCGCTGCAGCATCGGGTTCTGCTCGCGACCGCGGTAGTACGACCCCGCAATGCTCAACAGCTTGACCGCGCCAATCTGCCCCGAGTGCTCGACGTGCGGCCCGCGGCACAGGTCGATAAAATCGCCCGTCTCGTAGAAACTGATCGCCTCGCCTTCCGGAATGTCGGCCAAACGCTCAACCTTATACGTCTGGCCGCGATCCTTCAGCAGCTTCTCCGCCTCGGCGCGCGACATCTCCTTGCGCACGAACGGTTGCTTCTGCCCCGCCAGCCGCTGCATCTCCGCCTCGATCGTCTCCAAGTCCTCCGGCGCAAACCGGTGCTCAAGATCGAAGTCGTAGTAGAACCCGTCCTCGGTCGCCGGACCGATGTCCAGCTTCACCCCGGGGTACAAACTCTGCACCGCGGCGGCCATGATGTGCGCCGCACTGTGCCGCAATGTCGTCAACTCATTGTCCGCCATGGTATCTCACCTCGCACCGGTCATTCACTTCAAACCTCGGCATCGGTGCCGCGATCGGAATCGTCCGTCAGCGTTCAATCCTCAGTGCCCTCAACCTTACTGCCCCCCCCATCGACACCCACTCACTCACTCACCCACATTCCCCCAGCCTCCCCTCACCCCAGCACGCCCTTGGTCGAGGGTACGCCGTGGACCCGTGGGTCGACCCGCACCGCTTGCGCCAAGGCGCGCCCGAACGCCTTGAACACCGCCTCGAGGATGTGGTGAATCTCCTCGCCGGCGAGGAGGTCGATGTGCAGCGTCAAGCCGCCGGTGTTAACCAGCGCCTGGAAAAACTCGCGGAACAGCCGCACGTTGACCCCGCCGGCCTCCATCGTGTGCGGTTGCACCCGGTAACCCAGGTACGGCCGCCCTGACAAGTCGATGACCACCCGCGCCAGCGCGTCGTCCATGGGCACGGCCGCCGAACCGAACCGTTCGATCCCGGACTTGTCGCGCAACGCCTCGCGCAACGCCTGCCCCAGCACCAGCCCGAGATCTTCCATCGTGTGGTGCGCGTCAACCTGCAAGTCACCCTTGGCGCGAACCGTCAGCGCGAACCGGCCGTGCTTGGCAAACGCCTGCAGCATGTGGTCGAGGAATGCAATCCCCGTCTCGACCTGGCACGGTTCCGACTCGTCCAGCGACAACCGCACCAGGATCGCGGTCTCGTTGGTCTCGCGCTCTACTTTCGCCTCTCGCGACATGCTCCGGCCCTCGCTCTCCCCTGCGTCGAATTGCCTGCGCCTGCCTGCCACGCACCATTCTCCCGCAACTTAGTGCCGTATGCCAGTGTTCATGCCGATCAGCGGCCTTCAACCCTAACCTGACGTCCTGTTCGCCAGTACACCGGCCAGCACTTGCCGTTGCGCCAGATACTATACCTCTCAAACGCGCGCCTGCACGGGTGAGACGGAGACGGGGATGGAATTACCTGCGGAGTTCACGCCGAGTTTGACACCCGAGGCGAACGGGAGTAACTTCCAATAGGCCACTGTCGGCCGGAGTTATCACCGCCGCTGTTTTGACGGCTCACACCGCAGGGAAATCGGAGACATGGCACATGAAGCCCAACCTGTCCCTCGCGGATCGCTTCACGCTCATTGAGCCCTTCGGCAGGCTCAGGGCTCGGGCGTTCACACTGATCGAACTCCTCGTGGTTATTGCGATCATTGGCATCTTGGCGTCGCTGTTGCTGCCCGCGCTGGCGCAGGCGAAGGAGAAGGCGCGTCAGATCACATGCTCCAACCAGCTCAAACAATTGGCCTTGGGGCACCTGATGTACGCGCAGGACTCTGACGAACGGATGTTGCCGTCGTACACCTACCCCGACGCCGTCTGCTGGTACACTCGGCTTTACCCGAACTACGTCAGCGCCAAGGAAGTGTACAAGTGCCCCAGCGTCAACGATATGCCGACGAACTGGTTCAGCTACGGCGTGAACTACTACTACCTGACGTACCAGTGGCCGGGACACCCGAACCCCTCGGCTTTGTACCCGACCCCTTACGAGTACGGCGGCTGCCCCCTGTCTAAAATCACGCGGACTGACGAAACCATTCTCATTGGGGACAGCGGCATCCACTGGAACTCGGAAACGGGCGTAGAGCTTCCGAGCATGTCCTACGTGATCAACTCGACGCAGCCGGGTCTGCCGCCACCCGCCAGCAACTACTGCGTTTACCTCTGGCACAACCTGCAGGCCAACCTCGCCTTTTGCGACGGCCACGTGTCTCTGAACCCCCGCGGCTTCTGCACCAACTCCTGGAACTTCAAGGTGGCAAAGCCGTAAGGAGCCTGGGCTCTGCCGCGCTGGCGTGGGTTGGCCTTTCGTGAGTCGTCGGACACGTCGGACCTGTAGGATGAGCCAGACGCGTCGGATTTTCCCCGCTCAAGCCGCCGGGCCGCACTCCAACGTCTCTCCCCCTTCAGGCCTTCACGATCTGTCGCACTTTCGCGGCGATGTCCGCAACCCGCGCGAAGATCGGTTCCTCGTCAAGCGCCAGCATGTTGCGGTCGCACATGAGCCAGCGGCCGGCGACCATGGTGGAAAGCACGTCAGCGCCGCGGACACAGTAGACGACGTGCGAGACGTAGTCGTAGACCGGCGTCAGGTGCGGTTGCTCGAAATCGAGCACGATCAAGTCCGCTTCCTTGTCCGCCGTGAGCGAACCGATCCTGTCCTCGAGACCGAGCGCGCGAGCGCCACCCAGCGTGGCCATCTCGAGGACGGCGCGGGCGGGCATCACGGTCGGATCCTGGACCATGACCTTCTCCAGCTTCGCAGCCGTGTCCATCTCCTGGAACATGTCGAGGTTGTTGTTGCTGGCGCAACCGTCCGTACCGAGCGCCAGCGTCACGCCCTGCCTCAGCATGGCAGACACCGGCGCGCAGCCGCTGGCCAGTTTCATATTGCTCTCGGGGTTGTGCACGACCCTCACGCCCGCCTCGGCCAGGCGCGCGATCTCCGCCGCGTTCACGTGCACCACGTGGTCCGCGATCAGACGCGAATGCAACAGCCCGAGCCGATCCAGGTGCGCCACCGGCCGCGCCCCGTACCGCTTCTGAATGTCCTCGGTCTCGTACGCGGACTCCGCCAAATGTATGACCAGCGGCACGTCGTATTGACTGGCCAGGTCATTGCACAGCCGCAACAACTCCGGGGAGCAGGTGTACGGCGCATGCGGCTCGACCGCAATGCTCACTCGCGGATGGCCCTGCCAACGCTCGATCAGCTCACGCGTGTACGCCAGTCCCGCCGCGGGCGGACCGTAGTTCGGGGACGGGAAATCGTACAGGACCTCGCCGACCAGGGCACGCATTCCAGCTTCGTCCACCGCCTCGGCGGCGGCCTGCTCAAACAAGTACATATCGCAGAACGTCGTGGTCCCGGACCGGATCATCTCGAGGCACGCCAGTTTCGTGCCCCATAAGACCCAATCCGCGGTGAGCTGCTTCTCAACCGGGAAGATGTAATGCGTCAACCAGTCCATGAGCTGCAGGTCGTCGGCCAGCCCCCGGAAAATCGTCATGGCCGCGTGGGTGTGCGCGTTCACCAGTCCCGGCATGAGCAGCCGCCCCGCCAAACTCACCGTGTCCATGGACGCGAACGGCAACTTCTCACCCGGCTGGCAGGCCCCGACAGCCGCAATCCGGCCGTTGTGGACCGCCACGTAGCCGCACGGAATAAGCCCGTGCTGCGGATCCATGGTCAGAATCGGCCCGTCACGCAACAGAGTGTCGACACGATCGGTCTTCACGGGAAAGCACCTTCCTTGTCATCTCGGAGCAACGGGGCCGGGCTTGGCCGTCACAACGGACCCAACGGACACAACGGCACGGAGGACGGGGCGGAGGGCGCCATTGCTGCAGGCGCCGGGCCGCCCACCCACTCACCCACTCACCCACCCACTCACTCACCCACTCACTCACCCACTCACTCACCCACTCACTCACCCACTCACTCACCCACCCTCCGCCGGCCAGTTTCCGACCACGTCCTGGATCAGACGCGCGCAGAACGGCGCCGCCCCGTTCGCGGCGCGGATGACGTCCTCTAGCTGCACCGGCGCCATGCGGTCCGGATCGTTGACATTGGTGATCACCGAAAAACCGAGAATACGCAACCCCGCCTGCACGCCGGCGATCACCTCCTGAACGGTCGACATGCCGATGGCGTCGGCGCCCGCCTGACGGAAAAACCGCGTCTCTGCCGGGGTCTCCAGGGACGGTCCCTTCACGGCGACGTACACGCCCTCGCGCAGGGTGATGCCGGCCGTGGTGGCACAGCCCTTCGCGAGCTGCCCCAGGACCGGGTCGTAAGCCCGGGTCATGTCGGGGAAGCGCGGCCCCCACCCATCGTCGTGCGGGCCTGCCAGTGGATTCTCGCCGGACATGTTGATGTGGTCGCGAATGAGCATCAGGTCGCCCCGCCGAAACCCCAGGTTCAACCCGCCGGCCGCATTGGTGACGATCAGCGCTTTCATTCCGCACTTGGCCAGGACGCGGATGGGAAAGACCACCTCCCACGGCGCATAACCTTCGTAAAGGTGGAACCGCCCCTGCAGCACGACGACTTCACGGCCGGACACCATGGCATGGACCAGCCGCCCGCCGTGGCTCTTCACCGTCGAGACGGGGAAGTTCGGGATCGCCTGGTACGGCCAGACGCCTTTCTCCCGCGCAGCCCCGACCACGTCGCCCAACCCAGTGCCCGCAATGATGCCGATGCGCGGGAACGGCTGCATCGCGCCGCGCAGGAACTCGACCGCCTCGTTCAACCGCTGCTGGTATTCGCCAAGATCGAACATGAACACCGTCCGTTTCCTGCTCTGCGGCTCTGGGCCGCCGGTTGGGATGATAGCCGGCCGTACCCGCGTAACGGGCAAGATAAGCCGATGGTTCGCGGAAGTCCAACAGCGCGCGAGGGTGATTGTGCTGCGTCCCGGTGTCGCCCTTACCCACATTACCCACACATGTTGCCTTACGCCTCTCGCCCCCCACCCGACAGTTCCGCCAGTGCCTTGGCTCGGGCTTTGCCCAAGGCGCAGAGGTAGGGTGGCGGCGTCTCTTCGGACCCGGTCTCCAGTTCGGCGAATGGCGGGCAATACCCGCACAGCAGGCGGTGTTCGCAAGCCCGGCACGCCTCGGGCGGACGCCCGCGCGTCCGCACTTGGGGAATCACCTCATTCCAGCCGACCATGAACGGCCCCGTCCGCAGGTCGTACCTGGGGCGCCGCGTCATCAGGCACGGGTACAAGCCACCGTCCGCATCGACGTGGAACGTCGTCCGGCCAGCGCCGCAGGTGTAGAGGTGCTCGGAAGCCGGTTCCGGAACGCGCGTCTCTACGTAGCGGGTCCACGCCCGGACCGTCTCCGGATTGGCGAACTCGAGCCGTACCGCCTGGTCGGCCGGCAACCGCAGTTCCAGGGGCGCACGGTCGCCGTCGAAGCGGGGGAAGACCGCCGGGTCGAGGCGGAATTTCGCGCCAAACCGCCGTGCCAGATCTTCCATGGCGGGCAATTCCGCCTGGTTCAGGGAGAGCAAGACCGTTTTCAGTGCCAGCCGTACGTGGCCTGCCACCAACCGCTCGATGCCGGCCAGGCACTTGTCGTAGGCCCCAGCAACGCCTGTGATCCGCTCGTACGTCGCCGCCGTGCCGCCGTACAGGGTAATCTCCACGCTCTGGGGCGGATACTCCTGGAAGAGTGACACAACACGCGCGTCGACCAGCGTGGCGTTGGTGAAGACCGTGACGATCAGGCCCAGGCCCCGCGCGTGCGTGTAAATCTCGGCAAAGTCCGGACGCACGAGCGGCTCGCCACCCGTGAGGATGAGATACAGGCATCCCGCACCGGTGATCTCATCAAGAACACGCCGGAACTCGGCCGTACTGAGCTCAGGGCTGCCGCCGGCACTCCAGCGGCAGTCGCCCACGTAGCAGTGCGCACACCGCAGGTTGCAACGGTTGGTCAGCGCGATACTGCCGCTGAGCGGAATCCGCTCCGCAATAGCCCTGCGGTTGAACCGCTCAAGGAACGCGTCGGTCTCAAGCCACGGCGTATGGGGGCAGTCCACGGGTACGGCGGTCCTCGCAGTCTTGCGCGAGATCTTCGACTCCCTCGACTCCCTCGACTCCCTCGATTCCCTCGATTCCCTCGATTCCAACGGCCTTCGGGTTGCTCCCGCGCCACGGCACACTTCACGGGGCCTCTGCCGCCGGTTCGACCAGGGCGCTGTCCGCCAGTTCGCGGACGAACGCGAGCAGGTCGGCGGCGGCCGAGTCCGGCTCGACCTCGTAGGCAGCGACAATCTCGTCACGGATCGCGTCCAGAGCTTTGGCGCCATCGAGACGGTCCCAGATGAACGCGGGGACCGAGTCGAGGGAGTAAATCCGCTGCAGGTCAGCGACGCGTCCACTTACCGGCACGAGCAGGAGCTCGCCGGCAATGTGCCGGGCAATGACGCCGTCCGTCTTGCGGTAAACCTTGTCGAGAGTGGTGTCGGAGTTGCTCATACGTCCGGGTTGGGTCACGGTTCGTCAGCCATCGGACGCCGGGACGGTGCTGGACCGCAGCCACTGCCGCGCCGCCAGCAATGCGCCCACCAAGCGCCAGCACACGGAATCGAGGTTGCGCCGCCAGCCGGTCGACGAGTTGTCCTGCTGCCGCCGGACTTCGCTGACGCGGCCAAGCACGGCATCGGCGTCCACCGCGTCGTCCTGAATGTGCACCGCATCGCCGTGAGTCTGAACGATCAGCCCGCGCACCGGATGCCACAGCTTGCGGATCAGGCGGTGCATGATGGGCAGTCCGTGCGGACTCCGCACCAGGACCACGTCGCCGAAACGCAGCGATGCTGCGTCAGCGGGACGGATGGTCACGACGTCGCCCGCGGCCAGGAACGGGGCCATACTGCGTCCCGTGACGCGAACCTTCACCGCCACACCGTTCTGCAGCAGGTGCTGGAACAGGTCAACCGCCGTCTCGCCCCGGAGACTGTACCGGGTCGCGTCGGCCCCACGCCATTCCTCACAGTTGTTTTGCGAAGGACTCCAAAACATCGACACTCTCCAGATCGGGCCGGAACGAAAACTCGAACGCCGGTATTTCCCGCACCAGCCGATCACAGAACGATAACATACACGTCAGCAGCTCCGGTTCGAACCAGAGCAACGACGCTACCGGTAACAGACCCGCCAGGACCTCGCGCGGTTCCAAGGACCGGAGCGAATTCTCCGTGCCGTGTTTCAGGAACAGAATCGCCGACAGACAACAGCCGAGATTCGCGGCGATGCCGGCGTCACCCGGCCAGGGCGACCCGAAAACCTGCAGGCCGCGGTCCTGCGCCCGGATCACCACACGATCATCGCTCAGGGGCGCCATCCCGGGGCTGGGCCGCTGGCACACCTGTCGCATCAAGGTGCTCTTGCCGGCCCCGGACTTGCCCGCGAAAACCACCCCTTTCCCAGCCACTCGCGCCCCGGCGGCGTGAAGGACCAGGCCGCACCGTTCCGCCAGCGCATACATGAGCAGCAACTGGTCCAGCGGATAGTGGACCGGACTGAAGACTTCGACCTGCCCGTTCCGATCCTGAACAAACCCCTTGCCGCAGTAGACCGTAACCCGATCGGGAGTCCCGTCAAACCGTGCGGACCACAGCGGGTCTCCGTGACCGGGCGGTTGCAGGACGATCCAGCGCTCGGCACCGGTTCGCGAGACCGTCCAGCTCTCGCTGCAACCGACGGCGGTTGCGCCGTTCGCAGTCGCCGGTACGGCCTCGGCGGTAAGCACCACATCGAGCCGCAAATCCGCGTCGGTCGCGCCGCACCCCGCGCCATGGAACTCGCGGTATGCCCGGTCCGTCCACGGCACCGCGGTATCTGCCGTGCACGACACGGCAAAGCGTACTCCCGCAATCTGAATATCGAGTTCTCTGGTGGATGCTGTCAGCCGTCGGCTCCTTGTAATAAGCAGCCTCACCCGATGACGGCAGAGGCCCGCCCCCCGCCCCCTGCTCCGTGCTCCGCGCTCCGTGCTCCGCGCTCCGCGCTACGACCCGGGCACAAAGCACACGCTGGGCGCTCGGCAAGTCAGGTTCCCGCCTGTGGGGCCGGGTGCGCCGGCGACCGTCTTGCAGCCGACCGCGAGCACCTCGTCGGCCACCAACTCGATGGTGCGCAGGTGTGGGGGCGTATACGGACGCTTGGCGTCCGCGCCGGGCTGTCGGTTTGTCTCGGTCGTCATGTCACTCTCCGCACTGCTGGTCCGCTGGCTACGGGCTACGGCTACGGGCATCGGGATCTTCGGACGCTTCGGGGCATCTGCCCCACCCACCCACCTACCTCGCACCCACGGTGTGCAACCGCAATGCCGGGTCGCCCAGCAGGTTGTAGATCTCCGGCAGCGACGTCACCGCGCCGGCGCTGGCATGGAAATCCGTTGTGGCCTGCATGATAGCTTTTCCCAGCGTCCTTTCGCCGCGGGTGAACACGGCACGGAAAAACGCTTCATCCAATATACGAGCTTCCGAGTCGATCGACAATCCCGACGGCGCCCAGACGGCGACCGCGCCCCCCCCGGCGCGCAGGACCAGCGCTTCGGCGAGGGACACCATTGCCGGGATCTCGAAGTGCCCGGACAGGCAGGTCATACCCACGACGACCGGGAGCCGGCTGCCGTTGTTCAGGTTCGCCGCATCAGCGGCGACCAAGACGCCTTCCTGCGCAAACCGGTCGGGAGCGCCGTGCCCGAAGTAGTTGAGCAGGAGCGCTCCGGCGTTCAGCCCGTCCAGCAGTTGCGTCCGAGCCGTTGACACGGCCAGGTCCGAGAGGTGGATGTAACGGGTGACCGTGCCCTGGGGCAGCATGGCTCCGAGGGCCAAGCTGTTCGCCGTGAAGTCGCCGCCATCGTCGGGATCATCGGCCAACATGATGACGCTCTGCGCCCAGCCGGCCGGGTCGGCGGCCTCGTAAGCGATGATCTTGCCGATCAGGGTGGCCAATTCGGCGTCATTCTTTGCCGGCAGACGGCCAACCGCCATTTCGGGAATGCCGTCGTCGCCGGCCACGTCGCCGTACAGCGCGTCGGACGCGAACAGGCCGCTGGGTGTGGACGTCAGCAGCGCCGGCACCAGATTGTCGCCGTAGCCTTGGACGTCCTTGTAGTCGAACGTGCCCTTGCCGGCGAGAACAACGAAGGCCGGCGGCACGCGCCAGCGGCGGTAGGCATAGGCGAGGAAGTCTCGGATGGCTTCCGGGTTGTAGATCCCGTTGCTGAACACGTCCATGATGTCTTCGAGGGTGACCACCATGGTCCGGTAGCCCTGCGACTGGCGGTACCGGGCGAGCGTCTGTGCGGTGTTCCGCATCGATTCCGGGGCAATGACCACGTAGTTCACCCTGTGGTCGCGCCCCAGCAGTTCGTGCTCGAGGTCCCGCACCGGCATGGCGCTGTCCACGGAAACCGGCAGGAGCGCCGCGTTCAGGGCCAGACTCAGGTACTGACTTCCCGCCGCGCCGCCACGGAAATCAACCGAGTATGCGCCCCGCCCCGTCTGGGTGACGCGCGTATTGGTAACCACCGCGGGGGAATTCGGGGCGGTGACATCGAAGACCCAGACCTGGTTGTTCGAAAAACCGGTGACGGTGATCGCCTGACTCTGGGTCACCGTGGGCAGCAGCAGTTCATCGCTGGCCGTCGCGAAACGCCGCTGGTAGGTGACGTCGAACGAATCGAGGTAGACAATACTGTACGACACACCGTCCGGCAGCGAGGCGGTGAGCGTCAGGGTATTCTGGCCGTCCACCAGCAGCGCGGGATCCACCGGGAACGACAGGGTGCGACCGGCAATCCCCGTCCAGGTGTCCTGCGCCAGGACGGTGCCGTTGACCTCGACAACCACGTGGTGCTCGGGGTTCTTGCCGGTGCTGGAGGCCGACTGCAGACGCACGATCATGGACGTCGCGCCGGCACCGGATGCACCATCGGCCTGGAATACGAACGACTTGCTCTCGTACCCCGGGTACCCGGCGAACACGAAATCCCACATCCAGCAGTCGGCGTTCGGGTCGGTGAACAGGTCGCCCTGGAACCACTGGTCCTGCTCCAGGTGCAAGGTCTCGGTGAACGTCGTGACCGCGTCTCTGCGGGCTGGCGGCGCGCCATCCACGTAGGCCATGGTCACGCCGGGTTTACGGCAGATGCGGTACACGTCCTGATCCGTGTACCGGGTGTTCATGCCTTCCGCGTAGAAATAGATGCCGCTGCCCCCGGCGGCACCGATCCACGGGATCTCCACGTCTGCCCGGGTGAGCTGCAGGGTTCCGGCGCTGATGCTCCTGCGCATCGTGGTCGCGGTCTGGCCAAACCCGTTGGCAATATCAGACACAGACACGAAGCACAACCCGGCGCCGCGGACGGTGATTTCCGCGACGTCCGAACGGCCGCGGTGGTGTTCCTTCTGCGGACGCGCCCCGCGCCCGGGCGCCGCGTGCGCCTGGCGCTCGAACCGCACGCCCCTGGCGTCCGTCTTGGGAACAGGTGCCACCGCAGCCTGCCTGGTCTGCCGCTCCGGCGCCTGGTGGCGGAAGTCATACCCGCCATCGTTGGGGGCGAGCGTGTACGGCCCGTGCCGCCGGGCCGTGCCGCGGCACTCGACCTCAACCAGCAAGTAGGTGGCCTTGGTTTCAAGCAGTGCCGTGGCGTCGACGTACCGGTACGTGCCGCCCTGCGGCGCGGTCAGCAATCCGGGCAGGAGCCGGTCGTTGACCTTGACGTAGGCGCCCGTTGCCGGATCAAGCCGGTACAGATCGAACCCGACGGTGCCCTTCTCGGTCGTCGTCTCCCATTCGACCACCACGGCATTCTCCTGCTGCGTCGTGCGGAACAGGGAGATGGACGCCAGGGTGAAGACAAACCCCACGTCGATGGACGGACTGACGTAGGCCCAGTCAGCCGGGACGTTCGTGTCCCTACCGGTCGTCTTGCGGTAGATCGCCTGGCCGGCCGTGATGGGGCCCAGATCGCTGCTGACGCCCACGTCGCGGTACGCATTGTCCGGCCAGCTCTGAATCGCCACCGCAGCGCTGTCGTCGCTATTGAAGTCAGCCGACGTGTCGGACGAGTGGCTCCAACCGACGTAGTCGACGATGGCACTGGACGCATTGTAGAGCGAGATCTGGTCGCAACGATCGCCGACAACGGCATTGCCCGGGTCGCCGAGCTGGTCCAGCTTCGGGGCGGGCAGCCCGGAGATGTCCACCCAGATGTACCAGTCGCCGTTCCCGGCCTGCTTGGTCGTCGGAATGCCCGGGCCGCCCACCAGGACGATGTAGGCTTTCCCACCCGCGCCCAACATGATGTTGCTGCCCCCGGACTGCGGGATGGTCTTGTCGAGACTGTCGCCGTCCGTGACGCGGTAGCCGGTGATGTTGATGGCGGCGTTGGTCGAGTTGTAGAGCTCGATGTACTCCGGCTGCAGGTAGGTTCCGTACGTCGGGTCGCCGACGATCGTTGTGGGGTAGAACAGGACTTCGTTGATCATGATGGGCGGCGCGTTGTACAACGCCGTGTCGGTCTTGGTGTCGTTGCCCGCGTCGGCATCACCGTCGTTCGGGTCGACGTAAGACACGGTCAAGGTCTCGCCGTGCACCGCTTCGAGCTGCAGATCTTCGTTGACCTTGGCGCCATCGTAGGTGGTCGCCAGCAGGACGCGGTGATTGAATGCGACCCCGGGCGCGGTCACGGTGAGGGTGCGGTCCAGGGTCAACTGCGTCTGACTGTTGACCGTATTCACGGTGTAGGTGCCGGCGTCGGCGCCGGTGATGATGATGAACGTGTTCCCCGCCTGGACCCCGTCGGTGGTGAACGTGGCCGTCGCCGAATTGACCACGGCTGACCCGGCGGTGGTCGAAAGGTTGGTCATCTTGTTCATGTACACCTTCGAGCCGGTGGCCGTTTCCCACACCTTCACGGTCCGCACATCGCCGGTGGCGCCGCTGGACACGGTCACGGTGAACGGTGCTGCGGGGCCAGTGATGTCCTCGACTTTGACGTAGATCACGTCGGTGTTGCCGTAAAGGTCGACGTCGACCACGCCGCCGGCGTCCTTAAACGACACGATCCCGGCGCCCTGCCCCAGCAACTTCGCCGTGTCGGTGTACGGGTTGCCGCCGTAGGTGTACGTGGCCAGGACATAGTCGCCGTCAACCCCTTCCCACAGGCTGTCGTTCCCCGTGATGGCGCCGTCCGAGACTTTCGAGTCGAGCCCGGTGGTGTTGCGGAAGATACCGGTGTTGACCCCGGTCTCGGTCAGCACGAACCGCAGCGTGGGAACAGCCGAGTCCTCGGTATCGCCGCCGCCGCCCTGCTTGGTCAGGGCAACGCGGATCGTCTCGGCCACGGCCGGGTTGGTGTTCGACGCGCCGTGGTACACCGTCACGTAGATCTTGTCGCTGAGCGCCGTACTGGTGTTCAGTTGGTACTCGGCCTTTGAGACGCCGAGGTAGTCGGTGAACTGGACCACCGGCATGGTCCCGGCGATCAGCGCCGTGTCGTTCTTGACCACGCTGGCGGCGCTGGTGTAGGTGCAACTGATGGTGTCGCCGGGGATGACCGTCAGCCACGCGCCGTCGTCGTCGGCACTGGCCGTGGTGGTGGTGCGCAGGTCGTCGCCGCGGTAGGTACTGAACGTGATCGTCATGCCGTTGGTCGAGTTGTTCTCGTACACCGTGAACTTCATCGAGCCGCTGTCCGAGGTGTACTCGGTCCCGGCCGTGGCCCGGGCGGTCTGCAGACCCGACACACTCCCCGTGACCGTCCAGTTGTTGGTCCCGCTGTTGTACTGCACGGTCCAGGACTCGTTGGTCGCAATGACGTACGCCTTGACGAACGGAATCCAGCCCTTGGACTGGTCCGAGGACACCGTATTGCTGGCCCCGCCGCGGTTGGTGAACATCCCGGTCGCCGGACCGGTCTCGACAATGTCCACGACCTCGTCGTCGCCGGTGACCGGGTCGCTGATCGTGATGGTCCGGTACTCGACGACACTGCTGTTCTGGTTGCCGAACACGTCGCGGATGAACACGTACACCAGGTCGCCGGTCGGGTCCGGCCGGACGGTGTACACGTCAACGCTGTTCAGTTCCGAGTCGGTGAACTTGACGTCGGCGTCGCCATTCGGCTTTAGCACGTCACCGAAGGATATGGGGGCGGCGGTGGACAGAAAATTGATATTGCACATGAAATCCTTCTGCAGCGGGTCGGTGTTCGAGGCGCTGGTCGAGAACACGAACCCGGTGGACGAGTCCGGGAACAGGACCTGGGCGCCGCCTTCGGCGGCTGTCTTCTTGAACGCAGTCATCGGGATCTGCATGTCGATGACCCAATCGCCCGACCCGTCGGCGAGTTGCCGGACCCGGGTGAACGAGCCCGGGTCAGCACCGGTCCAGCTCGCCCAGGCCTTGTAGCGCTGGACTTCGCAGGCGCGCGGGTCGGCGTCGTTGCCGCCCGGCATCTCCTGAGTGTTGTCGTTGTTGTACATGATGGCGAGCCGGTCGTAACTGTGGCTGCTGCTGCTGTAGCCGCCGTCCACGTCGATCCAGAACTCCTTGTACCCGTCCCCGTCCACGTCGAACAACACGTTCCAGTGGTAGGATGTGAAGTCCTTGGGGTTGCCGCTGTTCACGGACGGGTCGGCGTCAAGCCGCATGGTGAAAAGGATGAAATCGTCGTTCATGGTCGACGGCACGGCCGGGTCCCAACGCGTGCCGCCGTCGTAGTACCCGTACAATGGAGTTACACCTGGACCGGGGTTGGAGCCATCGGGCGACCACGAGGCCAAGTCGATGGCCGCCGGCTGAACACCCGTACCGCCGTTGCTCGGGTCGCTGGACGACTCGAAGTCGCACACCGGCTGACCGCCAAACGTGTAGCCGGTGGTGAAGCCGAGGAGAAGCGGGTTGTTGTCGAAATTGGTCCAGGCGGTAGGCGTGCTGGTGTAGTCGGCTCGGGCGAGTCCGACCAAAATCATGGCTAGGCAGGAGGTTGCTGCCAGCAACACACGGAGGCTGACGTGCGGGGCTGTCATGGGGAGGGCCTTTGGTTGTTCGATGCGCTTCAGTCTTTCTTGACTCCCCAGCGTATCGCTGGCGAGTCGATCGACTCCTGTGTCTATAGCCTGAGACCCGTCCTCCGGGCGCCAGGTTCCGGACGAACCGGAAACACCGACATCTCAGGCACCTGCATTTTCGTCGAAAAAAAAGTTTCGCGGAGATGCGTCCCGCAGGGGCGCAATTCTCATCCGTGCGAATATGTGCTCAACTTTCTCTCTTTATTGACAATATGCAACAGAACCCCCGGTCGCCTTTCTCAGCCTGGCACAGGGCACGACGCATATTCCAATATACCGGAAGTTATTTTGAAGCACCAACCGTGCCAACTAAGAAGGAAAGAGAGAAGGACCGATGCGGGTCTGCTCGGAGCGCATGTCAGTTCCGTAGGGGCAGGTACGGTCTGCGTGCATCGTGCCTGAGTCCCGGCTTCAGCCGGAAGCCACCCGCGCGGCTTCAGCCCGCGGGGAACCGCGTCGCCAGCGGTCACGACCGTCAGACCCCGTCACCCCCGATGCCCAAGCCGCGTGCCTCGCCGACCGCTCGCTGAAGCTCGCTGCCACTTCCGCCTGAAGGCGGTACTCAGACGAAGGCGGAAGGCGCAACCCACGGAGTCTCGCTTGACCGGATTCACCCGCACAGGCAGGAAAGAACGGGGGACAGATCGGACCTATCCGACAGGTCAGAAGCGCTGACGGCGTTCCCGCGCAGAACTGGCTTCGCCCCTTGCCCCTTGCCCCATGCCCCATGCCCCATGCCCCATGCCCCATGCCCCATGCTCCATGCTCCGTGCTACGACCCGGGCACAAAGCACACGCTGGGCGCTCGGCAAGTCAGGTTCCCGCCTGTGGGGCCGGGTGCGCCGGCGACCGTCTTGCAGCCGACGGCGAGCACCTCGTCGGCCACCAGCTCGATGGTGCGAAGACGTGGCGGGGTGTAGGGACGCTTGGCGTCCGCGCCGGGCTGTCGGTTCGTCTCGGTCTTCATGTCACTCTCCGCACTGCTGGTCCGCTGACCGCGGGATACGGGCTGCGGGATCTTCGGGATCTTCGGGATCTTCGACACCTTCGGACGCTTTGGGGCATCTGCCCACACACCCAACCTACTTTGCCCCGGCGGTATGCAGTTGCAGGGCCGGGTCGCCGAGCAGGTTGTAGATGGCCGGCAATCCCGGGTCGACGCCCCGGGTTGCGCGATACTCATCCCCCGCCTGGCGAATGGCATCGCCCAGCCTGGTCTCGCCGTGACTGAACACGGCCCGGAACAAGGCTTCGTCCAAGACTCGAGCATCAGAATCAACGGACAGTCCGGACGGCGACCAAACGGCCACGGCGCCGCCACCGGGCTGGAGCAGCAGCGCCTCGCTGAGCGTGACCACGCCGGGCATTTCGAAGTGTCCAGTCAGGCACGTCATGCCGGCCACGACCGGCAACCGATTGCCGTTGCCCAAGCCGGCGGCATCGCTGTCCAGCAGGAGCCCTTCCTCCGCGAACCGGTCCAACCCGCCGTGCCCGAAGTAGTTGAGCAGCAGAGCGCCGTCGTTCAGACCCGCCAGGAGTTGGGTCCGAGCCGCCTCAGGGGTCAGGTCTGCCAGGTGGATGAAGCTCGGGGCGCAACCGCCCGGCAGGAGTTGGCCCAGCGCCAGGCTGTCTGCCGTGAAGTCGCCGCCGTCGTCCGGGTCATCGGCGAGCATGATGGCGCGGTTCGTCCATCCGGCGGGGTTGGCCGCTTCATAGGCAACGATCTTGGCGATCATGGCGGCCAGTTCGGTCGCGTTCTTGGCGGGCAAGCGGCCAATGGCCATTTCCGGTGTGCTGCCGCCACGACCCGTGGCGCCCGCATAGAGCGCGTCCGAGGCAAACAGGCCGTCCGGCGTGCCGGTCAGCAGTGCCGGGATGAGATTGTCACCGTACGCCTGGAGGTTTCTGTAGTCGTACGTACCCTTGCCGGCCAGGACGACATAGGCCGGAGGAACGCGCCAGTGGTCACGGGCGTAGACCAGGAAGTCGCGAATCGCTTCCGGATTGTAGGTCCCGTTGCTGAACACGTCCATGATGTCCTCGAGGGTGACCACCAGGGTCCGGTAGCCGCGGGACTGGCGGTACGCGGCCAGCGTCTGCGCGGTGTCCCGCATCGAGCTTGGGGAAATGACCACATAGTTCGCCCTGACGTCGCGCGCCAGCAGGTCGCTGGCGATCCGTTTTGGGTCCATGGCCCCCAGAACGGAGACCGGAGCGCGTGCCGTGCTCAGCGCCAGCGCCAGGTACCGGCTACCCACCGCCGCGCCTTGGAAACTCACCGCGTACGAACCGCGCTCGCCCGGCTTGACGCGGGCGCCGGCCAGGACGGCCGGGTTCTCCGGATCGGTGACATTGAAGACCCAGACCAGGCGGTTCGAGAAGCCGGTCACGGTGACCGCTTGGTTCTGCTGCGCGGTGCGGAGCAGCAGTGCGTCGTCAACCGCGACAAACGTGCGTTCGTAGGTGACGTCGAACGAGTCGAGATAAACGATGCTGTACGGGACGTCCGGCGGCAGCAGGCCGGTCAGCTCAAGGGTGTTGGCGCCGTCCTGAAGCAGTGTGGGGTTGACCGCAAACGTGAGCTCGCGCGCCGCGATGCCCGCCCAGGTATCCGTGGCAACCAGCGTGCCGTTGAGCCGGACCTCGGCCTGGTGCTCAGGGTTCAGTTCCGTGGTGGAGGCGGACTGGAGGCGCACGGTCATGGCGACCGCCCCCGAACCGGAAACGCCATCGGCGCGGAACGGGAAGCTCCTCGTCTCGTACCCGGGATAACCGGCGAAGACGAAGTCCCACAGCCAGTAGTCGGCGGTCGGGTCCTCGAACAGAGTGCCCTCGTACCACTGGTCCTGCTCGACGTGCAGCGTCTCGGTAAACGTGCCGACCGTACGCGACCGGACCGCCGCCGGAGCGCCATCGAGATAGGCCATGCTCAGGCCGCGGCCGCGCGAAAGACGGTAGACATCCTCGTCCGTGTACTGGGTGCTCAAGCCTTGGGCGTAGAAGTACAGGCCGGTGGCGCCGGCTGCTCCCAGCCACGGAACATCCCGACCGGCATGCTGCAACTCGAGGTTGCCGGACGCCAGAAGCCGCCCGGCATCCCGGAGCGTGACGCCCAGCGCGTTCGCGATCGTTGCTGCCGGGACGAAGTACAGACCGCCGTCGCGCACGGTGATCTCGGCCAGGTCAATCCGGCCAGGTCGCGGCTTGTCGCCGTGGCTCGACCGGGTCTGGGCCTCCACCAGATTGCGCGGCGTTCTCTCGAATTGCGTCCCCGCCGCGTCGAGCTCCGGCGCGGCGGACGCCGCGGCGCTTCGCAGGCCGACCGTTTGCGGCCCGCTGCCGTACCCGCCGTCGCCGGGCGTGAGGGTGTAGGGCCCGTGGCGACGCGTGTCGCCGCGGGCTTCCCTTTCGACCAGAACGTACGTCGCCGCCAACCCGGGCCGCGCGCCAGCATCGACGAACCGGTAAGTACCACCCTGGTGCGAGGTCAGCAAGCCGGGCAGGAGCCGGTCGTTGACCTTGACGTACTCGCCCGAGACCGGGTCGAGCCGGTACAGATCGAACCCGACCGTGCCCACCTCGGCAGACGTTTCCCACTCGACCAGGACCTGACCGCCCACCAGCCGCGTCTGGAAGCGCGCGATCACCGCCAGAGTCGGCACGGTTGCCTGGGCGCTGGACTGGTCAACGGTATCCCCCGGGTCGGTATAAAGGATCTGCATGGTATTGTCGCCCAAGGTGTGAAGGGTTCCGTCGTTGACGCCATAGCCGGTGTATACGGACAGCGGCAGGGTGAGCAGGCCGGCACGGCCGGCATCGTTAGCGAAGACGCCCGTGTTGATGCCGGTCTCGTAGAGCCAGAAACTCTCGCTGTCGCCGGTGGTCGCGTCCTGCACCGTCACCCAGATGCGGTCGATGGCCGCCGGATCGGTGTTGCGGTCGCGGTCGTAGACTCTGAGATAGCCCGTATCACTGCCGCCCGGCAGGCTATACGACGTCACCACATTGCCGAGCGAATCGGTGAACTCCGACTTGCTCCAGCTACGGACCTGAAACGTGTCGGTGGTGATCGTCGAGTTGTTGGCCAGTTGCGCGGCCAAGGTCGCCTGGGGCGTGGTGCCGTCCGGCACGGTGACGGCCGTCCAGGTGCCGTAGCCGATGCTGTTGTTGCCGTTGGCGTAGGTGCTCTGGAGGTTGCCGCCGCTGCTGGACACCGGCGTGGTGTGGGTGTTGACCAAGGCCCCGAGTGCGTCGTAGTAAGCCACGTCGTACGCCGTACTGGAGCGATACCGCTGCCCGGCGGTGTAGATCGGGTCGGTGCCGTTACCCGAGCCGTCCGGGTCACGGCGGTAGAGCTCGTCACCGGTCGTGTAGTTGTTCTCGTAGGAGCCGAGGTGCGGGACCCGCACCGTGGCCTGGCGAATGAACGGCGGGTCGTTCTCGTTGCTGTCGATGGTCGCCGTACTGGTGATCTCGTAGAGGCCGTCCGACAACGGCGTATTGGCGCGGGCCTGGAACGTGATCGTCAGGGCCTGGGTCGCGCTCAGGTCACGGCGGTCGTTCAAGGTTACCAGGTCCGGCAGGTCGCCGGCCAGCTCGTTGGTGAAGTCCGCGTAGATGCCGAAGAAATTGATGCCCTGTACCCAGGCGCAGAACGTGTCCCCGGCTCGCTGGCGCTGCAGTCCGATGGTCGCATTGTCCGTATATCGGGCGGAGAAGATGGGTCGCGAGAACGAGGTCGCGTTGTTGCGGTTGCAGGTGTTGTAGGCGATGGCCATGCGGTTGCCGGTTGTCGGGTTGTTCGCGGTCGCCACACTGACCGTCTGGACCGTGCCTTCGGTACCCGCGTCGCCATCGGCCTTGAAGCGATGATCCACGGACACCTGCGAGTGGGTCAGGGCATAGACCTCGAAATCCACCGCCAGATTGGTGTACTCGACGCCGACTGAGACGCGCTGCTCGCTGGCGTTCTGATTGACCCCGTTGCCCAAGGTGATCGCCGCGGCCTCCGCGCAGGTCCCATGGTAGCCGGCATTGGTCATTCCGGTGCCCCAGACCCAGGTATTGGCCCGGACCACGGCGCTGGCCAGATTGTTGGCGCCCGGGTTGTACTCACCGGTCGTATTGATCCCGTTGCCGCCGGCATTGCCTTGGACGCGGGCGCGTTGCACGGTCCACTCACTGCCCCAGTCGATGATCATCACGGTCAAGGTAGCGGCATCGAGGGTGTAGCCGCCGGCGTTGCGGCTCCAATTGATGGTGTTGGTGCCGGACGGCCAGATGCGGCTGAAGCAGGTCACGTGGCGGTTCGTCGTGTTGCTGGTCGTATTCACGCCGGCGCCGTTGAAGCCGCCGACGAGCATGATCTTGCTCGTGTAGGGGTAAGACCCGGTCATATTCGGCCAGGCGTAGGCCGACGTGGCCGTGCCGGTTGTCGCGTTACCCCCCTGGGCCACGCGGCTCACGGCGCGTAGCGTGAACCCCTTGGTGGAGTTGGAACTGGGCGACTCGACGACGGTGATGACCCCAACCCACGACCCGCCGCCGCTGCCGCGCGTGAACTGGAGCACGTTGCTGCCTGAGGATGGGTCGAGGTCACCCGTGCCCCACGGATCCTGAGTCAGAGCAATGTAGTTGTCACGAGGTACGCTGTCGCCGTTGGTCCGATTCCTGCATCCCTTCACGATGATGAAGTAGTTCGGGGCGAGTGGCCGGTCCAGCGTGAGGTCGTAGGTCGCATTGCCAAAGTCGGGAACGTAATACTCCGTGGCGCGAATCGCGCGCCGCGGCCCGGAGATGCGCGAACTGCCGGCTACATAGGTCGTCTCACCGGGGACTGGGTTCGACACCGTGATGTCGGTCTGCGGCGTGCCCGGACTGGCCGGGTTCGTGATCGTGATGGTGTAGCTGATCACGTCCTGGACGCCGTTGACCGCGGTCGGCCGCGCCAGTTGGTTGTCCGGCGACGTGCCGACCGTTCCGGTCTTGGTCGCGGTCAGGTCCGGCGCCGGAATGATGGTGACGTCCTCGTCGGTGGTCGTGTCGGCGGGGAGCGTGTCGGCATCGGTCGGATAGGCGACGGTCGCCTGGTCATCGATCGCGCCGGTCTGGGGGCTGGTGGCGGTGGCCGTGTTCTGGTAGGTCGCCTGCGGCATGCCGCCGTCCACCGTGACTTTGAAGTCCAGGACGACCGAACCGCCGGGGTCGATGCTCCACGTTCCCCAACTGATCGCGCCGGTGGCGCCGGCAGTCGGGTCTGTCGTGGCCGTACGCGTGGCGTCGGTTTCGCTGATGTTGAGGTTGCGGCTGAACCGGAAGTAGTTCGCCCCACTGTTGGGCAACGTATCGCCCAGAGAGACGCCGGTCGCGGGGCCGTTGCCGGTATTCTGGATCTCAATGGTGTAGGTAACCTCGCCGCCCGCCTGCACGGCGGGTGTGGCCGTGGTCAGGTTCATGACCAGCACCGGGCGCATCACGGTGACGTCTTCGTCAGTGTCCGGGGTATCGGTGGAGAGCGTGTCGGCGTCCGCGGGATAGGCGACCGTGCCCTGGTCATCGATCGTGCCGGTGTAAACGTTCCACGCGGTAGCTGTGCTCTGGTAGGTATTGGCGGGCATCCCGGCGTCTGCCGTGGCATTGAACTGGAGCACCACGGAACCACCGGCATCGATGGTCCATGTGCCCCAACTGATCGTTCCGGTGGCGTTGAGAGCCGGGTCGGTGGTACCGGTGCGGGAGGCGCTGGTTTCCGTGATACTGACATTACCGGCGAACCGGAAGTAGTTCGCCCCGCTCGACGGCAGCGTATCACCCAAAGTGACGCCGGTGGCGGTGCCGGTGCCGGCGTTCTGAACCGTCATCGTGTAGGTGGCCGTACCCCCGGCGTTCAGCGATGGCGTGGTCGTCTTGCAGTCGATCAGGAGCACCGGCTTGGTCACGGTGACGTTTTCATCGTTTTCCAGGTCTTCGCCGGGCGGGGTATTCGAGTCCTGGGCCACGTTGCCGGTGTCGTCGATAGGGCCGGTCTCGGTCGAGGTGGCGGTGGCGGTGTTCTGGGTCACGCCGATGGCTGCCGTGCCGGTGACATTGGCCTGGTAGGTGATGGCAATCGAGCCGGTACCGTTGATGGTCCACGTGCCCCAGGTGCAACTGGTGGCGCCGTTGGCCGGGTTGGTGGTACTGCCGCGGGTGGCGTTGGTATTCACGACGCTGGTGCTGCCGCCGACGAACTCGAACCCCGCGGGCAGGTCGTTGCCGACCGTGACATTGGTGACCGGCGCGGTACCGGGGTTGATGACGCGGATGGTGTAGGTCGCCTGGCCGCCCACGTTCACCGTCGGGGTCGAGGTGTCCATGTCGATCTGCATGCTGGTGACGGTGACGTCCTCGTCGTCTTCCGGGTCCAGGCCGTCCGGGGTGTTCGAGTCCTGCGCGATCAGGCCGGCGTCGTCAATGGTGCCGGTCTGCGTGCTGGTGGCCGTGGCGGTGAAATCATACGTCGTCGGCGAGGCGTTGCTGGCGACGTTGGCGCTGAACTGGATCTGGACCCAGCCGTTGGCGTTGAGGGTCCACGTGCCCCAAGTGCAGTTGGTGGCGCCGCTGGCCGGGACCACGGCCGGCGGCGAGGCGGTGGGCGTGGCGTTGCTGTAGGTCAGGGATGTGCTGCTGTTCCTGTACGTAAACCCGGTCGGCAAGACACACCCCATCTGGACGTTGGTCGCCGAGGTGGTGGCAACGTTGGCGACCTTGATCGTCCAGGTCGCGATCCCGCCCGGGAGCACAATCTCTTGGTACGGGACGGCATCCATGTCAATGGTCAGTTGCGAGCCCCAGACGTAGGAACGGGCGACCGGCGAGAAGGCCTGGGTGCCGCCGAGCCGGTAGCCGGTCGCCTGCGCCACGTCCTGGTACACCCCGGCGGTAATCCCGGCCGTGGTGATGGCGTTGAACGTGATCGTCAGGGTCTCGTTCGGGTTCATGTTCAGGTTGTTCAGAATGGCATTCGTCCAGGTCAGAGTCGGGAGAGCGATGGTCGGATTGGCACTGGCGCCGGTTATCTGCGTGAGGTTGGGCAACGTGATGACCGCACTGTTGTTGACAAAGCTGAAATTGGCCGGAAGCGTGTCGACCACGGCGACCGTGTTGGCGGTGTAGTTGTACGTCTTCGTGGTGAGCGTGAACGTGACCGTCTTGCCCGCCACCGGCGCGATGGTGGTCGGCAAGACGGTGTTGGTCTGGTTCAGCACCAGGTCCATCCATTCGGCGGGGTTCGGGAAGCAAGTGTAGCCCAGATCGAGATAGCCCAGGCCGCTGCCGCGGTCGGAGGACCGCGAGTCCTCACCCCAGAATGTCGAGATCGGGCCGGTGGCCCAGACGTGCATGCCGGAGTTGTCGTTGTCCGGGTCGAAGATGCGCTGGGTCTGCAACTTGTTGAGCGTGTAGGTGGCGTCGATCGTGCCGTTGGTTGGGCTGTAGTCCACGTAGACAGTGGTCCGGTCCTCGATCGGGGTCACGTACACCGGCGAACCGTTCGCGGACGGGGGTTCCGGCGACTTGCCCGGGGCCCAGCCGATGAAGTAGTCCGTGTCGAGGAACTTGGCCGGCAACAGGGCGAACCCCCATTCCCAGCCGCCGCTCTCGGTGTCGTTGGCGCCGACACCCCAGAACTTGTCGTCCGACCAAAGGCGGGCGCCCGAGTTCAGGGGCACGGGACGCCCGGCGCCATCCACGTATGACTTGGTACTCCCGGCGGCAATGGTGAATGACCCTGAGCCGGTGGTGTCCTGGTAGCGAACGAGAATACTGGTGGCATTCGGGTTGTGCAGGTACAGGTCGGTCTCGATCGGCGGGATCTCGTTGGGCGGCGTATCGTCCTGGCCGGCAACCATGCAGGTGATCGAACTGTCCACGGCGCAGTAGTAGTCATTGTCCCACAGGTTCGAGGCCAGGCACGGGTACGCCCGGCACTCGGCCCATGCACCGGCTTGCGAGTGCCCGGCAATGACCGTCACGTGCACCGCCCCGGAGCCCTCGACTGTAGTACCGGCCCGAACCGGATGGAACTCGGTGGTCTGGCCTTTCTGAAGCACGACCGTCTTCTCGATCCCCGGCAGGGTCGGATCGTTGATCTGGACCGTGTTGCCGTCCACCATGGACTGAACCACAAGGGAGGTCGCCGTGAAGTCCTCGTACCCCTTGCCGGTCGGGGGCGCTGGGGCCA
Organism: Lentisphaerae bacterium RIFOXYA12_64_32; assembly: GCA_001803235.1. Classification (GTDB taxonomy): domain Bacteria; phylum Verrucomicrobiota; class Lentisphaeria; order Oligosphaerales; family YB12-FULL-65-16; genus YB12-FULL-65-16. The sequence goes on from MHBL01000061.1 coordinate 26,227, forward strand.
GGTCCTCGCCGCCCGGCACGGTGTAGTGGTTCAGCGCGGCCCTGACCGGAAAAACCTGCCAGGCCACCGCGAAGATCGTGCCCTGGTCCTCGGTCCAGAAGGCGCGGGTGACCGTGGCCGCGCCGCCGGCCACGTAGATCCGGTCCATACCGTCGTAGTAGGTGCCACCGGTGCCGCGTGGGTGCGGAATGCTGGCGCTCTCGCACTTCCACACCCCGCCGGCATTCAGGGTCTGTTTCTCATCGGCGGTGGTCTCCGGGTTGGCCGGGTCCAGGTCGTACCCGTCCTCCCAGTGGTCGTAGTAGACCTTGGTGCCATTGGTCGAGGCGGTGATTGAAATGACGGTGTGAGTGTTCCCCGTCATCACCGGATCGCTGTCGACATACTCAAACGCACTCCACATGTCGTCTTCGGAGGCGTTGATGTAGAACTCCTGGTAGCCGGTGAGAATGTCGGCTCGCGCGGTCGAGGCGAAGACCAAGACCGTGACCACAACCGCAGACAACCGCGCCACAGCGACGGAGACACTCCGGAAGACCGACGGGGCGGGACAGCGAAGCAGGTGAATCAAGGACGGCATATCGATACTCCTTGGGATACAACCCCAGGTCACATCAGACCGGCGACTCGATCAGACCAGGCAAGAGATCGGAAGGGACAGAGCCACCGTACATGACGGAAACTCCGCCCAAGAGATGGGAGGCTGGCCCGAATCGGACCAAACAGCCTGCGGTCAGATGATTGGCAACAGTTACTGCTCCTTGGTACTTGTTACCGTCCTCGTCCTGTAATATAACCTCAGACGCGTGATTTCTCAAGCACAAACCACCTTGCACCTAGAGAAAACGCGCTTTTAGACAATTATTTTTGCATGATCCATGCCAAGTTCTGCAAGATTCGCGCCAGGGACGCCCGAAAACGGGACTCGGCCCCCCAAAAACGACCTGTACAATAAGCGGAGCGAGGCCGGGCAGGTCACGGTGCCAGCCCAAACCGGCCCCGCCTGACAGGCAGTACCGCAGGAGCTGCACGGACAGAAGGGGATCCCCGAAAGACCCTCGGTCCGGGACGGACCCGAGGGACCCTGCTGCGGTCCCAGAGGTCCCGCGCCACTCCGTGCCCCGTGCCCCGTGCCCCGCGCTCTTCCCGCTTGACTTGGGCGGGCACCGGCGCTAACCGTAGGGCATGGACTCGAGAGCCACAGGGGAATTGCTCTGCGCGTGCCTGGCCGGGAAGGGCCGGACACCGGACGTTGCCACCGATCCGAATAGACCGCCTCCCCCCCGTACACTGAACACCGAACACCGAACACCGCTCAACGACTCCGACTGGCAGGCGCTCATAGAGCGTGCCCAGACAGAGAAGGTCGCCGCCCTGCTCTGCTGGCGCCTGCAGGCCAGCCCGGCATGGGCAGACATCCCCGAAGCCGCACGGCGCCGTCTGCAGCAGGCCTACTATCACACGGCGGCCGCGAACGTCCGCATCATCGAGGAGACGCGCGAACTCCGCAACCTCCTGGCCGCGCAGGGCGTGCCTGTCGCGCTGCTCAAAGGGCTGCACCTTGCCTCCGCGGTCTACGCGAACCCGACCGTACGCCCCATCGGCGACATGGACCTGCTGCTGCGGCGTGCGGACCTCGCAACGGCTCGGGAGGCACTGCTCAACGCCGGCTACCGTATTCCCGTGCCGCACGCATGGCAGCAACGGCGCTTCGAACGCGACCACCACCATCTGGCGCCCATGGTGCGCGCGGATTCCGGGATCTGGGTCGAACTGCATTGGCACATTCTCCCCAACGGCACCCCGGGCCCAGAGCCCGCGAGGACGCGGGCGCTCCAAAGTCAGACCCCGTGCCAGACCGTGGAGCGCCCGCGTCCTCGCGGGCTCTGGGCGCCTTCAGTTTCATGGTACCCCACGACTCCAAACTCGCGTTTTCTGGCAGACTTTGTGACGGCCCCAACTCCCGTGTCTCCGCCCTGCTCTCCAGTACCGCGGGCGGCCCCCCGCCCGCACCCCGTTTTGGTTCCGGCTCCGCCGGGTTAGGAGGTGCCATGTGTCAAGTGTCAGGAAGGGCATCCGAACTGTCCCGCCCGAACACCGAACACCGAACACCGAACACTGCCTTCCTTGTCCTCTGTCCCGAGGATTTGGTGCTCCACCTCGCGCTGCACTCCGCGTGCTCGGACCTGTTCACCGGCGGACTGCGACAACTCTGCGACCTGACCGAGGCGGTCCGCCGGTACTCGACACGCCTGGACTGGGATCGGCTGGCGAACCTGGCCGCCACAAGCCAGGCCAGCCGGTATGTGCACTGTGCCCTGAGCGTGGCCCGCGACCTGCTCGCCGCAGAGGTACCGGACGCGGCCCTGCAACAACTCGATCCGCAGGCCGCGAACCGTCAGATCGTGCCGCTGGTTCGCGAGTTCGTGCTCGCCGGTGAGTGGCCCGCTGCTGACGCGGAACGCCGTGCCGGGGTGTGGCGCCCGTGCGAGCAGGTTCCGACAGCGGGCTGGTGGCTACCCGACCGGGCCGCGGAGTTCTGCACCGCCGGCCCGCGGCTCTGGCCGGCTTATGTCGCCTACTATGGGCGACTCCTGAGCGCCCGGATGCGCGGCAGCCAGCACTCCACGGCAGCGGCAGAAAACGAACACGAGGCCGCCGCGGCACGGACGATGGCCAAGATCGGGGCGTGGCTGAAGGGGGACCAGCGATAGGCGGGGAGACGTGGGCAGTGATCAGTGGGCAGTGTTCAGTGGGCAGTGATCAGTGGGCAGTGTTCAGTGGGCAGTGATCAGTGGGCAGTGATCAGTGGGCAGTGTTCAGTGGGCAGTGATCAGTGGGCAGTGATCAGTCCAGGGTGGAGGCCAGGTCTCCCGGCCTGGCCGGGTTCGGCCGCGTTGCTGCGTCGCGCCGGGTCAGGAGGCCCGGGAGCCCGCGAGGACGCGGGCGCTCCAGGGACTGGCGCGGGCGGCTGACTTTGGAGCGCCCGCGTCCTCGCGGGCTCCGGAAGCGTCGTCGTCCCAGTTTCACCTTGGTATGACCGTGCGGTCCACCGCCCGGGGGACGCTGACGCATCACGCGGGTGGAACCAGGGCTGTTTCAAGATCTGGCGCCGCGTCTCGGAAGGCCACGCCTCCGCGCACACCAAGTAGGGGCGGCCTGTCCTCAGGCCGTCCCCCCCCGGCGTGGGGACACGCCGGGGGTACTCACCGCCCGCGACAGTCACGAATCTTGAAACAGCCCTGGGGTGGAACGGAATATGCTTGTGTGTTGTGCTAGAAGGTGATATATTGATAATTGTTGTCAAGTGTGATTAACGTGCCTGAGGCGGAGTGTCAGGTGGCTTGGAGTCGGGCGACTGACGAGGTTCGACATGAAAACTCTCACGACGTGGTTCGGAACGCTGGTGTTGATTCTGTTCGTGGGGGCGCCCTGGTTCTCTCAGACAGCAATGGCAGCGGCGGATGAGAAGGCGGTGGATGACAAAGCTGCGGTGGCGGCGGCTGGCGACAAAGGCAACGACGCAGCGGAAAACGAAGAGGAACTGGTGCGCCGCACCTACGTCCGAGGCGGCACCACGATTGACGTTGTCACTCGCCCCTCGGGCGACCTGGTTCGCGTGTCCGTCACGGTGGCCGTGCGCAATCTACGTCGCGAGCTGGTCTGGCTTGAGATCTACATCTACGAACCGGCGGAGAACCAGATTGTCCACGGCGTAGAGAGCGACAAACTGATAACGACGCTGCTGCAGAATCCGGTCCTGCAACAATCGGAACAGACGTTCAAGGTGTCGCTGGTGCGCCAGCAAATCGTGTGGCAGGACGTGATGACCACCGTGCCGGTGCCCAAACTCCCGCAACCGGGTGAACGTAGCCCCGACGGGGCCTAGATCGGGACGTCCCTGCTGATCTACCACGCTAAGACGCCTGCGGAGGTTCCCTGTCCGGCCCAACGCTTCCCCCTCCCCTCGACTCTCCGACGTATCGCTCTGACCCGTGCGGCGCAGTGGCTCGGCGCGTCCCGCGCCGAAGCGGAGTGCTCGGGCCCGGACGGCCCTCCGCCCGCCACGCCCGACGCCGTCCGCCAGTACCGCGGGCGGCCCTCCGCCCGCAGTACGGTCGACAGGGACGGGGACGGGCAGGTGACACGACCAAGCCGGTCCTCTCCACCTTATTCACAGGCCGAAAGGAACACCGACCGTTGATCGGCGGTCAATCAGGGCGGCGAGACGAGGCGGCGAGGGGTTGCCGGTCGCCGCCGGTTAGCCGGTTTTGGCACACCAGTGCTTGGCCGCCAGAAATTCCCCCGCAATTCTGGACTATGGACAATGGACCATGGTCCATGCTCCAGCGCCTCACGT
>MHBL01000062.1 GCA_001803235.1 Lentisphaerae bacterium RIFOXYA12_64_32
TCTAGGCGCCAACCCCGGTCAACCGTCGACCTTATCTCCACCCGCGACTGACGCATTACAAGCCTTTTGCCGGCGAGGTTGAAAAGCTGCGGCCAACAGTGTAACCTTCTTTTGTTAGAGTCCTCTTTTTGGTAGAATAGAGATAGGTCCCCTGCTCAGGGCATAGTCCGCCGGGAGCCTAACTGCGACAGAGGATTGTATTCATGCTGGTCTTGCAGCGGACAATTAGGTCGTCTCTCGTATTCGCCCTTGTGGCTGCGGCGGTGTTTTGCTGCGGGTGCGACATCTTCGTGTTCACTCCGAAACAACGCGTTCAGCGCCATATGAAAGAGTTCGCGGAGGCCATTTCCGCAAACGACGCCCGCAAGGCCGCTAGCTTTTGCGACGGAAATATGTTCTGGGAAACCCCGAACACCAAGAAGAAGGGCCAAGCGGCGGTCTCGGGGTTCCTGGAATCCTTCCGCCAAATGGACCGCAAGGTGGACAAGCTGGACGGCGTCTACATCTACGTCAAGTCGATGGAGCAGAAGGACCCCACGAAGATGCTGGCCGACGTCAAGTTCGAGGTGCACTTGGTGCTGAACGCTGCGACCCTCTCATTTGCCAAGAGGAATTGGACCGCCAAGATGTACTGGGTCAAGGAGGGGATGAAGACTTGGAAATGCGTGGGGATCAGGGAACTTACCGGGCGGGACATGGCCGGACACAACTGACCGACGCGCAACGGCAACGGCGCGATACGACGTGCCCAGGCACCGACGCAGACCGACCCCTTCTCATTTCACTCGCGCGACCCCGACCACAACCACCGAACTACGTCGCCCAAGCCAATTCTATTCACGTCTGCATCAATCTCCGCCTGCAGTTCGGGGTAGTCTCTGACAGCCGGCGGCGGAGACAGAGTCGCTTCCGCGTCGGCCTGGCTGCGCTCCAATCCCAGGGCACCGTTCCCGCTGACCGAAATGACCCACCGCCCTTCGCCAAGCTGTCGGTACACGGCCTTTCCGTATCCATCCCGGTTCTCCTTCCAGTCGACACGGGCCCACTTCGGATCGATGAGCAAGGCCTTCTCCGGGCTGGTGCGCGCGTCGAAAACACGCCGAACCCACAACCTGCCGTCCAGAACCAGGTAGTCAACGTAGATCTCCTGGGCGGGATCAAACGGCGTGGCAAACGTCTGCCGCACCCCTTCCGCAGTACGAATCGCCACGGAGACTTTACCGTTCTCCACCACCAACTCCGTGATCGCCGTCCTTCGCACCGCGTCATTGTACGCCGCCACGGCCGCCTGGTACTTGCCGCTCAGATCGGCCAGACGTGAGCGATAAACGCCTCCCGTGATGGCGGCTTGACCGCGCCAGTACAGTGCCAGCCCCACGAGCACCAGGACCAACGCCGCCACGACCAGATAAATGGCCGCACGGAGATGCTCTGCCATCTTGACCAGGTTCACACTCATACCCCGCTCTCCTCGCCAGGCAAAGACCGGAGACAAAGACCGGAGACAAAGACAGGAGACAAAGACAGGAGACAAAGATTTGAGACAAAGATTCGAGACAAAGATTTGAGACAAAGACCCGGATTTCGGTCTACCATCTTCGTCTCCCCATCTTAATCTCCCCATCTTTGTCTCTAGCAATTGCGCGCAATGGTGGCAGAGCAGCGCAACCTGACGCAACGTGAGGCGTTGGACCATGGACAATGGACCATAGTCCAGAATTGCGGGGGAACTTTTGGCGACCGAGCACTAGTCTTCGTCTCTCCGTCCAGTCCGTTCTTCCGTTTTCATGCCGAGTTTGGCACTACCGAACCAAGCGCACCTCACACCTGACCGATGCGCGCCACGGCGGGCTTCCCACACGGTTCGCCGGGCTCCAGCCCCGCAATTCACAACCGGTCATCCGCGCGTAAGGAAAGTACGTCACGGCGAGCCGAAAATCCACTGTCCCCGAGGCCACAAGACACACTCACCCCCAGACAAGCGACCTGTGCGGGCACATTCGGCCTCGCGTCGCCAGGCATCGTGGCACCGTTCGTAGTGGTGTCGCAGTCCCGGCGGCAGTCCGCCGG
>MHBL01000063.1 GCA_001803235.1 Lentisphaerae bacterium RIFOXYA12_64_32
TTTTGTCCAGGAGAAGGAGCATCGATTCGCGTTCTGTGTGAGAGTGCGAGGCAGGTACGATATGGACGTGCAACTGAACCGCATTGGGGAAGGGGAGTTCTAACAAGGCGCTGTTGCCGATGCGCGAGTACGCGCACGGCAAAGCTTGAGCGTTCGGCAGGAAAGAACTTGCGGCCCATGTCGTGCCGATGTATCTTCTTTGTAGACACATAGGAGATATGCCATGCAAACGAAGATCCAGAAGTGGGGCAACAGTCTGGCGGTGCGAATCCCGAAGCCTTTCGTGAAGGAGGCACACCTTGCGTATGAAACGTCCGTCGATCTTTCGGTCGATGACGGAAGGATCATTATCGATCCGCACTCAGGTCCGGAGTATCGGCTTGAGGATTTGCTGAAGGGTGTTACGCAGCGAAACATCCATGCTGAAGTCTCTACGGGCGAGGCCGTGGGGCGGGAGGTGTGGTGATGTCGGCCGCGTACTGTCCGAAAAGGGGAGACGTGATATGGCTTTCCTTCGCCCCCCAGGCCGGACATGAGCAGGCCGGACACCGGCCGGCTCTTGTTCTCTCGCCGGAATCGTACAACCGCAAGGTGGGGTTAGCTCTTCTCTGTCCGGTCACGAATCAGGTCAAAGGCTACCCGTTCGAGGTCAGCGTGCCGCCGGGGCTCAAGGCATCGGGTGTCGTTCTGTCTGATCAGGTCAAGAGCATGGACTGGAAGGCACGCGGTGCATCGTTCCTCTGTTCACTTCCGGAAACGACCGTCCACCAAGTGCTGAACAAAGTCGGCACACTGCTGGACGCGTGACAGGAACAAGAGAGAGCCGAACGAGCGGCTGCTGCGGATGGCGAATACGCCACCGCAGAGCCGTAGCGTTGGCCCGTGCAGATGACCGGAAGAAAAGGAACCAGCCCATGCCGACGATCTCAATGTTCTATGGCATCCTGATCCGGATGTTCTTCCGGGATGCCGAGAAGCACCACATGCCCCACATCCATGCTGAGTACCAAGGGAAAGTGGCGGTATATTCGGTCCTTGACGGAGAGCTACTGTCAGGCGAGATTCCGCCCGGCAAACACAAGCTGGTTGTGGCGTGGATCGAGATTCATCGCGAGGATCTGCTGGCGGACTGGGAACTCGCCGTGAACGGCAGGAAGCCGTTTCAGATTAAGGGACTGGACCAATGACCATCACTGAAATCCATGCTGAACGCAATTGGGTGCTGGATGTTGTCGCGGACGATGGCCGACGGGGCAGACTCGACGTCAAGCCCTACCTAGCGGATGAGGCGTTCGAGGCTCTGCGAGACCCGCGCGAGTTCGTGAAGGTGTCGAACGGGGGGTACTTCGTCGAATGGGCTTGCGGCGCGGACCTGTCGGCAGACACCATTGAAGCGAGATGGCAAGTGGAGGCACGCAGAGCCAGAAGCCGCAGGGCCAACAAAGCGCTGTTGCGGATGCGCGAGTACGCGCACGGCAAAGCTTGAGCGTTGGCCCCGACAAGACGACGCGACAGAAACGGGCGGCGGCCGTGACGATGGGCCATCCGAATCCTTGTCCCGATCCTAATCCCGATCCTTATCCTCTGGCGGACCGCGCAACGACAAGGATCATGACAAGGATCGCGACAAGGATAAGAAGGACACCGGACCAGGCCGCGTCCGACTTCCGAAGGGCGCGGTCGAGGCAAGCGGAAGATGACCCGGCCGACAAACAGGTCCTGCCGACCGGCGAGTACGCCGGCGGCAGACCTCAGCGTTATCTCGGAGAGAGTCCCGGTGAGCCAAAATGACTTGGGGAAGCAGTTTGCAGCCCTCCTTTTCCTGTGCTTGGCTTTGGCCGGATGTCGGAAGGAACAGACAGAGGAGACAGAGACCAAACGAGGCGCTGATCCTGAGACACAACGGTTGCTTCGAACGTGTCTCTACCGCGTGATAGACGACCTGGCACAACAGAAGGGCGCGTACCCCCAACTGGCTGCACTGGATCCGGCAGACCTGAGACATCAGGTTGACCGGACGGATCGTATCTGGCCGGGCTTTGCCTACGAGCAAGGAGTGAGTCCGCCCTCGAATGGAAACAAGGTTGGTGCCTACGGACGATACGGCTGCACGCTGGTGGTGGATTTCGGCCCAGAAGGCGCCCGCCCCCAACGGGTTGGGACGGACTTCTATCGGGGGATGGGGCTCTGGGGTGACCTGTATCTTCGAGGCGATGTGAGCGATCGGCTGAGGACGGAAATCGAGTCGATACTCGACACGGAATCGGCTTGGCTGGCGAGAGAGGCGAGGAGATAACGCGCGTTTAGCGCGGTTTGAGGCTATGGTGCGTGGTCGCGTGGCCTCGAAGAGCCATGCCCCCGAGGGCGCCGTCGCTGGCGTTCGGTGGCCGAGGCCCGCGGTCGATGGGGAGGCGGGGTACGATGCACGGGGAAGATGAGCCGATTCAGGGGCGCTTCCCGTCGTGGTCGTACTGCACGGTGATGCCGTCCTTGAGCTGGCCGCGCTTCTCGCCGGTTTCGTGGTAGATCCCCGCCGCCGGTTGCGTCGCCGGACCGAACGGGCCATTCTTTTCGCCATTGGCGAAGCAACGGTCGATGGTGGACGCGTGGTGGGGCGGGACCGTGTCACCCTCGTTCCAGGGCTTCCACTCGGCCCCCCATTTCTCCCACTGGCCTCTGAGGTACTGGCCGTTCTGCCAGATGCCCATGCGTTTCCGGTATTTCCCCTCCACCAACGCGTCACCACTTCCCGGGGCCGGCAGCACGTAGATCCGGCTCGCCGTGACGTAGACGGACGTCTTGTCCGACCTGGACATCATGTAGTTCCCGGACAGCGGGTGCGTGTGGTACATGCCGGCATCGAGTGTGCCCTGCGGGATGGTCCCAGGGTCGCAGGACTGCGGTGGCGGCGGTGGGCCGGTGGTTGGGTTGGGCGTGGGCTCGGGCGCGATCGTCGGCATGGTGTGGTAGAACGACCCATCCTGGTAGTAGATCCTGCCGCCCATCTCGCGGCGCGTGGCGACGGAGTACGCGATGACGGACGCGAGTGCGTGCTGTGCCGCTGCTTCCGGGTTGTGGAACGGCGGACTGTCGTGCTTGGGGGGGGCGGGCTTGCCCGTCGCTGCCTCCCCCGCGGCTGCCAATGGCATAGCGAACAGCAGGAGCGCGGCTGTAACTGCCAGAGTCCTGACTGACCCACGGCGCACCGTGCCTGGGCATGGCCCAGGCCGGCCGGGGCGAACGCTGATTGCGACGTTGTGCGTGGAGGGCATGAAGCGATCCCTGCTTCGCCGCCGCGCTCTACGAAGCGACCCAATCATCCTGCCGTGTCCAGTCGCCCGCCGCGCGCTCGCTGAAGACTCGCGCCAACTTCCGCGTGAACGCGGAACTCAGACGAAGAGCCAGACCGCCTGAAGGCGGGACTACGAACGGGGGCGAACCAGGCTTGTAGTTCCGCGTTCACGCGGTCCCGGGGCGCAGGGGATCGGCCCCGTCACACGCCCGCGGCTTTGAAGGTGTCGCTGACCATCTGCTTGGCCTCGGCTAGGAGTTTCGCAAGGTGGTCGGCGCCCTTGAAACTCTCGGCGTAGATCTTGTAGATGTCTTCGGTGCCGGAGGGGCGTGCCGCGAACCAGCCGTTGTCGGCCACGACTTTCAACCCGCCGATCGGGGCGCCGTTCGCCGGCGCCTTTGTCAGCTTTGCCTTGATTGGCTCGCCGGCCAGCGTGGTGCTCTTGACCTGCTCGGGCGTGAGTTTGCCGAGCACGGCTTTCTGCGCCGGGGTCGCGGCCGCGTCGATGCGCTCGTAGACCGGACAGCCGAACTGGCGCGTGAGGTCGGCGTAGTGCTCGCCGGGGTCCTTGCCGGTGGCGGCGGTCATCTCGGCGGCGAGCAGGTCCATGATGAAGCCGTCCTTGTCCGTGGTCCAGACGCTGCCGTCCCGGCGCAGGAACGAGGCGCCGGCGCTCTCCTCGCCGCCGAACCCGAACGAACCATCGAGCAGGCCGGGCACGAACCACTTGAACCCGACCGGGACCTCGGCCAGGCGCCGGTTGAGGTGCGTGGCGATGCGGTCGATGATCGAACTGCTGACCAGCGTCTTGCCCACGGCGGCATCCATGCGCCAGCCGGAACGGGTCCGGAACAGGTACCAGATGGCGACTGCGAGGTAATGGTTCGGGTTCAGCAGGCCGGCGCTGGGCGTGACGATGCCGTGCCGATCGAAGTCTGGGTCGTTGCCGAACGCGATGTCGTACTTGTCCTTGAGCCCGATCAGGCTGGCCATGGCGCAGGGCGAGGAGCAATCCATGCGGATCTTGCCGTCCTTGTCCACGGTCATGAACCGGAAGGTTGGGTCAGGGCAGTTGTTGTACTCGTCGATGCTGAGACCGTAGCGTTCGGCGATCACGCGCCAGAAGGCGAGGCCCGAGCCGCCGAGTGAGTCGGCGCCGATGCGCAGTCTGGCGCGGGCAATGGCGTCCATGTCGACCACGTTGCGGAGGTCCTCGACGTACGGCCGGATGTAGTCGTACTCTTGGATGTTGGGGGCTTTCAGGGCGCGTTCGAACGGAATGCGTTTCACGCCGCGGTTGGCGTCACGCAGCAGTTCGTTGGCCTTGTCGGCAATCCACTTGGTGGTCGTCGTGTCGGCGGGGCCGCCTTCGGGCGGGTTGTACTTGATGCCGCCGTCGTCGGGCGGATTGTGCGACGGCGTGATGACGATGCCATCGGCGAACCCGGAGTTGCGGCCGCGGTTGTAGGTGAGAATGGCGTGCGAGATGACCGGGGTCGGGGTGTAGCCGCCGCCGCGGTGGATCAGGGTCTGGACGCCGTTGGCGGCCAGCACCTCGATGGCGGTCATCTGGGCCGGTTCAGACAGCGCATGTGTGTCCTTGCCCAGGTACAGCGGCCCTGTGGCGCCGTGGTCTTTGCGGTACATGCAGATGGCCTGCACGACGGCGAGGATGTGGTCCTCGTTGAACGTACAGGCGCCGGACGTGCCGCGGTGCCCGGAGGTGCCGAACGCGACCGCATGCTCCGCACATTGCGGGTCGGGCTTCAGGAGGAAGTAGGAACTGATGAGCTTCGGGATGTTCGGCAGCATGAACTGGGGTGCCGGCTTGCCGGCCAGAGGATGAAGCGCCATCGGTGAGGTCCTCCTGTTTGTTCCTCGGTTATCGCTGTCGCCATCGCCGCCGCAGTGCCGGGGGCTGCGTCACCGCTGCGGGCTGAAAGATAGCCTGATGCCGGGCTCTGTCAACGCGATCGCGCGGCGCGAGAGCCGCGGTCTGGCGTCGGACGGATGGGCGCCATGGCAGGCATGACTTGGTCAGGGCAGGGGGGGGGATAGTACGCGATGAGAGATCTCATCCGGACGGCACGCCGGCGGTTGCCGCACCTGGGGTCACGGACTGGTGGGGGACAGCAGTTGGTCCAGACGTTGTTCCCAAATTGCCAGTTGACGTGTCCGTCAATGTACTGAATGTTGACGCCCACATTTTGGGGGTGCGGCACCAGGCAGGCGTGCGTGACCAGCACATTGGGGCTTTTCGTGCAATTTTCGTTCAAGTCCCACGCGGCGCACATTGTCGAGGCCAGGATGGCCCGAATGTCGCCTCGTGGCGCGGCTGACTTATGTCGGTTTCGCTGGCGCTATTTCCGGCGGCGAACCAGGTGCTATGTCGGGTGTCGAGGGGGGGGGGCACACCCCCACACCCATCCCCGCCCTCTCTGCTACTGCCGGACCCAGCGGCAGATCAGGTCGGTTGCGTCCATGCAGCTCTGGCAATAGGTGGTCAGGAACCGGCCATCGAGGGGTTCGGAAACCGGGATTTCCTGCGAGGCGCAGAGTGCGCGTGCGCCGTCGAAGTCCACGTAGGAGAGGCGGGCAGTGAGTTCTTCCGGGGGCCGTCCAAAGGCGCTGCCGGGCAGGACGGCCACGCCGGTCTCGGCGATGAGTCGGCTGCAGAGTTCCTCGCTGGTGGTGATGCCGCGCGCTTGCAGCGCGCCGGCGAGCGGTCCGAAGTCGGGGAAGAGGTAGAACGCTCCGGCCGGGGTTACGAGTTCCGCACCCGCCTGCCGGAGGCGTTCCGTCATGGTCCGCCCGAGGGCGCGCAGGATACGGCGGCAGTGCTGCAGGTACTGCTCGAGGGCAATGCCGCCGCGAAAGGCGCGCACGGCCGCGTATTGGATCGGTGCCGAGGTGGAGGTGTACGTTTCGCTGGCCACCACGGCCATGGCGTCCTTCAGCGCTGCCAGCGAGGGCGGGAAGGCGAACAGGCCCAGGCGCCAGCCGCCCGCACCGCACCACTTGCTCAAGCCGCCGCTGATGATCGTGCCTTCGGGGTAGAAGCGCGAGATGGAGACGTGTTTGCCCTCATGGTGCAGGTGGCCGTAGATTTCGTCGGCGAGCAGCACGATGCGGTAGCGCGCGGCGACTTCGGCAATGGCCTGCAGCTCCGTCTCGCTATACGTGCCGCCGTGCGGGTTGGCGGGGTAGTTCAGGATCATCAGGCGCGGCCGGCTCGGGTCGGTGCGGCAGATCCGTTCGATGGCCTCGGGCGTCACCCGCCAGTCGTCGGACGCGTACGTGGGGATCCACTGGATGTGATGGCCAATGATCGTCGCCTGCGGCCCGTACGAGACCCAACTCGGCGTGAGGATAAGCAGTTCGCCGTAATACACCAGTTGCAGGATGAACATCAATTCCTTCGAGCCCGGACCGATCATCACGTTGTCGGCGGTGTACGTGGTGCCCTGATGGCGGCGGATGTGTTCAATGATACTCTCGCGCAGTTCCGGCAACCCGAGCACGGGCAGGTAGTCCTTCTGGTGCGTGTTGTTCTTGAGTTCGTCCTGAACCACTTGCGGCACGGGGAAGGGCGACTGCCCCAGGCCCAGACGGTAAACGCGGTGTCCATCCCGCATCAACTGCCGGCTCAGTTCGTTGATTCGCAGCGTGGCGGACTGCGACAACCCGCGCACGTTCAGGTTCAGGTTGATCAAGGGCTCGGTGCCGTTCGACGCGCCCATGCTGCAGTGCCTTTCGGTAAGGTTTGAGCTGTCCATTGCCCGCAGCGTACCGCGGAACGAGAAGAGGCCGCCTTGGGCGTTGGCAAGATGACATGCAGACGGCCGACCGGCAAGTCCGACGACGAGGATTCGGGGAATACGTCAGCGGATCCCCGGGCGGGGGCCTCGGGCCGGGACGGCCCCGAGCAACCCTGCTGCGGTCCCGGAGGTTCCGCGCCACTGCCGGCATGCGACCCGCGAGGACGCGGGCGCTCCAGTTCGGATTGAGCACGAAACTTGGAGCGCCCGCGTCCTCGCGGGCTCTTGGTTCGAATAAATCGACAGACCCTGAAAGGCGGTCCGGATTGCGGGGGCGGGTGAGGGTGGACGCCTACCACGGGCGAGGCTCCTGGGCGGCGCGACGGCCAACCGGCGGCAGTGCCGATTCGGAGCCGACGATCGCGACCTGCTGTGCCAAGATGTGGATATTGAAGGGTTTATGCAGGAACCAGAACACTCCCTCATCGATCATCGCCTGGCCCCGACCCGTGATGTCGTTGCCGGACACGAAGAGAACCTTGACATCCGGATTGATCCGGCGCATTTCGGCGAAGGTTTCCGGGCCGTTCATTCTCGGCATGACCATATCCAGGACCACCAGGTCGATGTGCTGCCAGGAATGGCGGTAATGCTCGAGGGCCTCGTCGCCGTCCCGGCACGCCGTGACCGTGTGCCCAAAACTCTGAAGCACTTCCGTCGCAAAACAGCGAACGAGCCCCTCGTCGTCGGCCAGAAGGATGCGATACTTCTGTCCTTTCCTGTCGAAACAGCACAAGCGGTCCTCCGGTTGCAGCGCGTCCAAGCAGGCCGTTCCGCCCTGTTGTTCGGCATCCTGGTGGTTCACGGCAGTTTCGCCTTCCCGTTGCACGGTCTCCCCGCGGTGGATTTGGTGCGCGCGGCGTGTCCCCACGCCGTGCGTCGGTGCGTTCATCAGTGCTTTCTGTTCCGTCGAAGCGGATGTCTCCGCCAGGCCGGCGAGGCGCAGGTCTCCACCTGGCTGGAAGTCAGTTTCTTGACGTTCCGAGTCTGCGATTTCCTGGCGGCGGAAGCCTGGTCGACGTCAACCGCAATCCGCCCCGCGGTGTTCTTCGAAGTCCCGGCGGTCTCCGGCAATTCCGGCGCGCTGGGCGAGGTCAACCCCGCGAAGGTCGCATTGAGCGGTCGAGGGCTCGTTGCGCTCATGACCATGCCCAGCAGAATGGCAAGACCGAACCCGACGGCAATACCCATGACGACGGCGTTCGCGCCGGTAGCCGCCATGACCGCAACCCCCAGGACAACGATGCCCACCGCGACAAGGCCGCCGATGAGTTTCCGTGTGTGTGACATGTGGTTGAACACCTCAGATTCTCCTTTTCCCCAAATTCGCCCGTGCCCGAATCATCATCGGTCCCGAACGATGTGCCACCCACTGCGGGGATTGCGTCAGCGCCGTTCGGCGGGCGAGGGGATTTCCCGAACCCCGAACACTGAACGGAGAGAATCCGGACCGCCTGAAGGCGGGACTACGAACGGGGAGCCCCAGGCTTGTAGTACCGGCTTCAGCCGGTCCGGATTGGCTTGGATCGCGCCGTCGTGAATGTCGAACGTCATGCCCCACGTTCTTTCGCGGAACGCACCCGCACACCTGCCAACGGTTCAGCCCGCGAGACGCGGGCGCTCCAAGGGGTGTCGTCCACGCTCCACCTTCTCCCCTGAATTCTGAACACCCCTCCACCCCCGGCGTGGCCGCCAGGCCGGGAGACCTGGCGGCCACCTTCGGAAACACCTCAGAACTGCTTCAACTCGGCGTCATCCAGGGGGATGACCTCTTCGGGCTTCGAACCCGCCGCAACCAGCTCACGCTTGCCGCTGCGGTGCCCATTGCCGTTGTGCCCGTTGCCATTGCCGTTGTGCCCGCGCGGTTGCAGCATCGGCCGCCTTGCCGGCGCCGGGCCGGCGCCCAGTGCGTGGTGCGCCGTGGTCGGTGCGGCATTGAGCCGCGCGCCGCCGCTGCTGCCCTCGCTCGCGCTGCCGACGATAGCAATCAGTTCGCCGACCATGCCGTTGAGTTCCTCGGCCTGGCCGGACAACTCCTCGGACGCGCTCGCCGATTCCTCTGCGTTCGCCGCGTTCTGCTGCACCACCTTGTCCATCTCCGCCACGGCCGTGTTCACCTGGTCAATGCCCTGCGACTGCTCCTTGGACGCGGCCGCGATCTCCGCAATCAGCGTCGCCACCTTACTGGCGGTCTCCTGGATCGCGTGCAGCGACTTGCCCACCTCGTTGGTCACGGCCACGCCGGCCTCGGCGTTCTTCTGCGAGCCCTCGATCAGGTCGGCGGTGTTCTTCGCCGCTTCCGCGCTGCGCCGCGCCAGGTTCCGCACTTCCTCGGCCACCACGGCAAAGCCCTTGCCCGCCTCGCCGGCCCGCGCCGCCTCGACCGCTGCGTTCAGCGCCAGCAGGTTGGTCTGGAACGCAATCTCGTCGATCGTCTTGATGATCTTCGCCGTCTCGCTGGACGAGTTCTTGATCTTCTCGATCGCTTCCGACATGCGCTTCATGGACTCCACGCCCTCGAGCGCCATGCTGTTCGCCTGCCGTGCGTCATTGTTCGCCTGGTTCGCGTGCTCGGCGTTCTGCTTGGTCATGGACGCCATCTCTTCCAGTGCGCTGGAGGTCTCTTCCAGGCTCGACGCCTGCTCGCTGGCGCCTTGCGCCAGGCTCTGACTCGCACTCGACACCTGCGTGGACGCCGACGTCACCTGCTCCGACCCGCGCGACAAACCGTCGATGATCCGGGTCAGCGCGCGGCTGATCGACGTGCCCAGCAGGATCCCGAAGCCTAGCGCCAGTGCAAACCCGATGAGCATCCCGGCCACCGATGCAGACTTCGCCAGCGAAGCGTCCTTTCCCGACTGCTTGCCGGACGCATTGGCGACGTCCTCGTTGATGCTCACAATCCGGTTGAGCAATTCCTCCGCCTTGCCGAACGTCACGGCGTTCTTCACCAGCCCCTGCTCGGTCATCTCCTTGTACAATTCATCCCCCCGGGTCTGCGCCTCCATCGTGGCGTCATACTCCTTGCTCAACCTCACGTACGTCTCGTGGTCGCTCTTCCACGCGTTCCAGGCGGGCACGAATTCCTTCCACAGCACCACTTCCTCCTTGGTCTGTTCCAGCGGCTCGTAGACCTTCCAGGCTGCGTCGACCCGCTGCCATGCCCCCGCAATCCGCTCGCACTGTTCCTGCCGTGTTTTCATGTCAACGCCACGATTCATCAAGGCGTTTTCCGCGCTGTCGATGGCCGTCTGCGCCTCGCTGATCGTCAGCAGCGACTGCACGGTCAGAAATGCCGTCCTATTGAACGCCTTCTCGTCCGTGGCGGTCTTCGCTGCGTTGTCGTAGATGGCCACGATCTGGTTCAGCAACGACTCCGCCTTGGCAAAACTCGCCCCGTTTGTCACCAGGCCCTGTTGTGACATCTTCGCGTACAGCGCGTCCGCCGCCTTCTGCGCCTCGATGGTCGCGTCGTATTCCTTGCTGAGGCGCAGGAACTCCGCGTCGTCCTTCTTCCATGCTTCCCAGGCCGGAACGAAGTCCTTCCAGACTCGGGCTTCCTCGTCTGTCTGCGGCAGCGGCTCGTAGACTTTGTAGGCCACGTCGGCCGCCCTGAGCTTGTCCGCGATATGCGTGTACGCCGCCTGTCGGTCCTGCAGGCTGGTCTCGCGGCTGAGCAGGGCGTTCTCCGCGCTGTCCACCGCGGTCTGCGCCTCGCTCACGATCAATAGGCTCTGGATGCTCGGCAGGCGCACCACGCCGACTTCATACAGGTGCCCCACCAGTTTCGATACGCCCCAGAACCCGACCGCACCGACGATCAACGTCACCACCGCGACAATCGAGAATCCGCCGATCAACTTGGTACTTAACTTCATACTGCGTGCCATGGCCCACTCCCTTTCTGATTTATCGCCAGCGACCCAACTCCTGCTCGCCCCCGGCCTCTTGTGCGCCTCGGTTCCTTCTGTCGCCGCACCTCCTTTGAACCCCGCGGTCCCTGGTGTGGTTAGGTGAACATATCCCTCGTGCAGTCTCGATAGTCTTGTGGGTTGGGTGTCGCGGGTGGGGAATTTCCCGAACACTCCTATGAAACTCGAACCCGGACCGCGTGAACGCGGTACTACAAGCCTCGTTCCGCGGACGGCTTAGGTTCGTAGTACCGCCTTCAGGCGGTCTCGGTGCGTCGTCGCCAGTTTCACTCCGAGATGACCGGGCGGTCCGCCGCCCGGGGGGCGCTGAACACTGAACACCAACCATGCGCCCCATGCGCGATGCCTTCTCCCTTGCCGCCTAGAAGCCCCAGCCGAGCGTCGCGCCGGCGACGAACTGCTCGGAGCTCGTGTTTGCAGCCGCCTTGCGGGCGTCGCACAGTTCGTGGTCGATGAAGTCCGTGTACCGGACGTACGGCGTCAGCGACACGCCGGCCGTCACCCCGCTCGGCACGTTTGGCTTCCCCTCACGCCGCCTTGGCGACACTGGCCACGGCGCCCAGTTCCGAGCCGGCCAGGACCTTGTCCACGTCGAGGAGCATGATGACCTTTTTCGCGACCTTGCCCATGCCGAGAATGAACGCCGTGTCCACCGCGGTCCCGAATTCGGGCGGCGGCTCGATCTGGTCGCCGCCGATGTCCAGGACCTCGGACACCTCGTCGACAATGATGCCCATGGTCACGCGGTTGTCGCCGTGCGCCACCTGCACCACGATCACGCAGGTCTTGTCGGTCGTGGCCATGGTTTCCATCTGGAATTTCTGCCGCAGTTCGATCACCGGGATCACCTTGCCGCGCAGATTGATCACGCCGCGTACAAACTCGGGCGTGCGCGGCACCCGCGTGATGTCCATCATCTTGATGATCTCCTGGACCTTCAGGATCTGGAGCCCGAACTCTTCGCTCCCGAGCTTGAACGTCAGGTACTTCCCCGCCAGGGCGCGGGCCACTGCATCCTCCGACACCGTGCTCTGTCCCGTTCCTTGTGCCATGTCTGCGCCTCCTTGCTATTTCTAACTCGCGTTTCTGGTTCGGCTCAGTTCCAATGCTTGACGCGGTTGAACGTACGGTGGCTCGGAGCGTCCCGCGCCGAAGCGGGGTGCGCCGGCCGGTCCCCGGCCGAGGGCCTCGGTCCGAGACGGACCCGAGCACCCCACTGCGGTCCCGGAGGTCCCGCGCCACTGTGCGCGGCTGCGGGCAACTGCCAATGGCATATCGCGGCGGCGCATGGCGCCGCCTTTCCCCACTGTGGGATTCTTCCGGTCGGATAGGCTGTTCATCATCGCGCGGCAGCCTCCAATACCTCGGCGCCTTCCGGAACTTGCTGCTCGAATCGGTGCAGCCGGGCCGCCATGTCCTGGTTGCGTTCCAGCAACCGCGTCGGTTGAGGAACTGCGGGATTTCGACCGGTTTGAGCGCGTAATCGTACGCGCCTTGGCTCAGCGCCTTGACGGCCTGATCCACATCGGAGTAACCGCAGAGCACGATGATCTCCGGCAACACCGCCCCGTTGGAACACGCACCCACGTCGAGCGGGAAGAACTGGACATCGAGCAGGATCACGTCCGGATGGCTCACGGCCGCCAGGCGGAGCGCGTCCGCCCTGCTGTGGAGCGGGACCACCAGATGACCGGCGGCCAGGAGCGCCGTGGCTAGCGTCTCGCGGATGAGCGGGTCTCTATCCACCAGTAGTATTCGCACGGTATCCTCACTGTCTTGCGGCATTCCATCGTGCGGGCCGGGTTCAAAAGATCCCAAGACGACGTAGGGATAGCAACGGTTTTGCCAAGGGAGATGGATAGATCGTAATAGCTTTATGAACAATCTGTTACAACGCAGAAGGAGTCCTGGTGTAGGCGGGCCGCGATCGCATTATTCCCCAAGGTTTGGTGTGATGCGCGCGGAAGGTTAGTGCGAAAGATTGGTGTGGGCGCGCGGTGTGCGTCAGGCGGAGGGGAAGGGGATTGCCGTTTGACAGGCGCGGATGAACGCTTCGGCGGCGTCAATCGCGCTTTCGGCCTCTTCGCGCGTGAACCGTGCGGCGACCGCGTAGTCGCTGAGTTCCCGGAACGTCTCCAGTTCGGTGAGTCGTGCCGCCTCCTCGCGCGGCAGCACGCGAGTCTTCACGAAATGCAGCCCGAACATTTGGATCGTCCCGCGATGAGTCTTGGCCTCGACACCCCGACTCATCAGGGCGGCCGAAGCCCAATGAAACGCGGCGTAGTAGGCGCGCGAGACGGCGTCGTTGAACAATCCGGCCTCGAGCAGGACGCGCGCG
The DNA here is from genome assembly GCA_001803235.1 of Lentisphaerae bacterium RIFOXYA12_64_32. Classification (GTDB taxonomy): domain Bacteria; phylum Verrucomicrobiota; class Lentisphaeria; order Oligosphaerales; family YB12-FULL-65-16; genus YB12-FULL-65-16. The sequence continues at coordinate 13,381 of MHBL01000063.1, forward strand.
GCGCGGAGCGCTTCGTCGCCGCGCCGTACTTCGTCGCGCGTGTTATCATTGACGTTGGCGTTGGTCACAGGGAAAGGCCTTCCTGGTCGACATCGAGGGCGAACCGCCGCTGGCGTTGGCGCAGGGTCCCGAAGTCACGCTCGGTCATCGGTAACGGTTGCAGGAGCAAAGCATGTTGGAGAAGGCCGAGATCCAGCGCGCACTGCGCCAGCCATTGGCGGTCCGTCGTCCGCAGTTCATCCAGCAGCACCAGCACGTCGATGTCCGACTCCGGCGTCCAATCGCCCCTGGCCGCTGAACCGTACAGGCGCACCGCGCGGACGCGTGTCCCGAAATGGGCCCGAACGGCATCCGCGAAGTCGTGTGCGACCTTGCGTGCCCTGAGAAGGTCCGCCTCGACGGCTTCAATCGTGTCACCCTCGCGCCGCATCAGCCGCGTCTCCCGTGCCGGACGAACTCACAGCCTGTCGCAGAGCCCAAACTCCGCTGCCCGCGAATCTGGCGAGCGGTTTGTGAACAGCGCCGGGGCAAGCTGGCCACGTTCACCGGTACCCCGTGACTATAGAGCTTCCCGCACACCGGTGCAACCTTCGAGCGCGCAGTGGCTCGGGGCGTCCCGCGCCGAAGCGGGGTGCGCCGGCCGGCTCTGTCCGGCGACATGTCCGCCAGAGCCGAAGCGACGGCGGAAGCTGTTCGCGCGAAGACGGATCCCCGGGCGAGGATCTCGGGCCGGGACGGCCCCGAGCAACCCTGCTGCGGTCCCGGAGGTCCCGCGCCACTGCTGTTCGGCGGTCAGTGCTCTGCGATGTGGTACTTGCGGATGCGCCAGAGCAGGGCGTCGTAGGTGAGGCCGAGTTTGGCGGCGGCTGTGCGGCGGTTCCAGTGGCAGTCCTCGAGCGTCGCGCGGAGGGTCGCGGCCTCGGGTGGTTCATCGCGGGTGGGCTCGCCGCCGGCGTCGCGAGCGGGCGCGGGTGCGCACGGCTGGACGGGTGTGGCGTGAGCGAACTGCACGTGTTTGGCCTGGATCGGTTCGCCCCGGGCCAGGATGACGGCGCGCTCAACGGTATTGCGGAGTTCGCGGACATTGCCCGGATAGTCGTGGCGGAGCAGCGCTTTTTCGGCGTCCGGGGTCAGGGCGGCGGGCCGGCTTTGTGACGTCGCCAGGCTGCAGAAGTGCCGCGCCAGAGGCACAATGTCCTCGGTTCGTTCGCGCAGGGGCGGAATGCTCACATGGAACACGTTCAAGCGGTAGAGCAGATCGGAGCGGAAGCTGCCGGTCTCGGAGCGTTTGAGCAGGTCCTGGTGCGTCGCGGCGACGAGGCGGATGTCCACGGCCCGTTCGTAGGTGCCGCCGACCCGGTGCACGGTGCGCGTTTCGATGGCGCGCAGGATCTTGGCCTGTGCGGCGGGGCTCAGGTCGCCGATCTCGTCCAGGAACAGCGTGCCGCCGTGCGCGAGTTCGAAGGCGCCGAGGCGGTCTACGGCCGCGCCCGTGAAGGCGCCCTTCAGGTGCCCGAACAGTTCGCTCTCGATGAGCGTTTCCGGCAAGGCCGGGCAACTGACGGCGATGAATGGGTCGGTGGCGGCGCGGGCGAGCCGGTGGTATTCGCGAGCGGCCACTTCCTTGCCCACGCCGGTCTCGCCGGTGATGAGCAGGCTCGGGCAATTCGAGGCCGCGGCCATTTGCAGGCTTTCCCGCACCTGCGCCATGGCCGGGCTGTTGCCGATCAGCACTCCGCCTTGCGGGGTTGCGCCGCGCTGGATGGCGCCGATCGCGCCTCGGAGTTGAGTCCGTTCCTCCTCGAGCCGGCGCAACCGTGTCACCCGCTCCAGGACTGCCACGAGTTCATCGCCCCGGACCGGCTTGCGCAGGAAGTCGGCCGCACCGAGGCGCAGGGCCTGGATGGCGCTGTCCACCGTCCCGTACGCGCTGACCAGCACGACGCAGAAATCCGGGCGTCGCTCCCGCACCGCGGCCAGGAACTGGAGTCCGTCCATGCCCGGCATGCGGATGTCCGAGATGGCCAGGTCGAACTCTTCCTTTTCGATGATGGTGAGGGCTTCGGCGGCCGAAGCGCAGGCGCGCGGCAGGTGTCCGCGTTGCTCAAGAAAATCATGGAAAAAGACGCGGACCAACTCTTCGTCGTCCACGACGAGGATGCGGAGCGGTCGGTTTAGGGGCATGCGAGGCCTCTCTCGAACTTGACCTGTGCAATACGAGTCGATCTGCCACTGGCGGCCCATGCGCGTGCCGGCAGTACGCCGCCCGGCCCTCCGGGCGGTCTCAGCGGGCGGGGGGCCGCCCGCGGTACTGTCCGCAGAAGGCATGCCTCTGCGCGTGCCGCTCTGCGACGTCCGCCCCATCCCGCCTATTGCACCGGTCGCGAACGCAATCTCAAGACAGATTCTACACTGCCGCGCGGCGGTGCGCAAACGGCGCCCGGGGGGGGGGCCGTGTCCTGCGGCCAGAGGCGGGTGAGACGCCGGCCGCTTTAGATCGACCGCAGTCGACGGCAATCGACCGATGGCCTCCCGCCCTTGCCGCCACCCCCACACTGCCTTCCCGCTTCCCCCTCATCCCTGTCTTTGGGTGACCTGCGCGATGGCGGCCAGGAGTTCCCCGCGGCGGTACGGTTTGGCGACAAACCCGAGCGCGCCGTCGCTGAGGACGGCCTGGGCGTCGCCGTCGAGACTGAAGCCGGAGGAGAGGATGACGCGGACGCCGGGGTTGATCGCTTTCATGGCGCGGAAGGTTTCGCTGCCGCTGAGCTTGGGCATCATCATATCGAGGAGCACCAGGTCGATGTCCTGCCAGTGCCGGCGGTAGATCTCCAGGGCTTGGTTGCCGTCCGCGGCTGTGGTGACCGTGTGGCCGGCTTCCTGGAGCACTTCGCTGGCCAAGGCGCAGACCAGTTCCTCGTCGTCGACGACCAGGATGCGGAGTTTGACGAGGGGCGCGGCGGCAGCGGTGCGGTCCGGCGCCGCGGGCAGGGCGGGCGTTTTGGCCAGGGGCAGGTAGATCTTGAAGCACGTGCCGTGGCCGACCTCGCTCGACACGTCGATCGCGCCCTGGTGTTTCCCGACAGTGCCGTGGACCGCGGCCAGGCCCATGCCCGTGCCCTTGCCGACCGGTTTGGTGGTAAAGAACGGTTCGAACAGGTGCCGTTTCACCGCGTCGCTCATGCCGTGGCCGGTGTCGGTCACGGTGAGCAGGAGATGGTCGCCGGGCTGGAGCACGCCGGGGTGCCTGGCGCAGAACAGGGTGTCTAGGGGCGCAATCCGGGTCTCGAAGGTGAGCGTGCCGCCGTCCGGCATGGCGTCGCGCGCGTTCAGGCCGAGGTTGAGCAGGGCATTCTGGAGTTGCGTCGGGTCGCCGGTGACGACGGCGGCGGGGGCGTGCAGGCGCAGTTCGATCTCGATACGCTTATCGATGCTGCGCTGCAGCATTTCCGCGGTTTCCAGGATGACCTGGTGCAGGTCCACGGGGACGGACTCGTACTGCCCCTCGCGTGCGAACGCGAGCAGGTCCGCGGTCAGGTCCGCGGCGCGCTGGGCAGCGGTGTGGACGATCTCGGCATAGCGCTTGAGGTTTGGCTCGTCGAGCCGTGCGCAGAGCATTTCGGCGTAGCCGATGACGGCGGTGAGCTGGTTGTTGAAGTCGTGTGCCACGCCGCCGGCGAGTTGGCCGATGGCCTCCAGCTTTTCGGACTGGCGCAGGCGCGCCTCGAAGCGTTCGCGCGCGGTGATGTCGCGTACTGTGGCTTGAAGGTATGTGTGGCCTTGCTGTTTCACCCGAGTGAGCAGGACCTCGGCTGGGAATGTCTCGCCGTCCGTCCGGCGATGCGTCCACTTGAAGAAATGCGCGCCCTCGCGCATGGCCGCCTCGATCATGGCCCCGGCCTTTTCGGCAGAGGCCCGCCCATCCGGCTGTGTCTCCGGGGACAGCTCCCACGGCGCGCGCGCGGTGAAGTCAGCCTCATCCCGGACCTTGAACATGGCCACGGTCGCCGGATTGCACGCCGTGAAGTTCCAGGCTGGCGGCGCGAGCGTCATCAGCGCGTCGTGGGACGCTTCAAACAGCACGCGATGCCGCTCCTCGCTCTCGCGCAGCGTGTCCTCGGCCTGCCGTTGCGCCAGGGCAATAGCCAGACTGTCGGCCAGTCTCTCGAAATGGGCGATCCGTTCGGGGGTGAACCGGTTCGGCTGGCGGTCGTTGAATTGCAGCAGCCCGAAGGTCTGCTGCCGGGCGCGCAGGGGGATCAGCGCTACAGACTCGTACCCTTCGGCCGGGCAGCGGTTGCGGACGCGCGCATGGCGGTCGGCGTCCGTTGTGCTGGCAAGCAGCGCGGTCGTCGAGTTGGTCCAGAAGCTGCCGTGCGCGGTGAAGAACGGCTGGGCGGGGTCGAAGCGGCCGCGCAGGATGTTGCCGCACATGCACTCGAGCACGGGATCGCCTTTGCCGTCGTGCAGAATCTCGCCGTTCGGGCCCCGCGCGCAGAGGTGGTCTTCCTTCTCCACAAACCCAGACGGAAAACCGCGGGTCTCGTAGTACGGGTAATCGTCCCCGGCCTGCAGGCGGATGCCGACCGCCTCGCACCCCGACCAGGCCTGCAGGCACGCGGTCAGGGCTGACAGGCGTTCCGGGAAACCGTCCGGCGTGTTGGCCAGAACAATCAAGCGCGCGGTCAGATCGCGCTCTTCGTCCTGGAACTTCCGCGCCGTGATGTCGTGGATGACGACGCGACACACCCGTGTGCCCTGCGCGTCCTGGACCGCGGTGGCGTCCAGGCGCGCCCAGAACGGCGTTGCATCCTGTTTCGGCAGGGCCTCTTGCCGGGCCCCGGCGCCACGCTTGGAGGGCGAGCGGCCTCGCGAGCCGTCTTGCGTATGAACCGGCGAATCCTGCAGGGACCTGAGCATGCGCAGTTCGCACGCCTGCGGGGTGCCGCCCGCAAAGAGCTGTTTGCAGTGCAGGTATTGGAGGTCCTGATCTTCCTTGACGATGAACCGGGTGAGCGGCTGCTTGACCAGCGCACCGCGGGCCACGCCCAGCAGGTTGGCGGCGGTGAGGTTGGCCTCCAGAATCAGGCCTGTCTCGCTGACCGTGATATAGCCGACCGGCGCCAGGTCGTACAGGTCGAAGTACCGCGCCCGTGACGCTTCCAGTTCAGCCTGCGCCCGGCGCAGTTCCTCGTTCTGTGTTTCCAGCTCGACCTGGTGCACATGCAGGTCGTGGACCAGGCGCTGCGCCGCTTCGGGCGACGGCGCGGCAGCGGCTTTCGGCTGGTTTTTCCGCGCCGCCACGGTTCTCGGAGGCGCAGTGGGAGACGGCTGTTCCGGGGCCGGGGTTGGGCGGGACTTGGGGGGCGCCTTGGCCCGGCGCCGTGCGGCGGGCGCCGGGGAATTCGGCTTGCGGGTGGTGTGTTTCTTGGGCATGGGGTGTTTCGATGTATCTGGTATCGTGTCGCCGCCCTGCGGGCATCCGCGTCAACTTAACGTCACTTCCGAGCGTGTGGGCGCCATGCAGTTGCGGCCCAGGCTCGTAGTTCCGCCTTCAGGCGGTCTTCGTTCACCGTGGTCGCACGTGCAACCCGGACCGCGTAAACGCGGAACTACAAGCCTTGCGCTCCCGATCTGCGACGGCACAGGTGAATGCACCGTATCAGCTCCCATGGAATTCGGTCCATTCACAGGCCCGCGCCTACGTCTGAGTCCCGCCTTCAGGCGGAAGTGGAGGCGAGCTTTAGCGAGCCGATCTCCCGGCCGCTCGCTGAAGCGTCGCTGCGACTTCCGCCTGAAGGCGGGACTCAGGCACAATGCCACAGTTTCGCGCTGAGATGACCGATCGCTCCGCTGACCGGGAGCCGCTGCACTCCCGTCCCGCGCCACGGTGGTCTGTATTACTTCCCTTGCTCGGCGTTGCCCAGGACTCGCGTCATGGCGGTGTTGAGGGTGACGCCGTCGAGGTCCCAGAGTTTGAACGCGCCGGTCTTCACAACGGGCGCGGCTGGGAACCTGAAACTCAGTGTAACACCATATTCGCCAAGGTCCAAAGTCCCGTCGCGGACGCTGGCGGTGGCGAACGAGAGTGCGCAGGAGGTTGCCGGGTCGAACTCGTCGAACAGGAGCACGGTCGCCTCGTCGGCGCCGAGGGTGAGTTTCTGAGGCGCCGTGAGTTCGCGCCGGCACGTGGCGGCACGGCGCGCGCGCGGCGCCGCGGTGTGCCCGGGGTAGGCGCGGAAGCCGATGGTGACGTCCTCGGGCGCGCCTTTGGCGGTGACGGTGCACTGGAGCCGCAGGAAGTCACCCGCACCTTCCAGTTCGACGTTGAGCGTCACGGTGGCGGCGGGCGTGTCCCAGGCGACGCGCGCGGATGCGGTCGGGCCGTCGGCGCTGAGGACCTCGAACGTGGCCAGTGCGGTCTTGAGGATCGGCTTGCCGCCGTACTCGAACTCAAAGAAGTTGTTGCTGTACCAGTTGGCGCCGCTGGGACGGTCCATTCCGAGCCCGGAACTGCCCTCGATGGCGAGCGGGTCCTCGCCCGCGGCCGTGCCGGTGTTCATCCAGTACTTCAGATTGTAAGTGATCTGCGGATTCCGCAGTGCCAGGCTGCGGTTGTAGTCGAAGGGCTTGGTCCCGTGCGCACGGTGCGCCCCGGTCTTGACCTCGGAGAGCGTGCACGCGGCCGCCGGCGCGGTCGTTGGTTTCACTTCCAGGGCGTTGCGGATCTCGTCCAGCAGCGCCTGGCCTTGCGCCTGCCGCGCGTCCTGGGCCAGGCACCCGAGCGCGAGCCCGAGCACCGCCGTGAGCACCGTCCGGATTCTGAGGGGGGGGGCAGTTCTCATACCTGTTGGCCTTGGTAAGGTTCTAATTAGAGACGAAGATTAGAGACGAAGATTGGGAGACAAAGATTAGAGACAAAGATTAGAGACAAAGATTTAGAGACAAAGATTTAGGGACGAAGATTTAGGGACGAAGATTGGGGACGAAGATTGGGGACGAAGACCCACATCCCAGTCTTCCCATCTTCGTCTTCATCTTCGTCTCCCCATCTTTGTCTCCCCATCTTTGTCTCCCCATCTTTGTCTCTCCATCTTTGTCTCTAATCTTTGTCTCTAATCTTCATCTCCCCATCTTCGTTTCTCCGGCAGGCGCCCCGGCAATTCCTGGCGGCCCTCACGTTTCCCATGATTTTGCCATCCATGATTTTGCCATCAGCCATGGACGTCTGGCACGCCGTTGGGGCGTCATTCGCATTTCACCCACACGCGGTTCTGGATGCCCGAGATCACGTCCGTCACATCGACGGCCCACGTGCCGGGTGGGTCGTCCTCGGCGAGGGCCCAGTTCGCTTCGAACCGGCCGGCCTGGGTGAGCAGCTTCTGCCGGTACACGGCGCGTTCGCAGCCGTCCGGGCCGGTCAGGCTGAGCGTAAGGGCGTGGCTGGCGGCGACCGGCTGTCCGGTCGTGTCCGTGAGCCGGCCGGTGCAGTTCATGCGGCGTTGGCCGTTGGCGGTCTGCACGGCACCGTCCAGGTCGAGGCGGCCAACGACGTAGGGCAGCAGCGCGAACACCTCCGCGCGGCAGGTGTGCAGGGTGAGCGGCACGGTGTCTCTCTGGCCGAGGTACTGCTTGCGGCGCATGTCGTAGACGTGACTGGGCTTGGCGAGACGCAGCGTGGCCAGGCGGTCCTGCTCGGCCGTGGCGTGGAAGTCTTCGGGCATGAGCCCGACAAAGACCGCGTCGCCATTGACGAACCGGAAGACTTCGACCTGGCTGAGCGGCAGCCCGTCGGCGCCGAGCACGGTTGCCGGCGGTCGGATGTCCCAGCGGCCCAGGAGGTCGGCGAGGAGCGTGCGCAGGGCCAGGCCCAGGTCCTTCTGCCGGTTCTGCGCGTACACGTCCAGGGTCAGGTTCAGCAGGACCGTATGTTGGTCGGCACTGACCAGGACCAGCGGCTGACTGCCGGCCTGGCCTTGCGCCTTGAGCGGGGCTGCTGTCGCGTTGCCGACTTTCAACGGCGCGGGCAGGGCGAGCGTGCTGCCGTCGGCCAGGGTCACCGACCCCGCGGCGTCCTTGTCGCGGAGCGGCGTCACGGTCAAGTCGGTCGAGGCCGGCTGCTTGCCGAACAGCGCAGCGAGCGGCGGCGTGGGATACGGCCGCCCGTGCGCGTCGGCCAGGGCAGGGGGCAGGTCGGCGAGGATGAGTCCGCCCTTGGCGGCAAACGCCTGAATGGCGTTGACCTCGGCCTCGGGCATGGCGATTGCCAGCGGCAGCACGAGAAGCTTGTACTTGCCGCTCCCGAGCACGCCGTCGCGGACCTGCTGCTGCGAGACGAAGTCGTATTGTAACGATATATCGTTGAGCAGCTTGCAGATGCCATCGAGATCTCCGGCGTGGTCCGCTGGCCGGGTGCGGAAGGTGTTCTCGTGGATGGCGAGCGGGCTGTAGTAGATGGCGATGCCGTCGTTGACGCGGGCGCTGTTGAGGATCTGTTTGTCGAACCCGGCCTGGATGTCGTCGCAGGCGCTGACGGTCTGCTGGAAGTGCGGCAGCGGCCGGAGGTCGGCGGCGAACCCGACCTCGTGCGCCATGGACGCGTGGCCGAAGGTGTTGAAGTACCAAGAACTGTTATAGCTCTGGAACAGACAGTACCAGGGGAAGTACCGCTGCGTTGCGGGGCGGCGACCGCCGCAACTGAAAGTGTACGCCCCGTACCAGTAACCGGAAATGGTGCCCGGATTGCGGAAGCAGCGCACCAGGTTGCCCTGCACGGCGTGGTCGGGGTAGGGCACGAACAGCGTCAGGTCGCGCAGCATGGTCCACCAGTCGAAGGCGCCGTAGCTGTCCACGCTGCCGCTGCCTTCGTGGCCGACTTTGCTTTTCGGGTCAACCGCCGCAATGCTGCGGTTGAGCTGGGAGAAGATGGCCGTCCACGAGTCTTCCATGCAGAGTCGGAAGTCGATCCACGCCGCCGGGGCGCCGGCCGTGCGTGCGTCGGCCAGGTAGGTGGGCTTGACCTCGTCAATGGACTTCAGGGTGCTGTTCCAGGCCCGGTTCAGGCCGTCGACTGCGCCGTACTTCTTCAGCAGCCAGTCCTGGAAGTACTGGATGCTGGACGGTGCGGCGCAGTACTCGCGGCCCCAGGGTGCGAAGTAGTTCTCGTCGCCGAGGCTGTAGCCGGCCGGGCAGAAGCGGCGGAACTGCTGGGCGCAGTCCCGGACCTGCTCGCACAGCGCGGTCTGGTACTTCGGGTCCGTCACGGCGGGCTTGCGGATGAACGGGTCGGCGTTCTTGTCGTCGTCGAGGCGCACGCCGCAGATGTAGGGCAGCAGGCTCATGCCGGCGCGCACGGTTTCGATGCAGCGCCGATCAGCGTCCTTACCCCACACGTGACTGGGGTAGACCGTGTCGACGCCGGCCGCCGCAAAGGCGCGGTTGATGAGCCGGTCCATGTACGCTTCGCGTGAGGGGCCGTACCAGGCGACGAGCGTGAACTGGTCGTCGGCCTGCCGCCACTCGCGGAAGAACTCCGCGCGTCGGACGGCCAGGGGCACGTCGCGGCCGGGCGTGCAGAGCTCGGCCTCGAGCTCGTGCCAGACGCAGAGCGGCGGCGGCAGTTCGATGGAGCCACGAAACTCCGTATCCGCCGCCGCCAGCGCCTGCTCGATGGACTTGAGGCGGCGCCCGTGCACGTCCCGGACGCGCAGTTTGAGGACTGCGTTGCCCGGCGCTGCGGTCAGTTTCACGGTGAACGCCACCGGTTCGTCCGCGGCGAACAGTTCCTTGCCGAACTCAATGGTCGCGATGTCGACAGCGCCGGTCACAGTGACCGGAACGCAGGCGGAGCCGGCAACGGCGCCGTCGACGAGCACGCGCAGGTTCGCGAACCAGGTTCCGGTCGGCAGTGTCGGGACCGGGACTTCGATCGTGCTCTGCCCGGCGGTCAGACGCAAATCGGCGGCCGTGCTGCCGCGCGCATTGCCGTCGCGGTCGCACCAGTCGGCCTCGATGCGGGCACGCCAGAGCATGTCGCGGGATTCGCAGACCAGGGGCACGGTCTTGGGCGGGGCCTCCGCGGCCCAGGTCACGGCGCCCTCGAAGCGCAATGTCGCGGCGGCGTCGCGGTGTGCGCACCAGAGCAGGGCGCGGATGGCGATGCACTGGTAGACCTCGTAGTCCTGCTTCGAGGCCGGACTGAGTTCGAGCGGCGTGATGTACTCGCGCGCCGAACCGTTGGCCGGATAGCGGAGCTGGATGACGCGGCCTTTGCCGAGCGAGCTGGCAACGAACAGCGGCTCCTTGTCGGTGTATTTCTCGAGGTTTGCGGTCCCCGCAATCGGGATGCCGGCGAGCAGGCGCGTCGTGTCCTCGGCCGTCCCGATGGCCATGAGGCGGTCGAGGTATTTCTCGCCCTGGCGGTAGCCGATGAGCAGTCCGGTGCCGGCATCGACCTTTTTCAGGATCTCGTACGCGGCCCAGAGCGGCAAGGCTTTCCAGTCGGTGCCGAGCACGATGACGTCGTAGTTGGCCTGGAGTTTCGCGCGCAGGTCCGGTTCAACTTCTTCCTGGAACAGCCCCGAGACCCAGGCGTAGCTGGGCAGGTCGTGCTCGTACCAGGCGTGCTGGCGCTGCGCGGTTGTGGCCACGGTCAGGTCCCAGTCGAGGCGCTGCCCGAGCTCGACCGTGTGCCGGTGGCAGCCCCACGGCGCAATGACCAGGGCGCGGACCGGCCCGCCGGCGAGCGGCTTTGCCCACGCCACGTGCGGCGTCTCGATCGCCCCGGAGACCTCGTAGAACTCCTTTTCATACGGGATCGGTTTGAACGCCAGGGAAGGCAGAACCGCCAAAGACACGGCAAGCGCCATGAGCAGATCGCGGGCGTGCGGGCAACGCATGGGTCGTTTCCTCCATTCGGGCCTGGATGTGACGCGGCCCGCCGGAAGACAAGATTACACGCAGACCGATGCGTGGCAAGTCGTGCGTGCGGCATTCCACGGCAGAGCCGGAGCGTCGGAGGCCGGTGCCGTCCGTCGCGCGGCGTCCGAAGATCTCGATGATCCCGAAGATCTCGACGACCCCGACGACCCCGATTTGCCGCGCCACGCCGTGCGTCGCGTCAGCCGCCCATCCAGCTCAGGAGTTGGATCATCGGGGCGAACGCGCCGATGACGAGAAGGGCGATCAGCAGTGCGAGGCCGACGGCCACACTGTAGACTGCCAGCGACTGAAGTTGCAGGCGCGTGGCCTGGGCGTCCCCCTCGTAGGTGTCGGCAAGGCGGCAAAGGACGTCAGGGAGGCCGCCACCGAGTTCGGCTTCCGCCACGATGCGGCAGACCGACTCGGGGAACAGGCCGGACTCGGGGAGTGCAATGGAGAAAGGGCTGCCCCGGTCAAGGGCCTGTTGTGCGGGTTCCATCGCCTCAGTCAGCGCGCGCAGGCCCATGGCCAGGCGTGCGGTCTGCAATGCCTGAGCCGGCGCCACGCGGTGCGCCAGCAGTGCGCCGAGCGCGCGGAAGAGACGGGCGGCAGCCGCCTGCGTTACGGCGCGTTGGACGATCGGGATGCGGAGCATGACAGCATTGCGCCATGCGGCGTGCTGGTCGCACCCGTGGCGCCGCGACAGAAAAACGGCGGCCAGCAGCAGGCCTATGACTGCCGGGACGACGGCAGGTTGAACTGACCGTGCCATGCCGGCCATGCCAAAGAGCAGGACGCTCACCGCTGGCAAAGGGAGCTCCAAGGGCATGGTTGAATCCTGAACCCCCAAGACCAGTACCGGCAGGAGATAGAACACCAGCCAGGCGACAACGACCAGAGCCAGGCCGGTTGTCACGATGATACGCGTTCGGTTCACCCAGGGATCGGGGGCGGTCCGGGGACTGTCGGCGACCAGCGCCGCGGCCAGGCGCAAGGCGTCGGCCGGAGGCAGTCCGGAACTGAGACTGGCGCGCAGGAGTTGGTGCGCAGGGCAGGGCGCTGCGGTGGCAAAGGCATCCTGCAGCCCATCGGCGAGCGGGCGACCGTGCTCCACGGCGGCGGCCGCCGCACCGGCAAGCCGTCGTACGGACACCGGTTGAGCGGGTGCGCCATGCATTGCCCGAAGGGCCGCAAGCGGCGTTTCGCCCGCCCGGAGCATGACGGAGAGTTCGCGGAGCCAGAGGGCCAAGTCGTTGGGCTGGATGTGAGTGGTCATGGGGTGGCCTTCCTCTCCTTCTGGGGCGCGGGCGCCGCGGGGTGCAGGGCCTGCGCCCGCGTCTGCACCGTGCGCAGGTCGCGCCGTACCTGGTCGTGCACGCGGTAGTGCAACTGCATGGTCGCGGTCAGCAGAATGCAGGCGCCAACGGCCAGAATGAGAACGAACACGGTCGCAAACCCGCTCTCGCCGCTCCGTACGGCGATCGATCGTGTTGGCCTTCTTTCGACCCGTGCGGGCAAACGCTGAGAGAGGAGAGGACCATCCATGGACGCCAGGATGCGCCTGTTCGTAGTGGGCTCGCAGCGCGCGGAACGAAGTGGAGCGCCAAGAGCCCATCCGGCGCATTGCCGCGGACTGGCGTCGGGATGGTGTCTTGCCCGGCGGGCGACCGCCGGGACTGCGACACCACTACGAGCGGGGTCGCGACCAATGTCTGTCCGCACGAGGGCGTCATGCCGCACGCCCGGACTTGCCCGCATGGGTCGGTTCTTGCGGTCTCGGGTGTTCATCGGGTGTACCTCCGGAGTTCGAGCCTACCGTGTCGCCTGACCGGCGCAGGCGACCCAGCGCGCTTCGTGTTGCTGCGTGCCGCCGGCGTGCCGGGAATTCCAGGTCACGGCCAATACGGCGCTGTCGGCCAGGCCAGGCGTTCTCTCCACGGTGAAGGCACAGGTTGCGTTCGGTGGCAGCGCCACCGACTCGGTTCGGCCGGCACGCGTCAGGCAGAGCGTGCTGCCGTCGGCGCGGACGCTATCCGTCCCGGCGCTGAACGCGGTTCCGTCCGCGCGCCAGACCGAGGCCTGGGAGGCGTGGACGAAGCTGCGCCAGTGGTTCCGGACGATCGACAGTTCCTGCACGGCGGCGTCCTGCCGGCCCGCGGCATTGCACGACCCCAGCACTTGGTAGAACATCTGGTAGGCGCCGCCGATGGCCACCAGGAACAGGGCGCACGCCAGCAGCGTCTCAGTCATTGTGTAGGGGTGGGACCGGTAGGCCCCCCGATGTGAGCCTTCGCCGCGTGGGTTTGTGACTGACGTGGGGTGGCAGGCGGGCCGTCCCCCGTTCGTAGTTCCGCCTTCAGGGCCTGTCGATTTAATGGAATCCAGAGCCCGCGAGGACGCGGGCGCTCCATAATTCGTGCTGCATCCGAACTGGAGCGCCCGCGTCCTCGCGGGCTGACTTGGGGTGGCGTGGACTAAATCGACACGCCCTTCAGGCGGTCCCCCGTCCCGGCGCCACGCGCAACCCGGACCGCGTGAACGCGGAACTACAAGCCTGGGCCACGCTGCGTCTGGGCCTTGGGCAGTGGGCGTTCCGTGCGTCCGCATCGTCGTTTGCGTCTTCATGAGAGGGGTATCCTTACGCTGACCGGGGTTTTTCCGTCCCGCCGCTGGATCCAAACCGTGACCGCAGTGCCCGACACCTCACATCGCGTCGTCAGGTCCTGCTGTGACCGCGCCGGCAGGGCTGCGAACTCCGCAGCCACGATCTGCCTGACCGTGTCCGCGGTGTAGGCGGGTTGCGCGGCCAGGCGCTCGACGACGTTGTCCAGCACCTGCACGGCCACGCGTTCCTGCCCGAACCGGTGCTGCATATCGCGGCACAGGTTCAGCCCGGAAAATGCCGCCGAAGCGGTCATGCCGAGGAGTCCGAGCGCAAACACGACTTCAACCAGATTGAAGGCGGCCTGCCGGACGTTCTCTTGTCGAGTGTTCATCTCGGGAACTCCTGTCGTACGTACCGGTTCCATCGCTGTCAGCCCGGTTGCTTTGGCGACGCAGTGACTCCGTGACTCAGTGACGCCTGACCCCTGACCCCTGACCCCTGAACCCTGACCCCTCACAACAGATACACATCCTTCTCGTGGATCCGGCCTTGCGACGCGAGTTGTTGCGCGGCGGCGGTCAGGTCGGCGCCGGGGATGGCGGCGACGCGGCGTCGCAAATCGGCCAGGCCCGGGTTGGCGGTGATCACGTCGCGCCACTCGTCGGTGGCGCGGAGGAGCGCGGCCACCGGGACCTGGCCCGTGCCGTCGCGGCGCTGCACGAGGCGCTGCGACACGACCCCGGCTACGGCGGCGGCGATCAGGAACGGCTCGAAGCCCAGGTGCAGGAGTCGGCCGTAGACGGCAGGAATGTCGCCAGCGTGGAACGTGGTGATGACGCGGTGCCCGGTCAGTGCCGCATCGAGCGCGACGCGGACGATGTCCTTGTCGCGCATTTCGCCGATCACGAGTGTCTTCACGTCGTGGCGCAGGGCGGCGCGCAGCGCTTCGGGATAGCCCCAGTCCTCGCCGGCGCGAGTGACCTGGACCTGCGAGATGTGCTCGATGGCGCGCTCGATCGGGTCCTCGATGGTGATGAGCGTGGCTGGGTCGTGCCCGCCCTGGAGCAGTTCGTGGATCATGGCGTAGATGGTCGTGGTCTTCCCCGAGCCGGTCGGGCCGGTCAGGATCAGCATGCCGGTCGGGCGCGCGAGCAGCTCGCGCAGGGCGTGCAGGACGGCATCCTCGAACCCGAGGCCGTCGAGCGAGAGGCTGCTTGCCTGCTGGTGCAGAATGCGCAGCGTGATGCGTTCGCCGTGGTGCGTCGGGAGGCTGGCGGCGCGCAGTTCGGCGTCCGGGTAGCCGGCCACGCCGTGAATGGCGCCGTCCTGGGCCACACTGGAGCGGTACGTGAGCAGCCCGGCGAGCACTTTCAGGCGCGCAATGCATTGGGTTCCATAGTCGTGCGGCACGGTCCCCACGTCATCCTGGTGTCCGTCCGTCTTGAAGCGGATGGCCACGGATGCCTTGCGCGGCAACCAGTAGATGTCGCTGGCCCCGCGACTGAGGGCGTCGCGCAGGATCGCGTCCACGAACTCGTGCGGCGGTTTGTTCTGGTAGTCGGTCATTGCCGTCACTCCTAGAACTCGAAACAGAACCCTGCCAGATGCGTCAGCGGCTGCCAGACGGCGAACACCAGGGCGGCGACCAACGCGCTGTTCAGGCACGTCATACAGGGTTCGAGCCAGAAACTGACGCGGCTGATTCGCCTCTCGACCTCTGCCGCGAGCCAGTCGCGCAGCAGCATGAAACCCGAGAAGGGGTCTTGTCGGGCGGCGGCGTTGCGCAGGATCCAGTTCTCGAACGGCGTACCGATGCCGGCCGCCTCCCACGCCGCGGCCCACGGCTCGCCGTGTTCCACGGCGGCGATGCAGGCGGCCAGGCGTTTCCGGAGATGCGGGCTGCGGCTGGACTGATGGCCGAGCCGCAGCGCCCCGAGCAGATCGCCGTTCCCCGCCGTGGCGGCACTGAGCGTGTCGGCCAGTTCGAGCCGCGCGATTTGGCGCCGGACGGGGCCGACGACCGGCATTGTTTCCCAGAACCAGGCCCAGGCGTTCCCGAGCGCGGGGAAGCAGTGCGCGAGGGCGTAGGCGACGATGAAGGCCAGCGTCCCCCAGAACAGGAGGTCGAAACCCGTCGCTATGGGGTGGATGTGCATGCCCAGCAACTCGCTGTGACCGGTCAGGAAGTCCAGCAACCGGCCGGCCGTTTCTGGCGCACCGAGGAGCACCTCAAAAACGCGTCGCATTTTGGGGAAGATGAAGACGATAAGGAACCCCGTAATGGCCAGCAGGACAACCAGTTCGACGAGCGGGAAGGTCAGGGCTTCCTTCACGCGGGTCCGAATGCGGACGCGTCGCTCAATGCCCTTGGCCAGCGCCGGCAGCACGATGGGCAGTTGCCCGCGTGCTTCGGCGGCGCGCACGGCCGGTACGATGTGCGGCGGCAGGAACCGGCCGGCGTGGCGTTCGAGGGCGTCGGCCAGGGGTACGCCGGCCTCGATGTCCTGGGCCAACGCCAGCAGGATTCGCGCCGGCTTGCCACCCTGGAGGCGTTCGCTTTCCGCGGCGCCGCGCAACGTCAGTGCCAGCGGCAGTTTGTGCTTCATGGCGCGACAGAGCGCGCCTGCGACCACGTTCGGGACGGTCAGCCGGCCATGAACAGCCTGGATTTCTTCCAGGGGCAGGAAACAGTCGAGGATGTTGGCGAAGGTGTTGCGCATGTGATCACCCCATGACGTGCAACCAGCGGTCCAGTTCGATGAGCGGCATGAACATGGCCAAGACCACGGCGCCGACGAGCAGGGCCATGGCGGTGCAGGCGACGCTGCCCCAGACCGCTGCGCAGCGCACGGTTGCCGTGTTGGCCCTCTCCGTGAACGCCTCGCGCACCTGCTCGAGTTCGCCGGGCAGTTCGTTTTCCGGGAAGTGCGCCAGGCAACTGAGCAGCAGCGGATCGAGGCCGTGGGCTGCCTCGACGCGACGGCCGATGGGCGCGCCGCTGCGAACCGCGGCGGCGAGTTCGCGCAGGGCGCGCCCCACGCCGGGACTATCGGTCAGGTCCGCCGCGGTGCTCAGCGCCTGATCGAGCGGCGTCTGATGCCGCACCAGGACCGCGAGGATGCCGCTGGCCCGCGCCATGTCGTGGTTGGCGAAAATGCGCTGGGCTCCGGGCAGGGCGCGAATGCAGCGGCGCAGCGGGTCGTTGCTGCCGGGCCGCGCCGCGAAGACCCAGATCACCGCGCCGACCGCCGTCAGGTACACCGCCACGCAACCCCACCAGTACGCCTTGACCCAGTCGGCGGCGGCGAACAGCAGCCCGGACAGGGCCGGCACTCCGTTCTCGTACATGTCCTGCACCGTGGCGGCCAATTCCGGGAACAGGAACCGCAGCACCAGCAGCAGAACCGCGACCGCCATGGACACCGTCAGCACCGGGTACGCGGCGACCTCCTTGACGCGGGTCCGCAGTGCGTGTTCCAGCCGTGCGATGCGCGCGATCTCCGTCAGCACTTCGCCCAGGGTGCCGGACCGCTCGCCGGCGCGCAGGAGCTGCACGTGGAACGTGTCGAAGCATCGGCCGTGTCGGGCGACGGCGTCCGACAGGGGCAGGCCGTGCGCCACGTCGTCAGCCAGTTGCTGTACGACGTGAGCGAACGCGGGGTTGCGGCAGTTTCCCGCCAGGCCCGCCAGGCTGTCGGGCAACGGCATGTTGGCCCGGACCAGCAGTGCGAGCTGGTGGAAGAACTCGATCAGTTCATCGGCCTTGGGTTTCATGGGCAGTGGCCCTCTCCAGTCTCTGATCCAACGTGCGGTCCCCGCGGGTCTCAATCGTCCGCGCCGGCAGGAACAAGGCGACGACCATGACGCCGACCAGCACGGGCGACACGACGGCGGTCACGGCGCCCACGGGCAGGCGCGGCAGGGTGGTGAAGGCCAGGCGCGGCGCGCGGTCCGCGGGCCCGGTCCGCTGCAGGCTGAGCCGGAGGAAGACGGGCAGCAGGACCAGCAGCGTGCCTGCCACGGCCAGCGGCAGCCAGTTCGCCTGCAGGAAGTTTCCCGATGCAATGACCAGGCGGGTGGCGGCGGGCAGGGGCTGGTTGGGCAGCAGTTCGGCGTAGACCCGCTCAGCCATGGCGGCGCCGCCGGCCCACAGCGGACCAACCAGGATGAGCGAGGGGAGGAACAGCATGAAGGCGTTGCGCAGTTCCAGTGCGCCGCGGATGTACCACGGCAGTACCGGCGTCTCGGGGCGAGGCACGGCGACCGTCTGGAGCACCGTTCGGCGTGTCGCTTCGCGCAGGACGATGTCGCGCAGCCCCGGTGTCGGCGGCGGGCACGGTTCCTGGCGCAACGCGCCGGCCACCTGGCGGATGGTCTGGCGCAGTGCTTCCACGTCCTGGCAGAGTCGCGCGTCGCGGCGCAGTTGCCGTGCGACCTTCGCATGTTCGTCGTCGGCGAGTTCGTCGACCGCGAACCGGACGAGTCGCTCGCCGGCCGCGTCGTCCGCCTGGACGAAGACGGGGCTGGTCGTACGCAGTTCGCAGGCCTCGGCGTGCAGTGCGACCGTGAGCATGCCGGTCGCCGCCTGGATCTCGTGCAGCGCCTGACGCGCGGCCGGATCGCGGGCGAGCAGCGCTTCCACGTCGGCGCGTTCGGCGGGGGCGAGTTCGCCCAGGGCGTAACTGGTGAGCGTCGGGTTGTCGCGGTGGTCGGTCATGATGTTGCCTCCGACCCCTGCGGTGGGTCGTCGTCCCGCAGGAGGCGTTCGCGCAGCGTGCGCACGGCCGTGTGGATGATGAACCCGACGTTGGTCACGGTCAGGCCGGTGACATCGCTGATTTCTTTGTAGCTGAGTTCTTCCTGGAACTTGAGTCGCAGCACTTCCTGCTGGCGCGCCGGCAGCGAACCGATGAGCTGCAGCACGCGCCGGGTCGAGTCCTGCGTCTCGGCGACGTCCGCGGGCGAGGCGGCGGTATCCGTGGGCTGGGCGGTGTCGGTCGGCTCGAACGGTTGCGCGCGGCGCTCGTGGCGCAGAATCTCCAGGGCGCGGTTGCGGCAGACTTTGAACAGCCAGGGGCGCAGGTAGGGCTCGACCTCGTCGCGACGTTGCCGGCACAGGCGCAGGAACGTGTCCTGGACGATGTCGCGCGCCCGGTGCAGGTCGCCGGTGAAACGGACCGCGTAGCGCAACAACGGACCTTCGTACTCGGCCAGGGTGGCCCCGATCCAGTCCGTGTAGTGCTGGTGCTCGCTGTTCACGGTTCCCGCCCTGTGGTTCAGGCACGCTTCTACCGCTTACAATGCACCAACACAGGGTTTCTTAGAAGGGCTGCAATGTTTTTTCGGGCTGGACGGGTAAATCCTGAGAGCGAAAAGGCCCTGCCATGGACGCGAGGCTACGCATGTTCGTAGTGGGCTCGCAGTGCGCGGAGCGAAGTGGAGCGCCAAGAGCCCATCCGGCGTGTCACGGCGAAGTCTCGCAACGAAGTCGGACGTGTTGTGGCGGCGTGGCGTGGGGATGGTGTCTTGCCCGGCGGACGACCGCCGGGACTGCGACACCACTACGAACGGTGCCGTAGCCGGATTTACCCGCACAGGTCGAGCTCTTTCGGGCTGGGCGGGGGAAGCTCAGAGCACGGAGCACGGAGGGCGGAGTCCGGGCACGGCGGAAGTAGAGCAAGGCTCCGGCCTTGCTGTCGCACCCTGCAGCGCAACGTACCTGCGAGGAATCGGCAAGGCTGGAGCCATGCCCTACTATGGATCTCCGGAAAAGGGACTCGGGCCGGGACGGCCCCGAGGCACCCTGCTGCGGTCCCGGAGGTCCCGCGCCACTGGGGTCGCGCTACGGGGCCCGCACTGCGTGCCGACACCTTACAGCGCGGTGACGTCGAAGCCGAGGTATTTCTCCCAGGCCTCGAGGACCGGTGCGGCGACGTGGCCGGGGGTGACGCTGACGTGGTGGCGGTGCCCGAGGTAGCCGATGGTCTGCAGTTTCTCCTGCAGGTCCGGAATCTGCGCGACCCCGGCGCAACCGAAGAAGTTGGCGGGGATCGGGTCATCGGTCATTTGCCCTTCGCCCAGGTAGAAGCAGAGATCCCCGGCCTCGGTGAGCAGGCTGCCGTAGGTCATGGGCGTGGCGATAATCCGGCCTTCGTTGCAGCCGTAGCTGCTGCCGGGGCCGACGGCATTGGCCAGGATCGCGTGGTCGGAGATCTTGCCGCGGCACGTCATCAGGCTCTGCGCCACGGGACCGCAGTGGAACAGAATGCACTTGTCCGCTTCCTCGCCATAGTTGTTGTTCCAGTCCAGGCACATCGGCGGCCGGCCCGACGCGAGCGACAGCGCGTGCATGGTGACCGCATTGCCGACGTCAACTTCGCACGCCGCCGGCATGCCGCGGTCGTTCAGTTCGCTCAACAGCACGCACGGCGAAATGCCGAGTTGCTGCTGCATTTCGACCCAGCAGCGCAGCGCCAGCGCATCGAGCTTGCACTCGGCAACGATCTGGTCGAGCACCACGCCGAGGCGGGCGATCTTCTGGAACGCGGTTGCCGGCACGCCGGCCCACGACGTGTAGCGTTTCAGGCGGTCGGCCTTCTTCTTGTACGCCTGGCTCGAGTCCTTGACCGCGTTCATGCGCGCGAATACGCCCGACAGATCGAGCGTTTCCATGGTGATACCGTGTCGCTGCAGCGCAAGTTCGTCGATGCGCACCGTCTTGAACGCAGTGGTGCGCGCGCCGATCGCGCCGACCACCATGCTCTTCATGCCGTTGCAGACGCGGCAGAGCCGGTCGAAGTAGTCGACGTTGGCAGCGAACGCCTTGCCCGCCGGGTGTGCCGTGTGTGGCGTCAGCGCCGTGAACGGCAGGCCGTACTGCGTGAACACGTCCATGATCGAGAACTTGCCGCAGAACGCGTCGCGCCGCACCGCCGGCGCCATCTTGTCCAGGTCGTCCGGGTAGGCCTGGATCAGGATCGGCACGCCGCAGTCTTTCAGGGCGCTGATGGCGCCGGTCTCGTCGCCGAAGTTGGGCAGGCAGACGATGACGCCGCCGAACTTGCCGCGGTTCTGGCGCAGGAAACTGGCGTACTTGTCGCCTTCGGCTGGGGTTTCGACGGCGCCGTGGCGCGTGGCGGCCGGATCCAGTGCGATGGTTTTGTGCCCGAGATGGCGAAGGGCCTGGGTCATCTCCTTGCGCGCACTGGCCTGCAGCGAGGCCGGAAAGAAACCGCGATTCCCGAAGAACAGTGCGAACGTCGTTTTGTCAGCGCTCATGTGTGAATCCTCCTGCCTGCTCCGACTCCGGCCCCTCGACACCCGACCCGCGATCCTAAGAAAGCCTCCGCCTTCCGCGGTGTTCACCGCGCGTCAATGTAGAACCATCCGCGTCCAAGTCCAACCGTTTCGCGCGGCATCTTAGGGCTGTTTCAAGATCCGTGACCGTCGCGTGCGGTGAGTACCCCCGGCGTGTCCCCACGCCGGGGGGGGCGGCCTGAGGACAGGCCGCCCCTACTTGGTGTGCGCGGAGGCGTGGCCTTACCGAGACGCAACGCCAGATCTTGAAGCAGCCCTGGCGTCATCTTGACGGGGGGCAATGCGTCGTACCGCACAGTACTCCGCCCTCTTCTGGTTCCGGCAGTACTGCGGGCGGCCCTCCGCCCGCTTCTCGGCACGCACGTAGCACGAGGTTTCGGATGGCGGGCGGATGGCCGCCCGCGGTACTGCCGGTCAGGCGGAACCGGTCTGGTCTGGCACCGCGACCGACTCGGCTCCTTTCGGGACAGGAGACCGGTCCACCGTCCCGAATGGCGTTGGACAGCTTCGTCCCGAAGGGACTTGGGTGTGTAGCCGTGGGGTTCACCCCACGGACCACGGGCGTCCCCCCGTTTCCGCCCTGACAGGGCGGTGGGGAGGCTGGACTTACCCGCACAGGTCGATTGTAATGCGTCAGCGTCCCCCGGCCGGCGGACCGGCCGATCATACCTACGTGTTACTCGCTTCGGTCCGGGGCATTCTGGCAAAGTGGCGGGACCGGCTCGGTCCCGCAACCGCCGGAGCGAGCCGCTCCGACCACTTTACCGCGCCCCGCGAGTAACATGGGAGTCGCGTGTGGACGGTTGGGCGGTAGATGGCCAAAGTGGCGGGACCGGCTCGGTCCCGCAACCGCCGGAGCGAGCCGCTCCGACCACTTTAGGCGTCAGCCCAGATCAAACTTCGACCTTATCTCCACCCGCAACTGACGCATTACCGATTTCTTCTTGATGGGGTGGTGGAAACGGTGGCGTGGTGTACCTTGTCAGGTGGTACTGTAGAAAGAAGGGCTTCGCCGTACGTTGCTTTGGTTGCCCGTCGGCAAGAAGGCATTCGTATCTTCATGTCGCGCGCGTGGGTGCTGGCGTGTGGAGACGCGCACACCCAAAAACGCCAAGGCAAGATTTCCGCTCAGGCTTTTCGGTGCCCAAAGGGAAATGGGGCGTGGCTTCATCGGACGCCACGAGTTCATGTACTTTGGAAAGCGATCGGAGGACCTGCCGCGTGACTACTGCGACGCGTTCCGTCATGGCGACCCCCACCCGGATCGGCTTGGTTCTGGTTGCCGGTCTCTGTTTCCTCTCCCTGCTCGCTTCGGCTTCGGGCACAAAGCCCAACCCGGAACTGCAGGCCGCCCTGCAAGCCGCGGACGCCGCGGCGCAGACGCTTGCCGACGCCGAAACGCAGCGTGCGGACTGCGTCAAAGCCCTGGCCGCGGCACGGGCGCGGTTGCAGAACCTGCAGACGCAGTATGCCGCTGCCAAGGACGCGGCTGCCAAGACGCCCGGCCGGACCATGGACCCGCTGGTGGAAGCGTCCGTTGCCGCACTGCGCACCCAGCTTGAGGCCGAGATCCCCGTCAACGAGGTGCGTCTCCGTGAAGCCGAGGCCCGGATCCGGGCCGTGAAACCCGAGGCGGAGCGGCTTCGCGCCAACGCCGACGCGCTCCTGGAGACCGCTGTTCCGGCTGCCAAGGCAGGGCAGGGGCAGGCCGCGGCTCAGTCCACGCCGTCGACGGCCGCAGTCCCTGTCGCACCGGCCGCCGATGCGGTCGTGACGGCGGCCCAGAAGCAGATGGCGGACTTCCAGGCGCAGATGGACCAGATGAAAGCTCGGATGGAGCAAGCCCTGCGCGAGACCGAGAAGGCGCTCGAGGCTTCCCGGTCCCAGGCGCGGGCGCTGGAACAAGAGGTCGCCGGCCTGCGAACGAAACCCGTTGTGGTGGAAACGTCAACTCCCGGGCCGGCGGTTTCGGCGCCCGCAGCGACGGCCCCGGCTGCCAGACCTTGCCGCCGCAGGGCAGCGGTCCCGCACAGAAAAAGCCCCGAGCCGCCCAAGTATTCGTCGGCCACCAGCATCGGCTTGCCGAGCTTGGCGATCCGCGCCAACGAGGCCGTCAGGTACCAGTTCAGCGTGATCGCATACACCAGGTAGCCATCGACCGTGTCCTTCAAGGCGATCGCCTTCTCGACGTCGCCCGGCCGGGCAACGACGACCTGGACAAACTCGACCTTCGGGCAGCCCTGCTTGAGCAGCTTGAGGATCTCCTCCGCGCGGGCCGCGCAGTCAAAGCCCGGATACGGCCAGATCTCCCGGTCCGCGCTGTTGGCAAGAAACACCAAGGCCACGCGGACCTGCTGGGCCTTGGGCGCATCGGCCGCGTTCGCCAAAGGCCCCGTCAGGCCGACTGCCGCCGCGGCCC
The DNA here is from genome assembly GCA_001803235.1 of Lentisphaerae bacterium RIFOXYA12_64_32. Classification (GTDB taxonomy): domain Bacteria; phylum Verrucomicrobiota; class Lentisphaeria; order Oligosphaerales; family YB12-FULL-65-16; genus YB12-FULL-65-16. Next base: position 36,642 of record MHBL01000063.1, read on the forward strand.
CGCAGCCTTGCAGGAAGCGTCGCCGCCCGAACGCATGAGAACAGCCGAGACACGAACCGGAAGAATGAGTGCCGCACATTGGGTTTCTCCTTTACGAAGGCGATTGGTCCCATCGCGTCCGCTGCTCACCATACCGCCGCCGCCCTCCGCCGTCAACAAGCCGGCGGGTTGACAGGCATCGAGCGGGTGCCCATCATGGGTAGAGACCGGGGCGTGCCGGTCCGACGAATACTACCCCTTGAGGAGATCAACCACGATGAACCCCACGCGACGCCAATTCCTGGGCTCGGCCGCGGCAGCGGCAGCGGCAGCCACGATCGTTCCACGCCACGTGCTCGGAGGGCCGAAGTTCGTTTCGCCCAGCGAGAAGGTAAACATCGCGCTGGTGGGCGCCGGCGGCCAGGGACGGACCAACGTCCGTGCCCTGTTCCACGAGGCCGACGCCCAGGTGATCGCCGTGGCCGACCCCATCGAGCAGTTCAGCCTGGAGGCCTTCTACTATCGCGGCCAGGGCGGGCGCACACCGGTCAGCGCCGAGATCGAGAAGCATTACTCGCAGAAGTCGCCCAATCATCGCTGCGCCCAGTATGAAGATTTCCGCGTGCTGCTCGACAAGGAGAAGGCCGTCGACGCCGTCCTCTGCGCCACGCCCGACCATCTGCATGCGTATGTCTCGGTCCGGGCCATGCGCGCGGGCAAGCACGTCTATTGCGAGAAGCCGCTGACGCACAATGTCTGGGAGGCCCGCACCGTCGCCAAGGTCGCCAAGGACACGGGTCTGGCCACGCAGTTGGGCAACAGCGGACACTCCCGGGACGG
>MHBL01000064.1 GCA_001803235.1 Lentisphaerae bacterium RIFOXYA12_64_32
GGTGGTGACGACGGCATCAGGACTGACCGTGGCCAGCCCGGACAGCGCGTCGGTGGCGGCGAACGAGACCGTGACATCGCTGTTGTTCCACCCGGCCGCGTTCGGGGCTGGGGCCAGCGCCGAAGTCAGGGCTGGCGCGGTCTTGTCCAGGTTGACGGTGACCGTGAGCTGCGCCGTGTTCCCGGCCAAGTCGGTGGCTGTCCCCACCACCTGCTGGTTCGCGCCTTCCGTTGTGATCGTGACCGGGCCGCTCACCGCGGCCACGCCGCTGGCGTCATCCGTGGCGGCGAACGTCACGGTGACGTCGGCACTGTTCCAGCCGTTCGCGTTGGGTTCAGGTGTGACGGCCGCGGTGATGACTGGCGGAGTGCGGTCGATCCACGTGACGGTGGCCGTGACCGTGCCGTTGTTGTTGGCGTGGTCGCGCAGTTCATACGCGAACGTGCCGTTGTCGGCGAAGACGTAGTCCACAGCACCGCCGTTGTTCAAGATGGTGACATCAGGCTCGGACGGCGTGAGGATTGCTGTCACGTTCTGGTTGGTCCAGGTCGCCGGGATGTAGTCGACGGTGCCGGTCGGCGGCGTCTTGTCCAGCTTCACGCTCAGGGTCACTGTGCTCTCGCGGCCGACGTTGTCTGTCGCGCCCAGCACCAGCGTGTGTTCGCCTTCGGTGCTGACGGTGACGGTGTTCGCTGTCACCCGCGCGCCGGTGTCCAGCACGTACCAGGTCGAGGCCACGCCGCTCGATGCATCCGTGGCACTGAAGTGGATCATGGGGTCAGCGCTGATCCACTCGCCGTCGTGCGTGAAGTCGTGCGTCACTGCCGGAGCATCCAGATCCACCCAGACGTGAAGCGTCGTGGAGGCTGCGTTGCCGGCGGTGTCCACGGCGTTGATGACGACCGTGTGCTGACCGGATGTGGTGACCTCGATGGCCGTATCGCCTTCCACCGGGATGTCGCCGTCCAACGAGTAGGAACTGGACGCCATCCCCGAGAGCGCATCCGTCACCCCGAACGTGATGGTCTGCGCGGCCCCGAGCCAGGTCGAGTCGTGCGTGAAGTCGTGCGTAATCAGCGGCGCGGTCTTGTCCAGGCTGATGCTGACGCTGGCCTGGCCCGTGTTCCCGGCGACATCGGTCGCGCTACCGGCGACCTGCTGGCCGGCACCCTCCGTCGTGACCGTGACAGGGCTGCTGACAGTCGCCACGCCGGACAGTGCGTCCGTGGCGGTGAACGACACCGTGACGTCGGTGTTGTGCCAGCCGGCGGCGTTCGCCTCGGGCGCGACGGCTGCGGAGACCGCAGGGGCGGTCTTGTCCAGTTTCACGGTCACCGACTGGTCGGCTTCGACATTTCCGGCGTTGTCTTCACTGCGGTAGGTGACGAGCGTTGTGCCTTCGGCTGTGACGTCGAAAACCGCCCCGACGGTGGTCTGGTCGTCGAGCGTGTAGGTGGTGCGCTTCACGCCGCTGCCGCCCTCGTTGTCCGTGGCGGTGAGGGTGATGTGCGCGTCCTGGTTCGACCAGACACTGTCGAGCGCGTAGTCATCGACAGTCGTGGGCGGGATCGAGTCCAGGGCGCCGGTTACATCGAGCCAACCGGATGCAACTGCGGTGGGGATGCCATCTCCCACAGCCACCTCCAGTATCAGGATGTACCGTCCGATATCAAGCTCGGCGGAACTTACGTTTGGCCACGTACCTGCGCAGACGTCTCCCTTCAAGAGCGACTCGATGACAGTAGTGTTGGCCTTGCGGAACGCCGGCGGAGTACCAGGAGCCCCGATGCCCATGACAGTCTGGGTGACTCGGAGCTCCGAGAGATCGGCATTGCCGGCGTTGGTTACGGACCAAGGGACATTGAATGTCATCGGCCGCTCGATGCTGTCCGGCACGGCGGAAATCTGGCCGGTCGTCACCAATTGCCCGCCCGTGCTCGCCTGAATCTGGAACGCCGTCGCGGCTGTGACTGGGGACAGCCTCTGTGGCGTGACGGTCTGGGTCGCGGTGTAGGCGCCGGGCGCGCTCAGGCCGGTCTCCCAGGGCAACGCCCGCGCATCCACGCTGCCCGCGGCCAGCAGCGGGATGTGATACGTGAAGCTCCCGTCCGCCACGGGCGTCGAGTCCGGCCCGAGGATAGCGACCGTAACCGGCACGTCCTGGAAGCTCACGTGCGCGTCGTTGTTGAACACTTTCGACGTGATCAGGACGCGGTCGTTCGAGGTGTACACACCGTGGTCTGTGAAGATGGTCGAGGTGACCGAGCCCGGCCCGGTCCCGGCCGCGATCGTGAACGCGTCCGTGTCCGAGGCGACGCTGGTCGTGTCCTCCATGATGCGGGCGCGGACCTGATAGGCGGCCGGCGGCACCCCGGTGGCCGGCCAGTTGTGCGTGCGCACCAAGTTCTGGCCGTAGTCGGACGGGAACAGCGCGAACTCGCCGACCGTGGCAACCACGGCGCTATGGCTGTCGAGGATGTCGAGCACGACCTTGGTCTGGGCCTGGTTGTGATAGACCGTGATGAAGTCGACCTCGGGCGGCACGCCCTGGCCGTTGGGCGTGAGCGTGACTTCAAGCTCGAGGAACCGGCCGGGGTCGCAGGGGATGGGGCTGCCGCTGGCCGTGACCGCACTGCTGAACGTCGCGGCCGCGAGGCCGGCCTGGCTCGGGGCGCTCCGCACGCGGATACTCACCGGTGTGCTGCCACTGGCGAACGCGTCGGCATTGAGCAGATCGAAGTCCAGCCGGGTCCACGTCGCCCCGGCGTTCGCCGTACTGCCCTCGATTACGTAGGTGCCAGAACCGGGTTGGTTGATCCTCTGGAAGCCCTGGCCCGCCGGCAGCGCAACGGTGGTCGTAAACTGCGCCGTCTGGCCCGTCTGGTACGAGGCACTGGCCGAATCGACCGTGATGCCGTACAGCGATGCATCGACGGCCACGCCAAGCGGGCCGAAGTCCTGTTCGAGCGGCAGTGATTCGGCGGACGAGTAGGTGACCTTAAGAGAGTCCTGGACCGTGCGCGTCTCGCCCGCTTGCAGTCCGTCGAGGTACTGGTCATAGGACAGGTCCACGACCCTGCCAGCAGCAATGTCGCCGACGTTCCAGTTCAGCGTCCAGTGATCGCCCGCATCCGTCACCACCGGCGCCTGAGTGCCGAACGTCTCTGGCAGCAGTTCCAGGCCATCGCTCTTCGGCACTTCGCTGACGACCGTGACGTCGCGGACGAATTCCTTCTGCCCGATCACACCTTCCGAGAGGCAAAGCACCGCCCAGGCGGTGGAGAAGTCGGAACCAAGAGCCATTTGCCACCTGCCGTCCGGCCACTGGGTGCGGACCAGATACGAACGGAAGCCTTCGTTCCATTCGCCTGGGGCAACGTTGTCTGCCCAGGAGAAGCCACCCACAGGCGTGTTAATGGTCTCGATGTTGGCCATGCGAAACGCGCGCGCCATCGTCCACATGGTATACCCAGCACGCTCGTCAGGGAAGTTAGAGACGCCCGACAAAGCCCCCCAATAGCCCAGGTTCTTCACCTTCATGACACCGGCGGGGATACCGGGTGCCCGCCCGTCCATTGCCGCCCAGGTCAGGCCCGCGAGTCCCGATCCGCTGCAGGCGTGCGAGCCGTAAGGGTCGCCTGGCGAGTAGCCGAAAGACCCATTGGGTGAGTAGAACGTTTGCTCGACAAAGGTCTCGGACCAGGTCTGTGCCCAGCGCGGCACTTCGCCGCCGAACTGCGCCACAGCTTCGAGCGCGACAAAGCTCCAACTGCCGATGGACATGTCCGCATAGTTGCTGCCGATCTCCGCCCCGTAGTTCCAGCCGCCGCGGGAATCGGTTCCGAGAACGTACACGAGAAAATCGCCCGCGTCCTGGGCGATCTCCGCATACGTCGTGCCGTCGCCGCTGTTCTGGAACGGCCCGGCGCAGGTCCTAAAGCCCGGTGTGCCGGAGGCGCAGATAGCGGCCACCGCCATGGGATAGCTGTAGCCACAGTTTCCGGCCCCGCTGCCGACGGCCACGCCAAGAGTGTTTTTGACGCCCGAGTCAGGGTCGCCATGGTGCGTCATGTAGATAGGTACGTAGCGGGATTGCGAGAAGAGGTAATCCAGCGCTTTCACGACGAGTGGCTGATAGATGTCCCTGGCTGGGTCGCTGCCAGGTGTATGTCCGGCGTTTTCGAACGCCCAGATGGCGGTGGCCGTGAGCGCGATGGTTCCGCTCTCGCCATATGATGTGCTGGCCCAGGAACCGTCGGCCCTCTGGCGCAGGGCCAGCCAGTGGAGGCCCTTTTCGATGGTTAGCCTGCGGTCCAGATCGCGCCCTTGCGCGGTTTGAAGGCGAACGCTATAGACGTCATCGCCGGCCTCCCCGGCCACATCGTCCATGTCGACGTCCATGGCGGCGTCATTGAAGGACATCACTGCCGGTCCCACCGAAAGCTCATACAGTCCATCTCCCAAGACGGGGAAGACGAGGCGGTATGCGACGGTCGAGAGTTGGGTCAGACCTAGAGGCAAGACGGGGCCGTACGGTCCGAGGAGTGTGACGTCATCGACGGTGAATGACGACGCAAGAATGGGCATATTGAAGAGTACATGTACGGCGCTAGACTGGCCAGGCGTACTGTGGGTGGTGACGCCGAGAACAGAGAGATAACCCGGGCCATTTGCAGTATGGACCGTGCCGTCTTCTCCTGCGGCCCACCCCGTACCGCCGCTGGCGGTAGCGTTCGAGAGGTCGAAGCTGGAACTGTCGTAGTAGATCGCGATGCGGCCGCCACCGCCGCCGCAACTTCCGTTGGCCATGTTCGCGTTGCCGCCGCGGGCCGAGATAGGCCCGCTACCGCTCAGTGTGTGGACGTTCAAGAGGATGCCGCCCCCGGAACCGCCGCTACAGCTGCCCTCCAATGGCGAGTCCTGGCCGTTGGCCAGCATTCGGCCATCGAGCGCCAAACTCGTGCACGCAATCCGAACCAATCCGCCTCCTGCGTAGGCGTTGCCGTAACCTATGTACGCCCCCCCGCTGCCCAATTCATTCGGGTTGCGGAAGTCGCCGTAGACCTCACAGCGGTTAGCCCTGTACAGCCCGCCGTGGCCGCCATAGCTGCCACCGGCAACGTGGCCGTCAGGAGAAACGTAGAAGGTACTCCACAACGCATTCCCTCGTGTGTAGTTGGGAAGACACCCTCGCCCCGAGACGTCAATGCGACTGGTCGCGTCGACGGTAATCGCGCCGGCCGTGATCGTCAGGCTGTGTTCGGCCATGGTCGTGGTCGGCAACGAAGTCAGGCAGGCGCCGTTGAGCAGTTCGAGGGCGTCGGCATGGATGGAATCAGCCTCCAGGATGGCCCCGGATATCCGCACCGTTCCGGACGACACAGTAAGGGCGCCCGCACTCATCTGCACTCCTGGATTCAGTTCCAGTGTCGGCGTAATCAGTTGCGTCGGGCTGGGGTCGAACTTAAACCGCGCTGCATTGGCAGCGCTGAGCGTGAACTCGAACGACTCTGGGTCGTCCGACGTGTTGCCGCGCAACCCGAACCACACCGGCGTCACGTACTGCGGGTTGATCCCCGCATTGTCGAACTTCAGCAGTCCGGGTGTCGCGTCGTTGGTCTTGATGTAGATCGTGCCCGCACCGCCGCCGAAATCGCCCGTGCCGCCGGTGGCGGTGACTGTGGTCCAGTCGAAACTGGAAGTGCCGTAATAGATCGCAATGCGACCGCCACCGCCGCCGCAGGCATCGCTTGTGTTGTAACCATTGCAGCCGTTGGCCGCAATGCTGCCCGTACCGCTCAGTGCGTCGACGTTTACGCGAATGCCGCCACCCGAACCGCCACAGTAGAACTGCCCGTCTGCCGCGTTGGCCAGGATCTGCCCGTCCAGTACCAACGACGTGCAGTTGAGCCGCACCAAACCGCCGCCCGACCCGCCATAGTAGTTGGCTGCACCGCCGCTGCCCAGTTCATTCGGATCGCGGAAGTCGCCGTACACGCCGCAGTGGGGGCTGCCCCAGCCGGCGGCCACGCCACCATACCCACCATAGCTGCCGCCGCAAACCTGTGAGTCCCACGTCTTGTTGCCCAGGGTCCGGCCCTGCACATATCCCCGGCCAGATACGTCAATACGGCTGGTCGCATCCACCATGACCGTGTCGGCTGTGATGGTCAGGCTGTGTTCGGCCAGGGTCGTGGTCGACGGCGAGGTCAGGGAGGCGCCGTCGAGCAGTTCAAGGGCCTCGGCCTGGATCGATTCGGCCTCCAGGCTGGCACCGGATACCCGCACCGTGTTGGATACCACAAGGGCGCCTGCCCTCATCCCCATCCCCGGAATCAGTTCCAATGCAGGGATCACGAGTTGCGTTGGGCTGGGGTCAAAAGCGAGCTGAATGGCACCGGCAATACTGAGGGTGAACTCGAACGACGCCGGGTCGTCCGACGTGTCGCCCCGCGTCAGCCCGAACCACACGGGCATCACGTACGGCTGAGCGCTACCGGCGTTGTCGAACTTGAGCAGTCCGGGTGTCGCATCGTTGGTCTTGATGTAGATCGTACCCGCGCCGCCATTCTG
>MHBL01000065.1 GCA_001803235.1 Lentisphaerae bacterium RIFOXYA12_64_32
CGTTCCCGTTCGTCCGGCTCTGCACGTACCCGCGCCCCGACACGTCGATGCGGCTGGTCGGATCGACGACAATCTCGCCGGACACCGTCAGCTCCATGCGGTAGGTCTGGGCAGTTGTGGCGGCAGAGTGTGTCACCACGCCGCCGTGCAGGACACGGAGCACGCTGAACGAGTGGGGGCCGTTGATCGTGGCGGTTGTGCCGTCCACGACGAGTTCGGCGCCCTCGTAGGTCGTGTCTCCGACGTCGATGAGAGTCGGCGATGTCAGCACGGTGGGGTTGGCCAGTTGCGTCAGGAAGCAGGCTTCGATGGTCATGTCGCCGCTGACGGTGATCGTGACGGGGTTGTCGCCGGTGTGGCCCGCGGGAGCGCCGCCGCGCCAGGCGAGGAACTCGTAACCGGGATCAGCCGTGGCGGCGAGTTGAACGGCTGTGCCGTACGGATATACACCACCGCCAGTGACGGTTCCATGCTGGGCAATGGTGGTGACGGCGTACGAGTTGGGCACGGTGGTGGCGGTGATGGTGGCGTTCGCAGTCATGGTGACGGTGGTCTCTGACGCATTCACGTCCGCGACGTTCGCGGTATCACCGGTCCACTGTCCGAAGTGGTAGTGTTCCGGAGGCGTAGCCACAACGGGAACGACATCGTTGAGCTGATGCACCGTGGTGCCGGCCGGCGTGCCGCCCGCTACCGTCAGAGTGAAGTCATCGTCGATCTCGACGGCAGATACGTTCAGAGGACTGATATCGGTCGCGCTGACCCGGATAACGGCGGTGCCGTTGGTCGCGTCGGCATTGTCCGCGGCTGCGGCCAGGCTGACGGACTGCGGCGTTGCCCAATCCGCGACAGTGAAGATGAGCGACGCACCGCCGGTGACCGTGATGTCGGTGTCGCCGGAGAACCACTGCACCGTGGCCTGGACGTCCGTAAGTGGCTGGCCGTCGAGGACCAGGGAGAACGTAGCCGTTCCGGACTCCGGAACGCTGACGAACGCGGGGATGGCCGTGAACTGCACCGTGGAGACGCCCTTGCTTGCCTCGGCCGTATTGCCGTACGCGCCCATATTGACCCGAGAACCGTTCGGCTTGGGTTCATTGGCGAACGCGGCGGCCGGGTCCCCGGCGTCAATGCACGGGCTGTCGGCGTCGTCCTGAACCCAGACTGAGCCGTTCCAGCGGCCGGCAATGGACTTGATGTGATAGTCATTGCTGGCGGCGTCGGCGAACTGCGGGTCGGCGTCGAGGTTGCCGGTGCCGGTCCAGCCGCCCTGGACGTCGGAGTAGGTGACGGTGATCGAGCCGGAATAGACGTAGATCTGGCGCGGCGTGCTGCCCCAGCCGATGGTGTTGCCCCACAGGATGCAGTCGCGCACTGTGGCGCTGCCCGAGTAGATG
>MHBL01000066.1 GCA_001803235.1 Lentisphaerae bacterium RIFOXYA12_64_32
GGGACACGCCGGGGGTACTCGCTGCACGCGACGGTCACGAATCTTGAAACAGCCCTGTTCTCCTCCCTGCTGTGCTTGCCTTGCCGCCCAGGCAAGCGCATATTGAGTCGGAAGCCGGAGGTTGCGAGTCCCCGTCCCCACACGCGACAACGGGAGCAAGGAACCGCACATGAAAGTCTTCATTCAGTTCGACTTCGAGGGCATCGCCGGGTTTGTCACACGCGACACGCAGGACCGCAATATCCCGACCGTGCTTGAGCGGATCAGGCGGCTAATGAAGGTGGCGACCGCGGAGGTCTCCGCGGCCGCGCGCGGCGCGTTTTCCGCGGGGGCCAGCGAGGTCGTGGTTTGGGACTCGCACGGTAATGGTGACACGCTGCTGGTCGAGGAGTTGCCCGAGAACGTCGAGCTCATCACGGGCGAGTACGGGCGCGCCGAGTGGCTGCCGTTCTTCGACGGCACGGACGTGGGCATGTACATCGGTGGCCACGCGATGACCGGCACGCCCAACGCCATCACGCCGCACTCGCTGCTGAACGTGAACGGCGTGAACTACGGCGAGGTCGGTATGTTCATTCTCGAATGCGGCTCCGCCGACGTCCCCGTGGTGCTGGTCTCGGGCGACTCGGCGGTGAAGCGCGAAGTGGCGTCGCTGATCCCCGACAGCGAATTCGTCGTGACCAAGGAGGCGCTGGGCCCCACCTGCGCCAAGACCATCACGCCGGCGCGCTCCTGCCGGCTCATCGAAGACGCGGCCCGGCGCGGCGTCCAGCGGCGCCAGGGAATCCGGCCGTACGTCGTTGCACCGCCGTTCAGGTTCCAGGTCAAGCCCGGCCAGCCGGTTGCCGACAGTGCACCCGAGTTTTTCGTGGTCAACACCGGCCGCCTCGTGGACGCGTACCGCCTCTACCTGAAGACGCACCACGGCTACGCCAAAGGCTGGCCCGAGTACAACCTCCGCCCGGCGTGAGGCCCGGCTTGCGCAAGGTTCTGGCAGGTGTTGGGGGCGAGTGAGACCGGGCCCGGTTCCCCTGAACGCTCGCGGTCTGTCGTCGCTCACTCGTGGTCGGCTGGACCGATTGAACACCGGTGCATGTCGTTGTCTTCCTGTCTCTGCCGCCATTCAGCTTTCCGATGATTTTGCCATCCATGATTCGGCCATCAGCCTTGCTCGTCCGATCATCAACTTGCCGGGGGCACACCATGTCAGGCACGTTTCTCCGCCTTGGGTTTGTTCCGCTCGCCGGTGTAGAGTTTGAGGTCGGGCGGGGCCTGGCAGGAGACGCAGGTCAGACCGTTCGGGCCGGCCACAGTGCCGTGGAACTCGCCGGGCGCGACCAGGATCACGTCGCCGGGGCCAACCGGGAACTCCTTGTCGTCGAGGCGGATGACGCCCGCGCCGTCCAGAACCAGGATGAGGTCCTCCGACGCGTCGTGCACGTGCTGCGTGAACGCCACACCCGGGTTGAACTTGGCGTAGTTGAACGTGAGGTGCTTCGCGCCGTTGAACGGGCCGAACACGCGCCGCGTGTCGCCCACTCCCATGTCGAACTTCTCGCCCTCGGTCATCTTCTTGATCTGCATCGGACGTCTCCTTCTGTTACGGTCTTGCCCGCCGTCGTTGCTGACTCCAGGACTTACGTGTCGGACGTCGGGTGTCGAGGGACGCCACCGACCACTGACCCCTGAATACTCAGCCACGCACACCTACAACGTCCATCGCAATTTCTCCGACCTGTGCGGGTAAATCTGGTCACGGGACCGTTCGTCGTGGTGTCGCAGTCCCGGCGGTTGTCCGCCGGGCAAGACACCATCTCCACACCGCGCCGGCCCAACACACCAGATGGGCTCTTGGCGCTCCACTTCGTTCCGCGCACTGCGAGCCCACTACGAACGGGCGCCTCCGCCCGGGGGCGCTGACGCATTACGCACCGTGGCGCGCCCGGATTGTGATGGCGCAGCGGGCCTGATCGCATCCGGAACCGTCGAAGGTGTACTCGTAGCCGAGCGGCTCAAGCACGCGGCGGTAGAGCACGTCGCAGTGGCGGCAGTAGCCGTGGTACGGCTCAATGTGGCCGCAGGCCAGGAGCCGGCCCTTCGACGGGCACTTGTGCATGGTGATGCGGAAGAGGCCGGCGTCTTCGTCCAACTCCATGGTGAAGTCGGCGGCTTCCTCGTTGAGGGTGTGGCTCCAGTAGTCCCAGCAGCCGCGAATACCGTGCGCCGTGACCCGGTCGCGCAGGTTGTTGAGGAAACGATCGGAGAGGTCGTTCCAGAAGTTGTCCACGGCCGCCACGCCACCCAGGTTCTCAAGGGTCCTGAACAGCTCGCTGTAGGCGGGGATGAAATCGGTGCAACTGATCATGACGGCCTCCGCTGGAAGCGCTGGGTCCCGGCGCCGGTCTGGGGATCATAGTCCAGCAGTTCAGCCGTGAACGGCATCCCCTCGCACAGGGTTTCGTTGACCGTCCGGGTCGTCTCGTGGAACAGCTCGGCGACCGCGTAACCGTGATCGCGCATGTGTGCCACTGCTGGGCAACGCTGCACGCGCACGGTCAGCGTGTCGGCCTGGAGCTCGATCTGCGCGTCGCCGCCTTCGGTGCGGTAGAGTTGTTCGAAATGCTCCTTCAGTGCGACCAGGCCGCGGATCTTCAGTTCGTTCCGCAGGGGCGCGAAGTACGACAGCGTGAAGTCGCGCAGGTACCGCCGCACGGCCGGCGCGCCGAAGTGCCGGTGCAGGTAGTCAATGCCACAACTCAAAGCGCCGTGGAAGTCCTTGTGCAGGTAGACGTTGTCCGCCGCACGCCGGGTCATGACCTCTTTCATGGAACGGGGCTCCTTCAGCGGTACATCGCGCAACGAACCGTGCAACCGAACTCCGCGCTTTGAGGGACGCGTGTCGGGTGTCGAGGGAAAGACTCCCCTGCCCCACGCCCCGCCACCCACACACCCACACACCCACACCCCGTCCTTCCCCCCCCGTCACCCCTTGCGTTTGCCGGCGCAGCGGCCGAGGTGGCGGTCGAGGAGCTGTTCCAGCCGCGCACCATCGCGTTTCCGCAGCGCATCGCAGAGCTGCTCATGCTCGCGGATCGTGGCCTCGACGCGGTCGGGCTCGAGTGTTCGTTGCGGGAGAACGGGCAGGGTCACCAGGCCGAACAGGCGCCGCAGCAACTTGCTGCCCGAGGCGTCGACGAACTGCCGGTGGAACCGCTGATCGCAGGCGTAGCGGGCGGCTTCATCCCTCGCGGCGAACGCCTCGCGCTCTTCCTCGCACGTGACCCGCAGCCGCACGATGTCCTCGGTGGTTCCCTGCTGCACTGCTTTGGCGCCAGCCAGCTTCTCGATCGTGAGCCGCAACGTGTAGATGTCGGCCAGGTCCTCGACCGTGTAGTCCTCGACGAAGTAGGCCAGGGAGAGCGCCTTGCGCACCAGCCCCTCGCCCTCGAGCCGGACCAGGCTTTCTCGGACCGGGCCGCGTTTGATCCCCAGCCGCTCGCACAGCCGCCGTTCGGAAATGCGCGCACCGGCCGGCAATTCGCCCGTGAGAATGAGAGTCCTGACCTGTTCGAGGGTCTGCGTCTGCTGCGTGGCTTCGCTGTGGTCAGTCATGCGCTGGATCCCTTTGGATAACATGGTTAACCAGACTAACCGAAATATGGTCGCGCTGCGGGTATCTGTCAAGCGAGGGGTAGTGCCAAACTTGGCATGAAGACGGAAAAACGGACTGGACGGAGAGACGAAGACGGAGAGACGAAGACGGAGAGACGAAGACGGAGAGACGAAGATGGGGAGACGAAGATGGGGAGACCGAAATCTAGGTCTTTGTCTCCAGATCTTTGTCTCTAGATCTTTGTCTCTAGTCTTTGTCTCTAGATCTTTGTCTCTAGTCTTTGTCTCTAGTCTTTGTCTCTCCGAAATGGGGGGAGGGATGAAAGGTGAAAGCTGAGGCGCAACGATGAGTGCTCAGTGTTGGGTGTTCAGGGAAGTCTCCCCTCGGCACTCGATGTCGTGAACTTAGCGCTACGCGCAACTGGGGACCATGGTCCATTGTCCATGGTCCTTGCAGCGTAACGAGATGTGTAGCATTTCCGAGACGTAAGGACAGCGCACCAACACACATGGCGAAGAGGCCCAGCCTGGGGACAGGCAGGGCCTACGGGGCGCCACGCAGGCTGCTCGCACTGCCGACTTTGAAACAGCCGTGAGTCAGGACCAGGGCTGTTTCAAGACCAAGTAGGGGCGGCCTGTCCTCAGGCCGCCCCCCCCCGGCGTGGGGACACGCCGGGGGTACTCGCCGCACGTGACGGTCACAAATCTTGAAACAGCCGTGAGTCAGGACCAGGCACTCTTGCATCCGTCCTGCCGCCGCTCTAAATTGGCAGTTCAGCCATGCGTCCGTCGCGAAGGTGTGCGTCTTTTGGGCCTCGCGCGGGTGCGGCGCAACGTGAGGAGTCATCCGATGGCAGAGGCAACCTACTACGTGAACGGCAAGTTCGTGCCTGCGAGCCAGGGCTCGCTGCCCTTGAACGACCTGGCCATTGTCCGCGGTTACGGCGTGTTCGACCTGCTGCGGACCTACGACCGCGTCATGTTCCGGCTGCGCGACCACGTGCTGCGGCTGCAGACGTCGGCGCAGAGCATCGGGATCCGCATGCCGTGGTCCGTCGAGCAGATCGAGCAGTTGATCCGCGAGACGCACGACCGCAACAGCTTCGACAACGCGGCGATCCGCATTGTCGTGACCGGCGGCGTTTCCAGCGACCTGATGACGCCGGACGGGCCGCCGAGCCTGATCATCATGCTGTCGTCGGTGAAGTCCCCGGGCACCGAGGAGTACAGCCGTGGCTGCAAGGTCAAGACCGTCGTCATGGCGCGCGAGCGCCCGACCGTGAAGAGCCTGAACTACATTGGCGCCATCAAGGCCGTGGAAGAGGCCAAGAAGGAGGGCGCGGTCGAGGCGTTGTACCGCACGGCGGACGGCGAGGTCACGGAGGGCACGCGCGCGAACTTCTTCATCTTCATTGGCCGCAAGCTGATCACGCCGCGCGAGGGGGTGCTGTTCGGTATCACGCGCAAGGCGGTTCTGGACCTGGCGCGGGACGAGTTCGAGGTGTTCGAGGCGCCGGTGCGTTACGACGAACTGCGGAAGGCCGACGAAGCGTTCCTGACCAGCACCACGAAGGAAGTCCTGCCGGTCGTTTGTGTCGATGACATCACCATCGGCACCGGCAAGCCCGGCCCCAACACACTGCGCCTGCTCGCGCGGTTCCGCGACGCGGTGCTGGGCGGGCGGTGACGGCAACAGGAGAAGGAAAACATGCGCAGCACGAATCACTCTGCGGGGACCGAACGGCAGCGCAAGGCGTTCACACTCATCGAACTGCTGGTGGTGATCTCGATCATTGCCATTCTCGCCAGCCTGCTGCTGCCGGCGCTGGGCAAGGCGAAGGAAAGATCCAAGGCGGTCCTGTGTCTGGGGAATTTGAAGCAGTGCGGGGTGGCGGTACTGACCTACGCGGGGGACAACGACGAGTCGCTGCCGCCCTCCTACACGTCGCCCTGGTCGAACCCGTGGTTCCCGATGTACATCGAGAGCTATCTGGGCGGAAAACTCACGTACCCGTCGCACCCCGGCAGCGTTCTGACCTGTCCGTCCGAGACGAGTCACCACCCGAACCTGGCGGATTACGGCTGCAACTACTCGCACGTCACCAAGCCGACGGCGACCAACGTGAAACTCAGCCGGTTCACTCGCAGTTCGGCGCTCATTCTCATGGTCGACGCCTGGGAGACCGGCAACAAGTGTGGTGGCTGGTACACCGCCTGCCCCATCTGTTCGCCCGGCAGTGCTTGCGTCCCTTGGCCGCGGCACAACAACGGCATGAACCTGCTCTACCTCGACAGCCACACCGGCTGGGTGATCCGCCAAGCCTGCACCGCCAACCAGGACGACATGTGGGGCCACACCACGCTGTGATGCCGGCGTGCGGTGCCGTGGCCCGCCTCGGGCCGGCGAGAATCGGCAGGCGTGCGGATTCCGCAGAAGACCAAATATCTGTCAGATCAGACAGATCGGACCTCAGTCGGCACGTCCGAAGGATGTCGGTCGGGACAGTCCCCCGCTCGGGTCGCGTCGCTCCAGGTACCGGCAACTGCGGCCGCCTGCTTACTCCGTCAACGCGGTTCACTCCCAGTCGCCGAAGCGTCGGAACCAGGCGGCGGTGGCGGCGTTGACCGCGGCGCGGCGGGTTTTGTAGTAGACCGTGCCGGCGACCAGGCCGATGCCCACAAGCAGGATCAGGACACCGACCGCGGTCATCTGCGCGCCGCGGTCCAGATGCCAGACGGCTTTTGCGAAGATGGCCACCACGTCGGCCACCACGCCAGCCGCGCCCATGCCGAGGAAGAGGCGCAGGCGCATGAGCGTGCCGCACGCCATGGCCGCCAGGCCCAGGCCCGCAAAGGCGAGGTTGAACAGCACCGGCCGCGAGTCGTCGACCAGCGCCGGGTAGGCGACGCTGGCGAACATCGCGAGCAGCGCCGCGCCGCGCACGGTCTGGCGCACCTCGGTCGGGATCCGGCGCGCGAACAACTGCACCAGCGCGAGCACGCCGATGCCGGCCGGGACGACGTACGCGAACACCACCCGCACCTGGAACTGGCTCCAGAACAGCAGCAGCACAAACGCCACAAACCCGCCCACCGCGATGACGTTGTACGGCGACTCGCGGTCGTCCTTGCCCAGGAAGGTGTAGATCAGACTGCTCAAACCGACGACAACCAGGGCCATGTCGGTGCCGAGCCCGTGCAGCACGCACCAGACCAGGGCGAACAGCGGCAGTGCGCACAGACTGAGGCTGAATGGCCGTCGCACGTGTCCCGGCTGCAGGTCCAGCGCCTGCTTGGTCGCCGCCAGGCATGCGGACACCGCCAGGGCTGTCCACACGTCGTATTCCTCGGTCCAGAACGACGTGGTCAGCATGAGCTGGCGTCGGACGGCGGCGAAGAGCAGCGCGACGCAGACTTGCAGGAGGAAGTAGGCCGCGGTGCTTTGCCGGGCCTTCCCCTCGCAGTGCCAGCCGGGGACGAGGGCGGCGTACAGGATGCAGAGGGCCGCCAGGTTCACCGGTTCGCAGGCGCGACCGTAGTGCAGGATCTGGACCGCGCCGGCGGCGAACGTGCCGGCCCAGAGGCTGAGCCAGAACAGTGCGTTGCCGTGCAGCGCCGCCCAGGCCAGGGTCTGGTCGAAGAGGCGCGGGGCCGGCCGGCGGATGGCCCGGTACGGCACGACGCCGAACTCCTGGAACAACCGTGCCGCTGCCGCGGTCGCGTAGACGGCCAGCAGCGCGAACAGGATCGCGCTGACGTTGAGGTCGGATGGCGCCAGTCCCGGCGCGGTCAGCGTGTTGATATCCACGGTGCCGAAGAACGCGAGCCAGGCTGGCACGGCGGCGAACAGGCCCGCGAAGAGCGCTTCGGCGGCGTTGGCCGGGGTCGCATCGCGCCGCGGCGTGAGGCTGCCGAGCAGCGCCAGGAACGCGAAGGCCCACAGGCCGGGTCCGGACCAGGGCCGGTGGTAGAGGATGTGTAGGAAGACCAGGCCGGCCCAGCACGCCAGGCTGGTGCCCAGCCGCGGGACCGTGATCCGGGCGCGGAATTGCGCGTGGAGGCCGAGCGCCAGCGCCCAAAGCCCGAGCAGCACCCAGACCACCTGTTCGGCGGGCAGCCAACTGGGCACGAGGAAGCCCGCGTGCAGCGCCGCCAGCAGTTCGACACCGGCCACCGCGAAGTACGGAACGGCGCGATTGACGAGCCCGCGGTGCAGGACCACGGAGGCGCAACCGGCCAGGAGCGGCGCGAGCAGGTGCGGGTCGGTGCGGGAATCGAGCATGGCACTGCCGACCGGGATGTGCACGGCGACGACGAGGACCAGACCCCAGGACTGGCGCAGTCGCAGCCAGGCATCGCCGCTGAGTCCGCCGAGCGCCAGCAGTGCGGTGCGCAGCGGTGAACGTCGCGAACTGGCGGCGATCCAGAAGTGCACCAGCAGGATGGCAGTCCACGCCGCGGGGACCGCGTGCTGGAACGGACTGATCTGGGGGAACCAGGTGACGGCGAAATAGCTGCCCGTCACCAGCGCCAAGCCGCCGTAGAACGCCAGCCACTCGGTGCCGCCCAGGCGGTGCAGCCGGAACAGGACGAGCCCGAGCAGCATGACGTAGAGCGAGTTGTAGTGGTAGTGGTCGGTGAGCACCGGCCGTTCCGGGTAGAACACCAGGTGGAACGCCGCTTTGAAGACGTAGAGTGCGAGGATCGCAAACCCGATGACCGTGGCCGCGTCGCGCGACCGCGCGGCGAACGCGGAGTTGCGCGCGGAGAGGAACTCGGCACGCAGCCAGAAGTACACGCCGGGCAGCCAAAACGCGAGCAACGACAACTCCGGTCTGCGGAACGTCGGGACCTGGAGCGCCAGGCACCAGATGAACACGCTCACGCCGTAGAGGAAGACCGCCTCGCAGAGCGCGACCAGCGACTCTTCGCCCGGCCCGGGCTGGCGCGCGGCGGTCCGGAAGTACCAGCCGGCGAACAGCGCCATGGCGCCCGAGACGACGAAGCGCAGGCGCGTGATGTCGCTCAGGTTCGGGTCGCCGACGTAGTTCACCGAGATCAACAGCAGCACCAGCGCGCCGAGTGCCAGGCAGGTCCGGTTCAGGGCCGCCACAACGTTTTGGTGCCGGCTCAGCGCCAGCCGTGCCAGCGTGACTTCCGCCAGGCTGGCGGCCACGCTCAGCGCGAGCAGGTGCAGTTCCGAGAGGCCGCGGGCGAGCAGGGAGTGTCCGGCGTAGTGATGCAGGGCGTGGAGATTGCCCAGCGTCAGGGCGACGACGCTGGCCGGCAGCAGCGCCAGGGTGGAGGTCAGCCAGCCGATGAACGCCAGGGTCGCGGCGGCAACGAACGAGGCCGGCAATTGTGCGGCGTCCGCACGGTATCGATCCAGCGCGGTGTGCAGCACCACGCTGAAGCAGGCCGCCGCGGTCGCAGCCGGGAGCAGCCAGTCGCGGGCCCGACCGCGCAGGCCGTCGATGCCGAACGGTCCGGTGGTCAGTCGCGGCAGGCGCTCGTGGAGCCGCTCGCCCAGCCACGCGGTCACGGCCAGCCCGAGTCCGAGCACGCTGAGCCGCCACGGCATCAGGAGCAGGTCGAGGTTCACGGTCGTGTGCGGCCCGGCGGTCAGTCCGAGGCTCAGCGTCAGGTAGCCGAGGGTGAACACGACCAGCAGGCAGAGCGGTGAACCGTTGGCCCGGCCCGTGAGCAGGACCAGGCCGGTGAGCAACAGCCGCTGCGGCGGTGCGAAGTGGCCGACCGAGAACGCATCGGCGCAGCACCAACCGGCGAGTACCAGCCCCAGGAGCGTACCGCCGTACATGAACGGCCGCCACAGCGCGCGGGTGCGGTCGTGGAAAGCCGGCGCCAGTTCCAGCAGCAGGTGCAGGCCTTGCACCGCCAGGAGGAAGATCAGCACCGGCGTCAGGCTGGCGTCTGTCGACAGGCGCTGCGACAGGAGGTGGCCGCCCGTAGATGGCGCGGTCAGGGCCAGCACGTTGCCGAGGGCCAGAGCGAACAGCACGGCAGAGTGCAGCACGCGCTGGTTCTTCAGGCAGTGCCAGACGAGTTGGCTGGCGACAAAGACCTCCAGCGCCAGCAGTCCCGGCGTGCTCGGGGCCCGCAACAGTTCGGCCATGCAGAACAGCGCCACGAGCAGGCTGCCGTGCCGGAGCACGCGCTCCATCCGTTGCGTGAACAGTTCGCGGATCCAGGGCCAGCGCGGCGCCAGTACGCGGCCGGTGACGGCGTGGAACGCTTGCGCGAGCAGGCCGAACACCAGCACGGGCCAGTACCAGTGCGCCGTCTCGCAGAGAACGGAGTTGCCGAAGAACAGCCCGGCGAGGACCCAGAGCCAGCCTAGTTCGGCAAACACCGTGGCGGCGGTCTGGCGTTGCCGGAAGTACACCGCCAGCAGCAGCCAGACGATCCCGGACAGACTGATGGCGTACACCGTGCGCATGCCCATGTGCAGGAAATTCCGGACCAGTACCCACGTCTCGATCTTGCCGACGAGGAAGAACACCGAGACGAGCAGCGGCAGCGTGAACAGGGTGTGGTCGTAGCGGCAGAACGGGAACTTGGCTGTGCCGAGGAAGCGGTCGCCCTCGCCGAGGTCGCGGAGACGCTGCGCGTCGCGCAGGCGGAAGCAGGCCAGGGTCAGCAGCAGCGCCCAGACGGCGCTGCCCAGGCCGCTGCCAAACGCCAGCCAGGGCAGCGACAGTTTGACGTTGTCACGCAGTTCCGGGAACAGCACCACCAGGATGCCGGCGGCCATGGCGCCCATGGTCAGGGACCGGGACAGCCACGCGCCGAGAACCAGGACGCCGGCCATCAGCAGCGGCCCGAGGTAGTCCATCCACTGCCGGTACCAGTCGGGGTCCGCGGGCAGGTCGCGTTCGAGCACGACCCGGAGCGTCATGGCGGTCACCGCCGTGATGCCGTAGACGAACAGCACCGTGGATCGCACCTCGCGGCACGGCGGCAGCGGGAACAGGTGCACAGCCAGCAGCCAGGCCAGCGACAGCACGGCCAGACCGAAGACCATGGTGTTGCCGCGCGGCATGAAGGTCCTCAGGTCGACGCAACCCAGGTACGGCAGGGCTAGGCCGAGCACGAGCATGCCGACCAGCGCGTACCGCGACCTGCCGTCACGCCAGCCGCGCCAGAGGTACAGTCCGGCCAGGATCGCCAGACACAGCGCGGCCCCGTGCGGGGAGGAGTTGTAGTGCCACCGCGCCAGGACCGTGACCAGGGTACTGAGGAAGAGCGCGACGAGTTGGAAGTCGAACCCGGCCTGGCGGAGTTCGCGATACCGTTCGCTGCGGAGGAGCGCGGCCACCAGGCCGATGAGGACGCTCAGTCCGATCAGCAGCGCGGGTTGCCAGGGCCCGGGGAACCCCCGCAACAGTCCGATCGCGGCGCCGCCCAGGAACAGCAGCGTGATGCCGATCCAGAGGTCCGGCACGCGGCGGCGCGGCAGCGCCTGGTAGAGCCAGATGCTGCCGGCCAGTGCGAAGTTCGCAGCGCGCAGCGGCGGGTGGCCGATGCCCAGCAAGATCCCGAGCAGCACGAGTGCGAAACCAAGGAACGACTCCGACGAGTATTCAGCGGTGCCGCGGAACTGGAGGATGCGGCGCTCGACGAGCAGGATCAGGCCGCCGCTCAGTACGACCATGGTCGAGTACAACGCCATCGGCGGCAGGATGCGCGCCCATATGTGGGCCCACGCCAGGACCTCGATGAACGTCAGCGCCAGTGCCGCGCCGAAGAACCAGGCGACGAGCCGGGCCTTGTGCAGGTCTTCCGAGAGCGTCCGGCGCGCGAACCGCACCACGGCCACGCTCAGCACGACAAACCCGGTGTAGAAGGCCGCCACCATGACGGTTCGGCACCTGTCGGGTGATACGTGGAAGAGGTTCAGACACAGCGGCCACACCAGCCCGACCACGTTGAGCAGGAGCAGCGGTCCGCCCAGGCGCAGGCGCAGCGTCGGGTGCACGTCGCCGCACCAGCGCCAGAGCCCCCAGCCGAAGAAGACCAGGTACACCGCGCCCATGGCCGAAACCACCAGTGCCGGCGCCGGGACCTTCGCGTCGCCCGAGAGCAGGGCGAGGGTTATGAAGTTCAGGGGCAACAGCGCAATGGCGGCTCCGCGCAGCATGGCCGCGGTGCCGGCCAGTTCCCGGTCCCGGCGCTGGAGCCAGCCCCCGGTCTCTGCCAGCCCGGCGGTGAAAAACGCGAGCATGGCCGGCATGATGGTGTACCGCACCAGCCAGGACTTGTCCCACGTGTAATAGGCAAGCAGTGACGCGCCGGCCAGCATCATGGCCAGCCCCACCAGGATGTACCAGTTCTCGGACACGAACGGCTTGACGTGCGTCTCCCAGGCGGTCGGGGCTGGCGGCGGTGCGGGCTCGGGTGCGGCCGGGGGCTCAGGCGCTGGCGGTGGTGCGCGGACCACCGTCGGTTGCGGCCGTGGCGGCAGCGTCCCACCAACCGTCGATGAGGTCGAAGACTCCGAAGATCTCGAAGATCCCGATGGCGCCGGCAGTGCCGGTGGTGCCGATGGACTCGACGCCACCAAGGGTGCTGCCGCCACTGCCGGCGTTACCGCCGCGGCCGGCAGGGGCGGCGGCGTGGTCGGCAGGGGCGTTGGCCGCGCCGACGGCTGCAGCGCCAGAAGACGCTCGGTCTCGGCTGGCGCCATGCGCGCCTGCCAGCGCGTCACGAAGTCCTCGGGCGCCACGTCCGGGGCGAGTTGCAGGCAGCAGTCGGTCAGGAATTGGCGCTGTGCCGGGGCCAGGAGGTCCGGGTGCGCCAGGCTCCACAGCCGCAGTGACTCAGCCGGGAACTCCTCTGCCAGATCCACATCGCCGAGCCCAATGCCGGCGACGCGCTCCAGCCACAGCCGCCACGCGAATGCGTTCGGGGCCGCGGTCTGGCCAAAGCGCATGGCCAGGATCAGTCCGACCTGGTCGTGCGCCCATTCGTCGCTCCGGCACATGGTCAGGATGGCCGGCGCTGCCAAGTCCGACGGCCAGCCGCACACCTGGTGCAGAAGGCTCCGTTTCTCTTCCAGGCTGGCGGCCTTCGAGTAGCGTTCACCGAGCTGTGCCAGGAGCGACGGCTCATCGGCGTCCGGGGGGACCGGACCCGACCCGTGGGCCACCGAGGCCGTGGCAACCTCGACCCGGCGCGCCTGCTCGCGGTCCGCGGCGTCATGCACGCTACGCGCCATGGGCGCGAACCCGGGCGACTGTGCGGCGATGAGTGTCTCCAGCGCCGCCGCGGCCCGACCCGCGGGAAAGAGGCTCCAGATCGACGGTGACGTGGCCAGTGCGGCGGCTTGGACCTGCAGGCGTTCACGGATCACGCCGGCAATGTCCGGGGCCGTGTCCGGATGCCGGCACAGGAAGCAGTCATCGTAGAGCAGTCGCAGTCCGGCATGGAAACGTTCGACCTGGTCGGAGTGCGTGGTCCAGCCGAGCGTGACGTCCTGCGGCAGGTCCTCCAGATCCAGACGGCAGTCCTCGGGGACAGGCAGACGGCTGGAACGGCAGGCGTGGTAGCGCCGGGCCTGCATGAAGCGCTGTTGCCGAACCTGGTCCTTAAGGCGCGGGAACGGACACGGTTCCTGGGCGTCCAGCATCTGCAGCAAGCGGCTCGCCGAAGCCTGATCCGACTCGTCCGCGCAGAGGCTTCGCAGGGCCTGCACGGCAACCCCCGGGTCGACCTTGCTGGCGGCCAGGTTGGCAAGCAGTTGTTCGATCAACGGCTGGTTCTTCATCGATACACCTTCCGGCGTTTTTCGTCGGACCGCGGCGGCGTGCGCCGCCGCCCGTGAACCGTTTTAGGTTGTGATCGGCTGTCTCGTCCGGTTGCCTCGTCCCCAAAGCAATATTCGGGCCAGATTGCCGTCGCCAGGCGTCGGCGACAGCCAGGGAAGGCCTGTGGCGCCAGTGTCAGACTGGCGCCAAAACGATTACCGCAGAGAGACGCAAACGACGCAAGCGACTTGGCACAAACACACCGGCGTGCCACGGTGCCGGGCGTGAGCCTGCGGGAGAACCCTCCTGTTGCATCGGGTGCAACGCCACACCGAAAGGTAGCGGTTCCTGGCGTCTGAGCAAGTGGAGTCACGGGTTGTTCATTCTCTGTACGGGCGCGAGCGGAGCATGGACTGCGGTGGGCACGCAATGACACTCGACTCAAAGAATGCCGAACGCCCAGCATCCAGGCAAGAGCCCTGTGGAGTGCGGCGGCAGAGTCCTGCCCGGGGCGGGCGGGACGGCGACGCCGCTTTGGCTTCCGGCGGAGCCGGGGCCCGTGGCCAGCGCGTCACGCGACGGTGTGACGGCCAGCGGTTGTTTCCGTCGGCAGTGGGGCGCTCCGCGCCGCGCCAAAGTGGGGTTGCCGGCCGCTGCTGGCGGCCTCTGCCCCCGCGCTCCATATCGCGTCGTTGCCGGGAACCTTGTCGCATTGCCGTATCCGCCAACCGTCAACGTTGCTTTCGGCGCCAGACGGCCCATATTTCGGAATCCGCCTGGCGGTTGTGATCTGGAATCTGCGCGCCCGTTCTGACGAGTGGGGCGACGGGGTTCGATGGCGATAGCGATTGCGACAGCGATTGCGAGGGAACGGGAGGAGTAACGGCGATGACGACACGTTGGTCCACTCACGACGTCTTGGAGCAGGTGGGGCCGGTGGCCGTGGCGCCGGGCGAGGTGCGGCGCGGCACGCTGCGCGCCGGAATCGCGGACGTGCCGCTGGTGGTGTTCGGCGGCACCGCGCCCGGGCCGGTGCTGTACGTGCAGGCGCTGCAGCACGGGCTGGAACTGAACGGGGTCGAGGTGATGCGGCGGCTGGTCACGACGCTCGATGCGCGCGCGCTACACGGCACGCTCATTCTCGTGCCCATGGCCAACACGCTGGCGGCGCGGGTGCACATGCAGTCGTACCCGTATCCCGACCGGCCGAGCGAGCGGCGCCTGAACGACATGAACCGGCGTTGGCGCGCCCCGGTCGGCGGCGAGAACCACGTCGACCGCGTGGTGGCTGCCCTGGAACCGCTGGTGCGACTGGCGGACGTGGTCATCGACCTGCACTGCCACGAGTACCTGTACACGCCCATGGGAATGAGCGATGCGCGCGACGCGTGCTGCCGCGAACTGGTCCTGGCCGCGGGGTTCGACGTGGTCCACAGTGGTGCAGGGACGGATGGCATGTTCGATCGCTACTGCCGCGAGGTGCTGGGCAAGCCCAACGTCACGATCGAGATGCCGCCGCTGCGCCGCGTTGATCCGCGCACCAGCGCCATCGGGTTCCGCGGCGTGCTGAACATGATGCGGCACCTCGGCATGCTGGAAGGCAAGCCCGAACTGCCGCGGCGCATGCTGATCTACGGGACCGGCGCGGGCAAGTCCCAGTCGTTCAAGGCGGAGCGCGAGGGGTTCATGGCACGGTTTGCCGAACCCGGCCAGGAAGTGAAGGCCGGCGACCTGGCCGCGGAGATCTGGTCCCCGGACACGTTTGAGCCGGTGCAGCCGATCCGCGCCCCGTTCGACAGTTTCGTGACCAGTATCGGCCGCCCGCCGCACCTCTGGGGCGACCCGGAACAGGACTTCATCAACATCGGCGAGCACGCTGTGTCGTTCTCCGTCCCCGGCGAGATTGTGGACCCGGCTAAGGAGTTGGGGGCGTGAGGCCAATGCCCCAATGCTATTAACCGTCGGCCAGAGGACTTCTCCGAAGTACCGCGGGCGGCCCCCCGCCCGCTGGCACCGCGCGGAGGCCGCGCGGGGTACTGCCGGAACCGTACCGCGGGACCGAGGCACGGCCCGGATAGCCGCGAACGCGACGGTCAGTAGCACTGGGTGTGAGTCCCGGCGCGGACGACGCACGTCACTGACATTGCGACCGCGGTCAGAGGCAATGCCAGCCTCCTTTGGCGATGTGGCCATGGGAGAAGGCGTGAGAGTCTGTCGTATCGCCGGGTGCAACACCAAGCGCGGCCCAAGCCGGCCCGCGAGGACGCGGGCGCTCCAAAGAGTCGCCTCCCTGGAACAGGTCTCCTGGCCTGGGGGGCATTACGGTCAAAGGAGTTTTCCTACATGATGACGCCCCGTCAGAACATGCTGTCGCTGTACCGGCGCACCGGGTACGATTGGGCGCCGGTCTCGTTCAATCTCTGCCCGGCCATGGAGGAGAAGCGAAAGGCAGCCATGCCGCCCGGTGTTTCGCTCGGCGAGTACTTCGACTATCCCGAGGGCTTCGCCGTGGTCGGACTCCCGGGCCCGAAACGCGTGCCGCGCCAGGAACCCGACTGGCGCCGCTTCTTCCCCGAACCGTTGCACGAGAAGACGTCCTTCGACCCCTATGGCGTCGCCATGGAGGGTGGCCACGAAGGGACACACCACCTCTGGCGCATGCACCATCCCCTGGCGCGGTTCGACGCGCTCGAGCAATTGCAGGCCTATCCCTGGCCCGAATGGGACTGGCAGGACATCAGCCACATGGAACCCATTGTCAGGGATGCGAGAGCGAAGGGGCTGCCCGTTCTGGCCGGCATGCAGTGCATGTGGGAGCCGTCCTGGTACATGCGCGACATGACCGTGCTGATGATGGACATGGTCGAGGGCAACGCCAAGGCGGCGTATGTGCTGGACAAGGTCACCGAGGACAGCGCGCGCCGCGCCGCGGCGTTTGCCCGGGCCGGCGCCGACATCATCATGACCGGGGACGACATCGGCATGCAGAAAACGATCATGATGAGCCTGGACATGTACCGCGAGTGGCTCAAGCCGCGCCTGGCCAAGGTCATTGCCGCGGCCAAACAGGTGAAGCCCGACATTCTCATCCACTACCACAGTTGCGGTTTTGTCGAGCCGTACATTCCCGACCTCATCGAGACTGGCGTCGACATCCTCAATCCGGTGCAGCCGGAGTGCATGGACTTCGCCAGATTGTACGCAGAGTACGGCGACCGTCTGAGTTTCAACGGCACACTCGGCACGCAGACGACCATGCCGTTCGGTACGCCGCGCGAAGTCCGCGACGTCGTGTTCCGCAATCTCGACGCGGCGGGGAGCAAGGGCGGACTCATGGTCTGTCCCACGCACCTGCTCGAGCCCGAAGTGCCGTGGGCGAACGTCGAGGCGTACGTCAAGGCCTGCCGCGACTACTCGCGCCAGGGACGCTGAGAGTGTGTCGGGGACATCTTCGGTGTTGAACCACCGTCCACCGCCTTGCAGGTTCAGACCATGGGCAAGTGGCCGAAACTGATCAACGGGAGCCGTGACGCGAGAGGGTCTGCCGCGCTCCGGTCGCGGCCTGAACCCGCCGCGACTGTCCGCCCGCCAGGCCGCCCTTGTGCCCTGGTGATGTCCATGTGCGTCATTCTTGGGCTCTTGGGCGGAAGCTTCTGCCTGAACATCAGTCGTGCCGCGGCGGACCAGCCAGTTGTCGGCGTTCCGGCCCCGCGCGACGGGACAACGACCGGCGATCGCGAGTCGTCCGCTCCGCCCGCACGGTTCGCCCGAGATGGCACGACGTTCTGGCAGTGGCTGGGACCATGGGACCCGCCGGAACGACGACAGGCACGCGCACAACTCGAGGGCAAACTTGAGAGCATCGCTATCCCTCGTGTCGAGTACCAAGATACCCCCCTCCGCGAGGCACTCGTATCTCTCCATGCTGAAAGCTGGAGACTCTCCAAAGACGGGCTGGGAGTCAACCTCATAGATACGACATGTGCGACTTCCTTCGGGCACACGTTGACCGCAAGCATGACCAATGTGCCACTGAGCGAGGTGCTGAAGTACGTGTGCATGGGGGTCTCGGGACGCCGCACGATTGAGGACTATGCGGTCTTCCTCCATGCTGGGTGTGTCGACATCCTCTGGGGGGTCGCCTACTACCCCGTGCGGCCCGATGTCGAGGTTCCAGACGGGCTCCCGGAGAAACTCAGGCAAGCCGACGCAGGGGACTGGGGGCCAGGCGTGGCGGTGCTCAGGGAACTCAGCCTCGTGAAAACCTCGAACTGTCCTGGAACCGGGCCGAAGCTTAGGGCGGTCCTCGCGGAGGCCGGCGTTTTCGAGGAACCGGACGCACCGGCCGAGGTCGACTGGGCGGTTCTGCCGCCCCGGGAGCAGATGTTCCTCAAACTGCGCCATGTAGTCCTGCCGCGGCTCGACTTCCACGGCATGGACAT
Source organism: Lentisphaerae bacterium RIFOXYA12_64_32 (assembly GCA_001803235.1). GTDB lineage: Bacteria > Verrucomicrobiota > Lentisphaeria > Oligosphaerales > YB12-FULL-65-16 > YB12-FULL-65-16. The sequence goes on from MHBL01000066.1 coordinate 17,819, forward strand.
CGAGGTCGCCGCTGCGTATCTCGCCAACGAGATCAGGAAGGCCGACCCATTCGGTACGGGCGTGAACATCATCGTAGACCGGGCCGCGTTCGTGCGCGCCGCGACTGAGGAGCGTAGAGTCAAGGCTCAGTACGACGCGGACCGGGCTGCGGCACGCGAGCCTCTGCCTGTGGATGCATCAGGGAAACCGCTGGGAGACTGGGTCCCGCCCGTTCCGCGAGTACACCCCTTTCGTGCAGAACTCAACCTTTGCTTTGCCGATATCTCCGGTGCGGACGCGCTGCGCTATGTATGCGAGGCGGTGCAGAGCCACTGGCGTGTCGAGGATGACGGGCATGTCACCATCGGGCGCGAACCCGCTGACACCGAAATGGGAACGCACGTCTACCTGCTGTCGCCACGTCAGATCCGGAACCGCCTGGCACGACACACGCCGCCGGTCGCTGCGGACCCCGCAGCCGCCGTGACCGTGTCGGAAGACGACATCCGCACGATCTTCGCCGGCGTAGGAGTCACATTCGGCGAGGGCAGTGGTGTCTCGTGGGACGACAAGTCCCGGCTCCTGCGGGTCACGAACACGGCCCCGGAGTTCTGCCATCGCATCGCGCCGCTCGCCGAGGTCCTGACCCCGTCGTACGTGCACGTGCGCTTGCCGGCGGGCAAACCTTGAACCGGGCGCCAAGCGCCGGTCCACTCTCCCGAACTCGGGTGTCCCACGCGCCGACGGTCGTAGACCCGGTTGGGTTTGGCTGAGATGTGTTGACTAATTATAATGCGTCATGTATGGTGTCGATATGAAGTGCCTACGGGAAACCCGTATTCGGCGTGGTCTGTCCCAGCGTCGCCTTGCGAGTCGCGCGGGCGTGAGCTTCCGCGCCGTGCAGTTGATCGAGGCCGGGAAGACCGACCCGCGCCTTTCCAGTCTGGACCGGATTGCCACGGCGTTGGGGACGCCGGCCGGGGTGCTGGAGTCGGAACTCGGCCGGTTGCTCGCGGAGAACCAGGATTCGGTCGTCAGCATTTCGCGGCGGATCCTCGCTGATGGTGGCGCGAGTTGGAAGCTGTGGTTGTTCGAGTTCGTCGATGCGTTCAGACGGCATCCTGGGGCTGATCTGGTGGAGGCCCCGCCGGCGTCTGGGATGAACGACCGGTTGCGATGTCTTCTGGCCGCGACGGTCGAGACGGTCTGCGCGGAAGCGGGTCTGCCGGCCCCATGGTGGTGCAGCGGTGTGGCGGGCCTACCCGTGCCATGGTTTGTGGCAGGCGTGGAGAACCTGAAGGCGCTGGCGCTGGCGGAGTCGCCGGTGCATTTCCGGCGGCGGAATGTCTTCGTGCTTGCCAACTTCCTGGCGAGGGCCTGAGCGTGCTGACCACCGAGCGGATCAAGGAACTGTTTCAGGCGCTGGACGAGGAACTGCGCAAGAAGGATGTCGTCGGCGAGGTCGGCATTTGCGGGGGCGCGGTGATGTGCCTGGTGTTCCAGGCCCGGCCCGCGACGAAGGACGTCGCTGCCATTTTCGAGCCGACACGCGAGATCCGGAAAGCGGCCAAGGCGGTTGCCGCTCGGTGTGACGTCCCCGAGGATTGGCTGAACGATGCCGCCAAGGCGTTCTTCCACGCCGACCCGCCCCGCGAGGAGGTGCTGAACTTCCCGAACCTGCGGGTGTGGGCGCCAACGGCCAAGTACATGCTCGCCATGAAATGCATCTCCGCGCGCTTCGACAGCCACGACTTGGACGACACCAAGTTCCTGGTCAAGTACCTGCAGTTGTGGTCGCCGGCCGAGGTGTTCGAGATCATCGAAGCGTACTACCCACGCCGGCTCGTCCCGCCAAAGACGCAGTTCTTGGTTGAAGAATTGTTCCCCGCCGCCGGTGAGTAGGTGCGGGTGGGCGGATAGGGACCGGAGGGGGCACAGAGGCAGGCATGACCGAACGGCACACGCTGCCCCGCTGATTCGGACCTGACTTCGCTTCCTACCTCACGCCCGGTCCAGGGCATCCAGGACGAACGGCAGCACGGTGTCGGCGACCACGGCGTTGCCGGCGGCGGTGAGATGCACGCCGTCGGGGAGGATGCCGTGGCCGGGGCCGTCGCGGCGGATGCTGTCGCGCAGCGCCAGGTCGATGTCGGCCAGCGGCAAACCGTGCCGGAGCGCGAAGGCGCGAGTGCGTTGCCGGTACGGCTCGACGGCGGCGTCCAGGCCGCCGGTCGCGGCAAACGCCGGGTGCTCGCGCCAGGCGTGCCACGCATCGATGACCGGCGGGAACGTGAGCAGGATCAGCCGTGGCCGGCTAAGACTGAGGAGCCGGTCGCGGATGGCGGCGAGGTTCGCATCGTACTCGTCGAGCGGCACGTGTCGCTGCGGGTCGGGCGTGGCGTCGTTGCCGCCGAACTCGATGAGCACGACATCCGGCCGGTGCCGGAGCACATCCGGCTCAATGCGGGCCAAACCTTCCCGCGACGTATTCCCGCCCACGCCGGCATTGACGAAGGTCACCGCCACGCCGGGCCGGCGCGTGCGGAGTTCGCACTCGAGCAACTGCAGCCAGCGCTTGTCCTCCGGCTGACTGGCCGCCTGCGTGATCGAATCACCGAAGGCGAGAATGGTGGTGGGGTGAGGTGGGGTGTCCATCGGGATTCAGGCGGTAACAAGCGTCCGTTTCAGGATCTCGCTGGCCAGTTGCTTGACGGGCCGACGTTGCTTCTTGGCTTTGGCACGTAACGCGACGAAGCTTTCCTCATCCACTTCGATCTCGAAGTGCCGCCTCTGGATATCCACGTCGATCTCGACGGGTTCCAGGAACGCCTCGTAGTCGGTGATGTCGTGGGTATCCCAGAATGCGGCGGCCTCGTCTGCCGACTTGAACGTGTCGGGCAGTGGATCGGTGCGTTTAGTGGTGTTTCGCATAGTAGGACCTCTCTGCCGGGGTCATGTCGCGCGCCGAGATGGGCAGCACAACGCCGTGCTTCTTGTCGATGAAGAAAACGATCAGATACCTTCCGCCTCCAGTCTTCGCGAGGGCGGCGTACAGGTCCTCGCCGGCAACACGCCCTTTCGTCATCCTCCGGAGAACAGGCTTGGCGTGGAGCGCTTCCTCTGCCTCTGCAGCCGAGACGTCGTGCTTGTCGGCCAACTTCTCGACGTAGCAGTCCTTCCAGATGATATCAGTGATCCGCAACGGTGGCGCTCCGATGATTCCGCACTACAGCCAAAATACCCCGAGCGGACGACGCTGGCAAGTTGCCGGTGCCGAACGTGCGGGAAAGAGACTGCCCGCGCCACAGTCCAAAGCCGTCTGGAACCAGTGGCCCGGCCAGTCCCGTGGCCGGCGTCGCTCCCCGGACCGCGTGAACGCGGAACTACGAGCCCAGGCCATGCGAGGTCTGGCCTGAGTTGGGGGGCACTGGGGCCGCGGCGCCGCGGCCCCGGGGTCCGTTGGGTCCGTTTGGTCTGTGTCCGCGACACCTGCGGCCAAGGGACTGGCCGCGCCACGGCCTGTCACCCGCGCTTGGCCGGGGCCAAGTGCACGGAGGCGAGGGCCAGGCCGTTCGGGGCCTCTTCGGCCTTCAGTTCGGCGTGCAGCGTGCCGGACTGGTCGAGGCGGATCCGGCCGAGGCTGGCGGCGAACTCGGGGAAGTACTGGGTCCGCGCGCCTTCGACCTTCTCGTCGGCCTTGAGCACACCGCGCAGTTTGTGGTCGCCGAGGGTCAGCACCACGCGCTGGCCGTCGCCGGCCTTGCCGCCGTGATGCGGGCAGCCGATGACAACCTTGGCCTCGTACTCGCCCGGCTGGGCGAGCTTGAAGTCCCAGGTCACCGAACTCTGCGGGCCTTTCAGATTGTCGAGGAGTCCGGCGCGGTTGATGGCGAGAGCCGGCGCGCCGCCGGCGCTGTGGAGTCCGGCCATGTACACGGGCAGCACGACGGTGCCGCTCGGCTGCTGCAACGGCAGCGTTTCGACCTTCGCGGGGCCGTCCAGGTCCAGGGCGACGACCGAGATGTACTTGCCGGCGCGCTTGCCGCCCAGGTTCAGCGTCAGAGTGTGGAAGTCGGTCGCGGCGTCGTGCGTCTGGCAGACTTTGACGCGGCGGCGCGGGTCGGCGAGCAGCGTCGCCTTCTTCACCTTGTTACGCAAGCCATTGATCTTCAAGGTGCTGCGCCACTTTGGCAGGAGCAGGTAGAGACGCTTGCCCTTGGCCGTCATGCGGCCCCAGTCGAACTCGTACGGGAACGGGCTGGCCGACGAGCCGTGGATGGCTTCGCCGTTGATGTCCATCCACTCGCCGATCTTCAGCAGGCGCGAGACGCTCGGTTTCGGGATGATTCCGGCCGAGGTCGGGCCGACGTTGAGCAGGTAGTTCACGCCCTTGCTGGCCAGGTCGACGAGCAGGTCGAGCAGCGTCTGGACGGACTTCCAGTTGTGGTCGTAGCTCTTGTAGCCCCAGGTGTCGTTCAGCGTTGCGGGCGTTTCCCAGTCGCCTTTGACCGGGCCGGACGGGATCTGGTTGTCGCCGAGGCTGCCGTAGTCGCCCACGTCATGCCCGACGCGGCCGCTGACCAGGCAGTTGGGCTGGAGCTTGTGCACGAACCGGCGCAGGTCTAGGCTCTGTTCGCGCGTGATGGCGACCGGGGTGTCGAACCAGATCAGGCCGACCGGCCCGTACTGGGTGAGCAGTTCCTTGACCTGCGGCTTGACCTTGTCCTTGAGGTATTTCGCGAACGGTTCCGGTTTCACCAGTGGCTTCCACCAGCCGCCGTCGACCTCGTCCCAGTGCCCGGCGCCGCCCGGCGCGTGCCAGTCCTGGGCCTGCGAGTAGTAGAAGCACAGCTTCAGTCCGTGCTTGCGGCAGGCCTTGGCCAGGGCCTTCATGAGATCCTTGCCGTACGGCGTGGCGTCCACGATGTTGTACGGGTTACTGGGCGAGTGGAACATGGCGAACCCGTCGTGGTGCTTGGACGTGATGACGAGGTACTTCATGCCGGCACGCTTGGCGATCGAGACCCACTCGTCGGCATCGAACTTCACCGGGTTGAACACGCCGGCGAGCGCCGCGTACTCCGGGATCGACATCTTCGCGTTGTACATGATCCACTCGCCGATGCTCGGGATCCGCTTGCCCTTCCACGTCCCCGCCGGCACGGAGTAGATGCCCCAGTGGATGAACATGCCGAAGCGCGCGTCGCGCCACCACTTGATCGATGCGGGCGGGGTGAGGTCAAGGGTCTTGGCCATGGTGCGTATTTCCTTTGGCTGATCGGGGAGTTGCGGTGGAGGGTTCAGGGTCGGAAGTGTCGAGGTCTTCGAGATCTTCGAGAGCTTCGACATTCTGAAACCTGAGCATTCGTCTTACTTTCGCATGCCGCGGTAGGGGGCGTCCATTTTGAACGGGCCTTTCCACGGGTCGGGGGCCGGGCGGTCGAGGCACCAGTGCACGGCGTTGATGACGAGCTGCTCCAGTTGCGCAGCTTTGAAATCTTCCGGGTGGCCCAGGGTCGTGAAGAAGGCGCGCCCGCCGTGCTTGTTGATCCAGGTCCAGGCCACCGGGTTGTCTGGCGCCGGCTTGTTCGGGCTGATGGCCTTGCCCAGCAGCAGCCGCGTGGCATCCGGCGGCGGCCATTTCGGCAGCACGCCGTACAGCCATGACCGCACGGTGAACGGGCCGGTCACGCCGTTGAGGATCGGGTGAGTCGCGGCCTCTTGGATGACGGAGACCTCCGTGCTGGCCTGGTGGCCGTAGTGCGTGTGGCCGTCCGCGCCCCAGCCCGGCGGCGCGCCGAAGGCTTCCGCGGCCCAGCCGTTCCAGTGCACCAGTGGATGCCCGTCCGGGTACTTGAACGAGTGCGAGGTGGTCCGGAAGCCCATGAGCGGCTTGCCGGCTTTCATGTAGGCCTCGATGTGCGCCACCTGCTCGGCCGGGAGCCGGCGCCAGCGCAGGTAGAAGATGGCAAGGTCCGCCTTGCTCAGCCACTCCAGTCCGGGGATGTTCTCCTCCCCGTTCTGGTTAGGGAAGGCTTTCAGTACCGTTGTGTCCATATCGTAGTTCCGCAGCAGCTCGGCGGCCAGCAGCGGCAGGGTTTCCTCGCCGCCGTACTCATGGTCGCCGGTCACAACTACCACGTGTGGTTTGTCCATGGAATAGGTTCTCCTTCGGCCTGGTTGTGAAAGACTCTTGTCAGGGAGCACCGGCTGGACCTCGTTGCTGGAGTCCGGCAGGCGTGTACAACGCGGTCGCTATAGCCGTGACCACGCACGCGCACGATCGACTGCAGCGTCGGCCTTGCAGGCCGACCCCCGGTCCTCTTGCGACGTGCTACCTGTTGCCCTCTGTTCAACCACGGCGCAAGGCCGTGGCATCGGGAAATGGATACTTGCTGCGCTTCCTGGACGGTACGGAGACCACACCCGCCATCCACGGTGCAAGGCCGTGGCAGTCTTCTCGTCTCCGGCGCCTGTCACTCGGGTCTGGCTTTGAGCAGTTCCAGCAGACTTTCCTTCGGTTCGTACGGCAGCGGGATTGGCTTGCCATAGATGGCGCTGGCGTAGAGGGCCAGGACCGTGTTCGTCTCGGCGAGCGACTGGTCCAGGCAGTTCGGGTGCACTTTCTTGTCGTCCTCGAGCCAGTCGCACATGGCGTCGGTCATTCCGGCCTGGCCGAGCACGTCCTCGGCGCGGTAGTCTTTCTGGCCGGCGTCCCAGGGTGTTGCTGTCGTCGACCGTTCCCAGGACATCATTTTCCAGTGTACGAACCCGCGCGTGCCGTAGGCGGCGATGCGTTTGTGCATGTGATCAGCCGGGTCGTCGCTGGTGGCTACCGCATTGAGGCCGTTGGCGATCAGGCAGCGCACGCGGTTGGGGAAGTTCAACTGCGCCACGCACATGTCCGGGGCGCAGTGGAAGTGCGGGCTGTTCAGGTCCTTCTTGCCCGAGACGTTGCCGAAGACCAGGTTGGGCCGCATGCCGCCGTTGAGCCAGAAGACGAGGTTCAGGATGTGTGTGCCCTGGCCCGCGAGGCCGAGCCGCGAACTGGCGTCGATGAACTGCAGGTCGCCGATCCGCCCTTCCTGGACGTCGCTCAGGAGTTCGAGCAACCGCGGATGGAACCGCAGTTGGTGGTTGACGCAGACCTTCATTTTCGTCGTCTTGTGCAGGGCGGCGATGGCGTTGTAGTCCGCCGCGTCGAGGGCCAGCGGCTTCTCAATGATCACGGCCGGGACTTTGTGCTCGTGCGCCAGGGCCAGCAGTTGCACGCGCAGGTTCGGCGTCGTGACGATGTGGAGCAGGTCCGGTTTCTCCGTCTCGAGCATTTTGTGCGGGTCGGTGTACTTCTGCGGGACCTGGAACTGCGCGGCAAACGGCTCGAGCCGCTGCTCGTTCATGTCGCACACCGCAACGAGCTTCGACTTCTTCACGTGCTGGTAAGCCTGGGCATGCCCCTTGGCGCGCCCGCCGCAACCGAGTATGACGCTCTTGAACATCGTCCGTCTCCTTGTTTCAATCGCTTCTCGCAATCCTCGTCGCCATCGCTTCCCGATAGCCAGCACCACGGCGGGGTCCGGATCGATCGTCGGTGGCGATCACGATTGTCTGTTCGTTACCCCTTTTTCGCCGCGGACGTGACACGGGTACACGTCACACGGTCTCGTTAACCATTCAGCATACACCAAGGGCCGAAAAAGCGAAATGCCAGGGACCACCTGTCTTGTGTACAATCCACACCCTAGGCAGGTTACGGTTCGTGTCGCGGCAAGCGCGAATGTGTCTTTCGGCGCGGGGCGGACAGTAGTGCGTAGGTCTTACCCACCATTCCCGTTGCCGTTTTCGTCTTCGATTTCGACCTCGGTCTCGAAGCTGGGGCGGCCGCCGGGGATGTGGAAGACTTTGCGTTTAGGCAGGAGGTTCTTGCAGACGAAGAACCGGTGCAGGTCAGGTGGCGCCAGCGAAATCTGGAACTCGAAGTATGCCAGGTCGGCGCCGTTGGACTGGTAGATCGCATCGAGTCGTGCGATCAGGCGTGACAGGGTGCGAGCGCAGTGTCCGGGCCAGCCCTGCATGATGGCCATGAGTTCGGGGCAGGGCGGTTCGCGCGGCGTCGGCATCTGGTAGACCAATTCGGCCCAACCCGCCAGATGATCGATCAGCCCGCCAAACCGGTTCGCGAACTCCATCAGGGGAGGGATGTCGTCTCGGTCAAGCGTGTTGGCCAGCTCGTCGGCGAGCAGGTTATCGATGACGCCGAGCAGGTTGAAGAACCGGTCTGTCTCCTGCGTGATGAAGACGGCGAAGTCCGGTCCCTTGCCGCTGCGCACCCGCAGACGGGATCGGAGTTTGGGTCGGCGCGGCGTCTGTTTCAGGGCCCGCTGCAGGGGTGCCATCCTCAGAAGCAGCAGCTTGGCGAGGAACCCGTACTCCCAGCAGTCCTTGTTGGTCGCCTTCTGCAGATACGCCAACAGCGACACATCCAGATTGCGGACCGCTTCGAGTTGGTCGGGGCGGTGGACGCGTGGCACGGCCTCCGTCACCCTCTCAAGTTTCGCCGCTCTGGAGCGTGTGGGCACGACCAGCGCGGTATGGCAGCCCGGGCAGGCCACGGCCATACCGACGTGGTCGTCGGAGGCCCAAATGACCTCGGTGCAGTGCTGACATACGATGGCGAAATCGGTGGTCACTCTCAGTCCTGTCGCGTTGCCGGTCCAGTCTATGGCGTCGTGCGGGGCGGCATCGGTCAGGTGTCAGCAGTCAGACAGCCCGAACCCCATCACCATGCGGTCTTTCGTCCTGAAACCTGAAACCTCATGACTTCCGTCGGCGTTCTGCCGGTCTCTCTCAGATGCCGGTCAGGCGTCCGTACTGGTTGTGCTGGAAACGGTAGTGCAGGGCCTTCAGCAGATCCCGCTCAACCTCGGCGAACGTCTGGTACCGGTCATAGGGATGCACTTCGATCATGCGTCCGATGAGCCTGGCCAGCTCATCGGACGCGATTTCCTTCAACTCCAGTCCTTTGCGCGGCACATTCCGCCGCGACAACACCAACTCCTTCAGTTCCTCGAAGGTTATTCGGGGGGTGACGTAGGAATGGCCGGTGGCGGCGTGGAACAGGACCATGCCCAGGCTGTAGATCTCGCTGCAAACTTGTTCGCCTTCACCGAGGACCCGTTCGGGCGGCAGATACACGGGGGTACCATCGAAGAAATCGCTGCGGCACGTATAGGCTTCCTTCAGCGGTACGCAGATGCCGTAGTCGCACAGGACGGCACCCTCTTCGGGCGCCATGAGGACGTTGCCTGGCTTCAGGTCCCGGTACAGGTAGCCTTGGTTGTAGATGTGCGTTTCCGCGGCAATCAACCGCAGGCCGATGAACATCACCTCGTTGATGGGAAGCTTGCCCGTCGCTTCGACGCGCTGGTCCAGTTGTCCGCCGTCCACGAACTCTGTCACCAGATAGTGTTCGCCCTGGCTCTCGCTGTTCGCCACGAACCGCACCAGGCACGGGTGTCCCGTGAGCCGGCGGCAGACTTCCGCCTCGTGCTGCAGGTGACCGATGAACAGGGGGTCTTTCCGTTCGCCCCGGGGCAGGATTTTGACCGCGAACAGGGCTTCTCCGGTATCTTCGTGGCAAGCCTTGTAGACGACGCCCATGCCGCCGGCGCCCAGTGGCGCAAAAAGCCAGTACCCGTCTAACCACATGGGCACCATGTGCTTCGTGCCACAGTGCGCACAGAACATGGCGGAGAGAGGTTCAAGGTCGGCAAACGAGAGCAGTTCCGCACACTCCACACAGGCCAGCCGCCGCTTGCGGAAATGGCTCAAGCGCGGGGCCGTTCCCCCCCCCTGATTGCGGTCGAACAGAGACACCATGCTTAATCCGGGCAGAATGACGCCACTGTCACGTGTTGTCGGTCTCCGAAGGCACCGGCGCCGCGTTGCCCCCCAGAAACCCCAACACACTCCGACTCTTTGCGCATCCCCCCCCCGCGGCGAATTATGAAACGTCGACTTGAGATCCGGCTGCCAGTCGGTCCCGCCAAGTCGACTCCTTGTCGCAGCGGCCACATCTCCCGCTGCGTCCGGCTGGTACTGTGCAATAAACGTAGTGTCAGCGGGGGGGTTGTCAAATCATGCCGGTGAACGTGGGAGTGTGTGGGTGTGGGGTGGTGTGTGTGGGTGTGGGGGTGGGATCAGTGTAAGGCCTCCCCCCTCGACACCCGACACTCGCCCCTCGTCCCAACGAACCATGGTGTCAGAGCCGACGGTGGGCGAACCGCGACAGGTGGCAAACGGAAGCCAGGGCTTGACAACCGGGTGTGCGTGTGGAGATGGAGGGGGTCAGCGTTTCCGCGTCCAGGCGTCGGTGGCGTAGCGGCTGTCGGCCAGCTTCCGGGCCAGTTCGAGCAGTTCGGGCGTGGGTGCGAACTCCGCAAGCTCCGCACGCAGCGTGCTTCGGAAGCCGCCGCACAACCGGCGGCTCAGGTCCTCGCGCGGGACCGGCAACGGGCCGCCGAAATGCAGGCTGCCTTGGTGCAAGATGCCGTCGCGCGTACGCCGTTGCGCGCTGCCGGCCACTTTGCGGCCCTTGAGCATCACGTCGTAGCGCGTTGGACTTTGGAAACAGACCATGGTGGAGCGGTCTACCGACGCGGGCGTCTCGCGGTGTTCCAGGATGCCCGGGACGGCGCACGCCTCCAGCCCCGTGAGCACGGCACGGTTGACCCAGTGGTAGCTCTTCATGCGCTCCAGCCCCGTGAGCCAGTGACCGACAGGCGCCACCACCGAGTAGGTGAAATCGTGATCGTGGAAAACGACCCCGCCGCCGGTCGGGCGCCGGACCACGACGAATCCCTGCGCCGGCGCCGCGCGGTACGTCTGGATGTACCCGATGGTCACTGCCGTGCGGTCCCAGCGGTAGAAGCGCAGCAAGGGCCGGCCGCGCCCTGTCGCGGTCAGCAGCAGGGCTTCGTCCAGCGCCATGTTCAGGGCTGGCTCGCGCGCTCCGTCGTCCCAGAAGTCCCAGGGTTCGGGCGGAGGCGGGGCGAATTCGGTGTCAGTTTGTGTTGCCTCAGACATGCGGACTCCGCAGGCCGGTGTTCGGGTGTCCCGGCTTCGCTCAGAAGCTACGCCGTGGCAAGCGGGTGTCGGTGGCGACGGGGCCGCACGATCCGTCGGATCCGTCCGATCGGTCGGATCATTGGCCCAGGGCCCGGGCGCCGCAGACGCATCACGCTCCAGACTGCGACCTGCGTGCGAAACCGGAAACGGCAGCACTATATTGTGCGCCCGGTTTCTTTGCGAGATCCAGACAACAGTGAGGTGAGACCATGGCCGGTTCGAAAACCAGTTCGCGGACGGTCCGTTCGGTTGCGGAACCCGCGCGGCGGGTCCCCGTTTGCGGTGCGTACGATGTGGTGGTGGTCGGCGGCGGTATCGGCGGCGTGGCGGCGGCAGTGGCCGCGGCGCGGAATGGCGCCTCGGTGTGCCTGCTCGAGAAGGAGAACGCCCTGGGCGGCCTGGCGACGCTGGCCAACGTGATCGTCTACCTGCCGCTGTGCGACGGCATGGGGCACCAGGTGATCGGCGGCCTGGGTGAGGAATTGCTCAAGCTCTCCGTGAAAGACCTGCGCGGCCCGAACAAGACCATGCGACTGCAGCCCATTCCCGAGTGCTGGCTGCCGGGCGGCGACCCCCAGCAGCGCCTCACAAAGCGCTACGATACCTGGTTCAACCCCGGCGGCTATATGCTGGACATGGAGGCGCTCATCGTTGCCGAAGGCGTCACGCTCTACTACGACACGCGCTTCTGCGCCGTCACGCGCAAGGCGAACCGGATTGTGTCCGTCATCGTCGAGAACAAGAGCGGCCGCTCGGCCATTCTGTGCAAGACGGTCGTGGACTCGTCCGGCGACGCGGACGTGTGCGCTGTGGCCGGCGAGGCGACCGAGTCGCTGGACACCAACGTGCGTTCCGGCTGGTTCTACTACTTGAAGAACAACCGGGTACACCTCAAGGAACTCACGAAGTGGTACGACAAGTACTGCGGCCGGCACCCGGACGGCGGCATCTTCTACGCTGGCGACAAGGCCGATGACGTCACGGCGCAGACGCTCGGCACGCGCGCGATGCAGCGCGAGTTCATCGCGGAACTGCGCCGGCAGAACCCGACCGAGGAGATCTACCCGCTGATTCTCACGCTCATTCCCGGGTTCCGCATGACGCGGCGCCTGCGCGGCGCGGTGGAACTGGAGGAGGCCGACGAGCGGCGCTGGTTCGATGACACGGTTGGCATGACCGGCGACTGGCGTGCCAAGGGCCCCGTCTACTACCTGCCGCTGCGCTGCCTCGCCGGGGTCGTGAACGCGAACCTGGTCACCGCGGGCCGCTGCATCTCGTCGGGACGGACGTCCTGGGACATGGCCCGCGTCATTCCGACGTGTGCGGTGACCGGCGAAGCGGCTGGCACAGCCGCGGCCATGGCCGCGGCGCGCACGGCTGGCCGAATCGGCGCGCTGAACATCGCCGACCTGCAGGCCCAACTCCGGCGCCAGAACGTCATCATCGACCGCTCGTTCGCCAAGGAGCGCGGGTGATCCAGGTCCGAAGCTAGTGCTCGGTCGCCAGAAGTCACCCCGCAATTGCGCGCAATGGTCCGCACCTTCCCA
>MHBL01000067.1 GCA_001803235.1 Lentisphaerae bacterium RIFOXYA12_64_32
CCATGGTCCATTGTCCATAGTCCAGAATTGCGGGGGAACTTGTGGCGGACGAGCACTAGCCTGCGCGTGAACGTGCCGCGCCCCAGCCGCGGCACGAGACCAGTGCCCCGGGTTGGCTGTGGTGATTGCTCAGGAAAAGATGTCCTTGATGAAGGCCTTCCTGGGGTCGCCGTCGCGGTACACGATGGTGACCGTCTGGCCTTCCTGAATCGCCCGGACTTGCCTGGTCAAGTGTACGGGGTTCCCCATCCGGTGAGTTCTCCCGTCATGCGAGAACTCCGCCTCTATTCTCCCTCGGTCTTTGAAGTGGGTCACCGAGACCACAGTTCCCGTGGCCTCGATCCCTGTGAGGAACGTGTGTCGTATGCTTCCGTATCGCCACACGAACAGAGGAACACCCAGAAAGACCAGAACAACCGCGATGTACAGAAATACATGAGCCTGCTCTGTCCCGATCCAATGGATCCGGCCGCCATGACGAAGGACGCCGGGGGCCGGAATCTTGCCGAACACAGCAAGGCCGATGTACAACCCAATGACCACGATGGGGAACAAGAGCGATAGCATCGAGGCGTAATCCGTCGACACGATCTTCCAAAAGCCGGGTATCGCTCTCTTCTCTGTCACATTCATTCCTCCTGCACCCAACACCCAGATCTGCGGCGAGGCCGCGCGGCCAGGGAACGGCTTGATGCGTCACTTGTATGGACTGTAAAGCTTCACGTAAACGTACAGTGCAACGAGGATTGCCCCAATGATGCCCAGGGCCAGTGGTATACGGCTGCTCGCCTCTTCCGCATTGGTGCACTTCCTGCAGAGCGGCACGGCGGCGGCATACTCAAAGTCGTCCATAGGCGTCTCCATATCACCTACATTGTGATCCACCCATGTCACGTCCTCCTCTGGCACCATCTTGCGGCACTCCGAGCACCGTACTTTCCTGCCTTCTTCCATCGCCATCCCCCGTCACCTCGACGCCAAGTTCATTACCACGGCCTATCTCGCAAACCTGCGCGCCAAGACCGTTCCGCCCCGGGCCGCCACCGCTCCAAAACCTTCGCGGCCGCAAGCCGACCGAACAAGTGTGCCCAAGAAGGTCGCCCCCCCCCCCACTGCCGCCGCCGACCGCATCGCCAACTGCAAATCCCAGGGCCTGACCCCTTGCCCCCTCCAGGGCCCGCGCTTGACATCCATTGCCAGGGCGGTACTGTATTTCTCGGACTGGGAATTCTCGGTCGGTAGGCGATTCTGGTGCGAACCGGAGTCGCCTATTTGCTTCTCAGGGGAACACCTTCCAGCCATTGACGCCGCCTCTCTCGTAGACGTGCTTGTACACGATATCGTACGGCGGGTTCGCATGCCCTGGGTCGAGGACATGCCTCGCACAGGGGTAGGCGCACAGGTCGGCCAACTGCACCCCGGCGATGTTGTCGGGTTTCCTGCGGAAGACCAGCGGACACGACAGCGCCTTGAACCGATCCGCCGGGATGTAGAAGGTTCCCGCACTCATGATGGTGTAGAAGACACGCTCCAACTCCTTGTCCTCGTTGCTGCCCCGTGCCTCGACAACCACCGGAAGCTCGGCTTGCTTGCTCGTCTCCAGGAAATGGATGACTCGCTCCATGGTGAATACCAGGGCGAGGTCGTACGGGTTCTTGGCCTTCTGGCCGTACCGCTCCGACAGCCTGTCCTTGCGAACGGCACTGACGAAAAGCGTGTATGGCAACGTCTCCATCATCGTCGACACCTCGCCCAGGAACTGCGTACGTTTGGCGGGGACCTGGAGAAATGCGAACGCCCCAAGCGCCTTGCGGATATCACGACTGTGCAGATTGACGCCTTCGTGGTTCCAGTACCGCAGTTTGAGTCGGCCCACCGCCGGGATGATGGTTTCGGTGTAGGTCTGCCGTTCCACAATCACGGCGGCCAGAAGGAAGAGCGGGAAGTCACGATCGACCTTGTCCAGTGAATGGTCGCCGCACTCGTCGATGAACGCGATGTACTTTGATGTGCCGCCGATGTTGTTCATCTCAGTAAAAGGGGGTGGGGCCAAACCGAATGCCCCCCAACTTAGCGACGTTCCGCCAAGGTGGTCGCCAGGTCTCCCGGCCTGGCGAGTTCGGAGACGCCACCCAGGTGAGGACGCCTGGGTGCCACCCTGCCGAGGCGCACCCCGTCCCAGGTCGAGCCGCGCTCTCCTTGTCTGGCCCTAAGTTGGGGGGCATTGGGGCCAAACCTCTCCTGCCCGCAGGTCTGTCGATGACTTCGTCAGACGAACCGTGCAGGCGAGTTCGTCTGGACGACTCTGACCCGATAGCCTCTTCTACGCCCGCACGAACCGGCCGCCGTCCAGACGTGTGACGTGGCCGAGGTCGGCCAGGGTATCCAACAGGTCGGCGACGTCGGCGGCACTGACGCGACCGAACCGCGCGGCAATGTCCGCGGCGGTCACTGGGCCGGCACTATCGCTCAGCGCGGCGCGCACCACCTGCATGCGGTCGCTGAGACGCCGGGGCCAGGCCTGACCTCTGTTCTTTCCGCTCGTGCCGCTTGCCGGCGCGGCGGGCACGGTCAGGTCCAGCGCCGATTGGGTCGGCGTAGTGGCCGTCGCGGCGCCGGGGCACTGATACTCGGGACGCAACCAGCGCACCAGTCCGCGCTCCTCCTCGGCGGCGCGCTCGCGGTTCAGCGCGACCAGGCGTTCGAGGATCTCCTCGTTGCTGAGCGTGCTGGGCCAGCCGTAGGCGTCGAACACCGCCTGGTCCAGTTCGTCGTGCAGTTGCTTCAGGACGGAGACCAGGCCCTGATCGTGTATCTCGCGCTCCTTGGCGGTCAGGGAAGGAATGGGAGGCGGGGGCGCTGCCCCCGAACCCCCGCCGGGGCGTCCAGACTCCCCGGACCCCTCGAGACTGGCGTCGCGCGCCAGCGTTGCGGGTTCCGCAACCCTGGCGCGCGACGCGGAGGCCGACCGCCGCGACGGCGGTGCAGCGGCGTCGATGGCGCGGAGTTTCTCGAGCACGTTGTACATCCCGGTGAGGGTGAGGCCAGGGTGCAACGCCTGCTGCCGCTTGCGGTGCGCATCGAGTTGCTCGGCCAAGTCTCGGATCCGCGGTTGTTGCGCCGCACTTGCGGCGGGGAAAGGGAAAGCGCCAAAACAGACTGTGTTATTGTAGTTGGGGTCGTTCCCGATGCCGTGGCGACTTCCGACCCGCAAGGCCCACACCAGGTGCACAGCCGAGGACAACACACCCAGAATGAACGCGTCAGCCGAGGCGGTCGCGACGACCTTCGAGTCCGGTAGGACGGATGCATCCAGAAACTGGAACACCCGGTGCTTGGCTGTCCGGCAGGTCGCGATGTAACGTGAGAGGCGGGAGATGGCGGCACGCATATCTTCGCGTGGACGTGCGAACACCCACCACCGTTGCCGAGGGCCCGGATCATTGTTCTGCTCACGCTCGGGTTTCACTCGGTCCACGATCCATTGGTAGGCATCCGGGAAAGCCCGGCGGACCTCATCGCAAGTCATGCCGAAGAAATCCAACGCCCAAACGCAGCGTGGGCGATCCGTGAGATCCTTGCCGTTCACAAATGGCCGAATGTGCACTTCTGCACCGGGACAAGTTCCGAGGCCAAGGTGGCGGGCCTGGCTCTCCGTAACAAGAAAGCCGGCTCCCACAGGCGTGCAACCCATGAACGAGAGGTCTCTGTTCGCGGCCAAGAGTGAAATCGTGGACACATCGGCTCCGATGGTGAGGTCGGCGTGGATAGGACCGGTGCGGCTGGCAAAGTTCACCACGTAGCCGCCTTCGGTGTCCGGCTTCTCGTCACTCACGGTCTGTAGCAGACCAGGGCGTTTGCCTGGCACGCCCACGGCCATGGCGATGCGCACCGCGGCACCGTCGGCGGAGTCCACCCATGGATGGTTCGGGATGGCGTACGCCAGTGACAGCGGCGACTCGGCATCGAGATGCCGTTCGAGCACGCGGCGGTTGAAGTCCTGGGTCAGGCTCTTGGTACACACGAATCCGAACCTTCGGACCTTGCCGGTGCGTACCAGTTCGGCGGCCTGCTCCCACCAGTACATGACGAAGTCGCTCGACCCGGCGATCTCGGGGTGCGCACTGCGCAGGGCCTCGACGTAGCCGTCGCCCAGGTTATCACGCATGCGTTTGTTGCCGATGAACGGTGGGTTGCCGATAATGAAGTCGGCGTCCGGCCAGACCGCGGGGCCTGCATTGAGGTAACGCAGCACCGGCGCGCGGGCGGCCTCGTCCGGGACTTCGAGACCTGTGACCGCGTGGGGCTTGGTGGTATGGCCGTCCCAGCGCGTTACCGGCTGGCCCGCGGGATTGAGCACGGGCTCAGTGGCATCCCAGACCAGTACAGCGTCGCGGCACTCGATGTTGTGGAAGTTGCGAATGATGGGTTGGGGCGGGCGGACGCTGCCGCGGGTGCGGTAGTGCCACTGGAGCGCGCCGATCCACAGCACCAGTTCGGCAATGGCGGCGGCGCGAGGGTTGACCTCGATTCCCAGGAACTGATTGGGGAAGACGCACTCGCCGGGCATCTCGAGCGGCAACTGGCGTTCACCCATTGCCTCCAAAGTATTGAACACCTCACCCTCCAGCCGCTTGAGGTGTTCGAACGCGACGTAGAGGAAGTTCACCGAACCGCAGGCCGGGTCGAGGATGCGTAGTCCGCACAGTGACTTGTGAAAACTGCGCAACTCCGTCACCGCGGCGCGGGTCTTGCCCTGGTTCGCGAGTTGGACGGCCGCCGCCTGTACGGCGGTCCACTCCTGGCGCAGCGGCTCCATGACCGTGTGCAGCACCAGCCTCTCGACATAGGCACGTGGCGTGTAGTGCGCGCCGAGTTTGTGGCGTTCAACCGGGTTGAGGGCACGTTCAAGCAACGTGCCGAAGATGGCCGGCTCGACGTCGCGCCAATCGCAGGCCGCGGCCTCGATGAGCAGCAGGAGCTGGTCGCGGGTCAGGGGTAGTGCGGCCGAATCGGCGAAGATACCGCCGTTGAACTGGACGATGTCCAGGCGGAGGCTGGTCGAGAACCCGCCCGTGTTCATCTTCTCCCAGAGCTCCTCGACCATGGGCACGAAATGCTCGGGCGTATCGCGCAGACTCTCGAGGAGGTTGCGGAAACTGTTCTTGCCCAGGAGCCAGACGTCCTCGGCAAACATGGTGAACAGGCAGCGCATGAGGAACGAGGCCACGGCGTGCGGTTCATGGCCGGCGCCTTCGAGCGAGTTCGCCAATTGCGCCAGCTTCTCGGCGATCTCGCGGGTGACCCGGGCGCTGCGGCGGCTGGGGTCGAGCCCGTGCGGGTCGGTCCAGACCATCTGCAGACGCTGCCGGACGTCGGGCCGTTCCAGGTGGCGCAGGAAGATACGGTGGTTCACCGGGTCAGGGAACGGAACATACGTGCCGCCTGTGCAAGAGAACTCGCTGTACAGCTCGATGGAGTGCCCCACGTCAACTACGACAAGGAACGGTGGGCGACCCTCGCTGGGCGGCAGGGCGCGAACGTACTGGTCCGCCTGCCCGCGAGCGCGCAGCATCGCGTCGTCCCACGCCTGGGTGCCGCGTTGGGCCGTGCCCTTCTTGAGCCCGGCGCGCGCCTTGCGTCCCGCGTCAGACAACGGCGTTGCGGTGGCTGGCTTCTCTGCGCCCTGTTTCGCTTCGAGCACGAAGCAGCCGCGCTTGTAGAGGTCGATCCGGCCTGACGAGGCGGCGCTGTCGCCGGCAGTGGCCTCAAAACAAACGGCGCGTTCGAAGACGTACGCGTTCTGCGAGTCGTCGGACGTCGACGGCTCGGGCCGCGGGACGCCGAGCACGTCGCACAGTTCCGACAGGAACAACTGGTAGTTGGCGCGCTCGGAAGCGCCCGAACGCTCCCAGCGTGCGATAAACTCGTTCACGACTTTCGCATCTTCCGGCATCTGATCCCCCAGACGGAGCCGCCCTCCGCGCAGTTCTCACAAAGACAGACACTATGACGCCCGCACGCGTCAAGGCAAGCGGACGGGGAGAGCGGTGTGGAGGGCAAGCGTGGTGCGGCGCGGGGGCGGCAACCGCCCCGGTCCGAGCGGGAACAGCGAAGGTGCCAATGACAAGTGTCAAGTCCCACCGCCTCTTTCATTCATTACGAGCGCTCCTCACCATCGATTTGTTCGGTCCCGTTTTCCTTGGGTGGAGCTGCGTCGGTACCAGACGGCAGTTTTCCTGGCAGACTCGATCTCCACCGCTCTGGCACCGGTCCGCCCAGGCCCCTACAGATGCCAGTCAGGCCTGGAAATAGGGTCTTGTGCGAGAAGCCCATGCGGGAAAGTTGGACCCGGAAGCGATCCTTCATGTCCGTCGGGATGATCGCCTTTTCGAGGGCTGTATCTGGATATTGCCCCTTAAGGTCTCCTTCAGTGAACGGTCTACCCTCGTAGGTGTCCCAATGCCAAGTAAACACTGACAGTTGTACAGCGATTCGAGCCGAGATGTGCCTGGGCACAAAGGCAATGAACGGGTTGTGCTCGTTCAGGACGTACTCCCCGCCGGGGGTCATGTAGATCGTTCGGAACAAAGGGGAACCCTCGTAGGGCGTATTCGGTAGGGCTCGGATGAGATACACCGCGCCGTCGCTGTCCGTATGTTTCTCGACGGCGAAGTACAGAGCCACCAGGCAACTGCGGGTCCAGTCTAGCAGTCGAGTCGATGCGCCATGGTGCTGGGCCAGCACGACCCAATCGAGATAACTCTCCGGTACCAGATCAAGGTAAGGCGGCGCTTCTGCCCGCAATGTATCTACCACGTGCCCTTCCATCTGTGACAGATGGAAGCCAGCGACGTCTCTGGGAGTCTCATCCCGAACCCCTGGTATGGACAGATCTACGTTTCTCCCAATTGAGGGGATGAGCCTGTAATCGGCTTGCGGCACACCTCGGAACAGGTCAAGCGCGTAAAGCGTGGTAGGTTCTCCTACCCACTGAAGGTACTCCGGCATGCTTTGGACAACTGCATCTTCCATGCGTTGTGCGCACTCCTCAGCGGTGTGTGGCGACGCCCACAACGGGTGGGAATCCTGCGCTCTCTCCTGGACCGAACGCTGAGGGTGTGCCGCCGAGGTACGAGGTCGGCACCCCCAACTTGTTCGCTCTATAATCTGGTGATGTCGTACTCTTCTGAGAACTCCATGCCGCCCTGGTTCGTCATCTTGGCATGCGCAGACTTGAATGTCCTTTCCACCGGCTTCCGAACATCACCGCAGCTCTTCTTGGGGAGGTTGGTGAGGAACGTCAATGCCACGTATTTGTCCCCGCTGCCAGAAACAATCCTGTCGTTAGGCATGTGGTCCTTCAAGGTGATTCCGGTATCAGCACAGACAATGACCTCGGAAAGCGTTGTCATGTTCATGAACACATAGGATGCCTTCCGGTCAGATTTTGTCTTCATCTCGTTCTGGATCTCGGCGAAAACAGGACTGGTCGGATCGGGGGTAAGTTGTGACGCTAGCAGTTTCCAGTCTTGGTCGCCTATGCGGTTGTAGCCGTGGTTCCAGACAAGGTAGCCATCCTGCTTCACTACTTTGTGAAAGTCATCCCGGTGGCTTTGAGTCCCACCGCACTTGATGTGAGTGCGCCGATCCGCGATAACGAGGCAACCGTTCTTGCATCTCACGCCGATGATCAGACTCATCTGTTCCTCCCGTCAGCGAACGCCATGGGCTTGGGGGCACCTGCTTTGGCGAGCACGTTTGCCACTGACTCAGTCGGATGAACCACGCAAATGAGTTCGCCCCCCCCGTCCCCTTCCGTACGGCCTTCCCTTGGGTGCAACGGTTCTCCGGCTGCCATCCGTGGCGCCGGCGCAGGGAGTTGGGGCGGACCGGGGTCGAAGCGTTCCTAAACGCGACGGTGCGAGGTCCGGGCAACGCCAACTGGTCGGAAGCAATGAACTCTGAACGCGGAACGCCGAAGGAAGAGACGGCCTGGATGACAGTGAGGACCCACGGGCAACTCCAACCCGCAGGCGCGCGGCGCCTTGGAACTACAGTACGAGCAGTTCCCGGGCATCGGTCTGGCCGCGCGGGCCGATGGCGGTGAGCCGGCCGGCTGTTCACGCCCGTTCTCACCTGAGATTGCCCTCCCTGTCGGGGGCTCGCCCAATGGAACTGTGGGTGTCTTCGAGGGGGTCCAAGGGACCCCAATGACACGTTCCCGCCGCGCGCGGCGGGAACGTAACGGTCAATGCTTTTGTTCGCTGCCGTATTTCACATGCTCCTCCTTCACCTTGAGCACTGCGCTGAGCCGCTTAGCCATGTTGTCGGAGTAGGAGCGACGGCCATGTTCGTAATCACTGACCATGTTCTGACGAATGCCGAGCTCGCTGGCGAGTTGAGCCTGCGTCAGCCCCGCCTTCAGGCGGGCGCCGGCCAGCAGATTCCCGATCCGATTCTTCTCCATCTCCTTCCAAAAGTCGGTGCTTTCGATGGAGACGAGTTCATCGTCCGGTTCGTCTGCGAGGATGGCAAGATCGAATTTCTTCTGAATCCAGGCCAGCAGTTCATCGACATGCTCACCATGGATCGAAAGCTCAATATGGGGCTTTTTCACGAGAGCCAACATAGTACACCTCAATTACGATTTCGTTCTTCCGCCACGTCCAACCGGCCACATACCGATAGTTCAAATGGCAATGGTATCGGTGTCCGCCAAGCGGCGAGAAGTTCCGCCAACTTTTCTGGATCGGTCCATCTGCCTGGAGATCCGCCACGAGCAGGAAGAAGAGTTTCTGTACGTCAGCGGGTAGCTTCGTCAGCCCCCGATCGACCTTCTTCTTGATCCGGATCTCGTATTTCATTGTGGTCATAATATAACCACGTTGTACACCATACGCAAGTCATATTCTGTCAACATGAGGGATGACAGAGGGATGACAGAGGGATGAGGGATGAAAGCTGAAAGCTGAGGGAAAGGCGGGGGCAAGGCAAGGGAGGGGGCGGGAAAGGGGGACGAGGCAATAGGCAGTAGTGAAGGCGGGACTACGAGCCTTGGGGCGAGCGTCGGCGGTCGGGGCGTGGAACTCGGGCCGAGACGGCCCCGAATACTCTGCTGCGGTCCCAGAGGTCCCGCGCCACTGCGGCCATGCGTCGGCGTTCCCCGTGTGGCAGCCGCCGGATCATATCGACGTGGGGCGGGCAGCGACGCGCCCGGACCGCCTGAAGGCTGGACACAAACGTGATGCTGCGGCGTCGCCGGTTGCCGGTTGCCGGTTGCCGGTTCCGTGCGCAACCCTGGGCGGGATGCGGGGTCTATATCAGTACAAGGGATTGTGGCAGGAACGCGTTGGCGGTTGTCGGGAGATTCGGGCGCAGCGATGCAATACGGAACAGGCGAGGTGTAGCGGTGGGGTTTTCGGAATCTGCGGCGGCGGCTACGATCCCGCAAAGGTCAGGTGTCGGACCAGGAAGGGAAGCGAGGCATGCCATGAAGAAATCTATGGGCGCCAAGTCGTTGCTGTATCCGGCTCCCGTGCTGGTCGTGGGGACGTACGACAGCGCCGGGAAACCCAATGCGATGGTGGTGGCCTGGGGCGGGATCTGCTGCTCGAAACCGCCATGTGTGGCCGTGTCGCTGCGCA
Organism: Lentisphaerae bacterium RIFOXYA12_64_32; assembly: GCA_001803235.1. GTDB lineage: Bacteria > Verrucomicrobiota > Lentisphaeria > Oligosphaerales > YB12-FULL-65-16 > YB12-FULL-65-16. Next base: position 9,648 of record MHBL01000067.1, read on the forward strand.
AGGCCACCAGCAGTCACCGAAACATTCTGGAGCGGAAAGCCTTCACCATCAGCATTCCTTCCGAGACGTTCGTCAAGCAGGTCGATCTTCTCGGGATCGTGTCGGGCAGAGAAGAGGACAAGTTCGCCGCCACGGGGCTGACCCCGGTCAGGGGCCAACGGGTCGATGCGCCATACGTCGAGGAGTTCCCGCTCGTTCTGGAGTGCAAGTTGGTGCACACCCTCGAACTCGGGCGGCATACGCAGTTTGTCGGGGAAATCCTGGACGTGAAAGCCGACGACGCCGTGATGGGACCGGCCGAGGATCCCGACGTGGAGAAGCTCAAACCGATCGTGTTCGTGCCGGGCAGTCGCGTCTACCACGCTGTCGGCCGTTTCCTGGGACAGGCGTTCTCGCTTGGCCAGGAGCCGTGAGGGCGACGTGGCCGGTAGCCGGTGGTCGGGCGGCCGGTGTATTGCGTCAGTGGTGGGTGCTCATCCGGCAGAGCCGCGCGTGGTAGCAAGCGGCTTTCCGGAGACCGCTCCCAACCCGTCGTGGCTCGGCCGAACACTCGTTGCCGTGCGTTTCCACCCACCCCTGACGCAATACGTTGCTGGGTGCTGGTGGTCGGTGGGGGGCACAAGATCAAGGCTAGTGCTCGTCCGACACAAGTTTCCCCCCCCCATTTCGGACCATGGACAATGGACTTGCGGAGACCACCACCGGCGCCGTGTCCACGGCAGAACAACCCAGACAGTTCTCAACTCGCGCGAATACTGCCTCTGGGGTTCTGGTTTCTCTGGAGTCCATGGTCCATTGTCCATGGTCCCCAGTTGCGCGTGGCCGGTCGCTCGCTGAAGCGTCGCTTCCACTGTCCGCCTAAAGGGCGGGACTCAGGCGGGGACACCGGACAGCCAGAAGGCCGGACACCAACGTGACATCCCGGCGCGAAGGTGCTGGACCGCCTGGTCGCAGGCGAGGAGTGGACGTATAGTTGCACGGCCTGCGGGGTTCCGGATGAGTTTGCATTGAGGGATGGAGTCCTGACGTCATGAGTGACAAACCGGCGTTGTACGACACCGCACCGATCGAGCAGTTGATTCTGCTGTTGCGCGGCCACAGGGTGATCCTGGATCGCGACCTGGCCGCGCTGTACGGAGTGGCTACGAAGAACCTGAACAAGGCGGTGGCGCGGAATCCGGACCGGTTTCCGTCTGATTTCATGTTCCAGCTCACTCAGGAAGAGGCACTTGCTTCAAGGTTCCAAACTGGAACCTTGAAGCGCGGCCAGAACATCAAGTACCTCCCGTACGCGTTCACGGAAGAGGGCGTGGCCATGCTCTCCAGCGTGCTGCGGAGCCCGCAGGCGATACAGGTGAACGTCGCGATCATGCGCGCCTTTGTGCGGCTGCGTGAGACACTGGCCGTGCACCGTGACCTGGCGCACAAGCTGGCCGAACTCGAACGCCGGATCGAGGGCCACGACGAGAGCATTCATACCCTGTTCGAGGCCATTCGGCACCTGATGGCGCCGCCGGACAAACCCCGTCGGCGGATCGGGTTCCACGTGCGGGACGGGCACGGCGTGTACCGCATACGGCACCTACGGAGACAGTCGTTGGGCGACACCACGACACGAGGGCTGCAGGGCGTCGGTTGCCTGGGCGGCCCCACGCCGGGACCGCCTGAAGGCGGGACTACGAGCCTCGGACCGCGTCAGGCCCTATCCGATGTCGCCCGGCCGCTTCCGCCTCCGTCGGCGCACTCCGGCGCGATAGGTCGCCGTGGCAGGCTGGCGGATCGTTGACCCGCCGCGGACCCCACATTTCAAGGTTGCGGATTGAGCCGATGGGTAAGAGCGTCGCCGTCAAGTCATAGCGCCAAGCCCCATCGGCTCAATCCGCAACCTGATATCGGGAGGTCTGGAGGGCCAATGGTCCTCCAGCGGGGGCTTGGGGGCGGAGCCACCAAACGGTCACGAGGCGAACGGGTCTTGGAACAGGCCGAGCCAGTCCATGAACTTGAGGTGCCGCAGTGCGGCTTCGTCCAGGCGTGACACGGGTATGCGCTGCTGCTCGGCGGCGTGCAGAAGACTCGTGAAGACCGGTTCGACATTCTTGACGTCCACCATGCAGAGCGAATCGCAGCCCGCGTTCACCGCGTCCACGGCCATGGCCGGGATGGGGCCGTTCTTCTGGAAGCCTTTCATTTCCATGGCGTCGGCGATCGCGATCCCGGTGAAGTGCATGCGGCCGCGCAGTGCGTCGACGAGGATGGGCTTGGACGTGGTGGCCATGTGTTGCGGATCCGGGTCCAGGGCGGGGCAGGCGAGGTGCGCGGTGCAGATGGTGGTGCAGCCGGCATCGAAGCAGCGCTGGTACGGCATCATGTGATTCGCCCAGAGCGGGCCCTCGGGCAGGTCGACGACCGGGTAACTGTTGTGACTGTCGGTCGGTGCCGCGCCGTGTGCGGGGAAGTGCTGCGCCATGGTGCCGCAGCGCGCCGCGCTCACCCCGCGCACGAACGCCGACGCGTACGTGGCCACGACTTCCGGGTCCGTCGAGATCGCGAGCTTACGGAAGATGCACGTCTCGAACAGCGGCACGTTCACGGTCGGTTCCGGCATGTTGTGCATGCCGAGTTCGCGCCAGCGTGCACCGAGGGTGCGCGCCCGCGCCTCCACCTCGCGCGGGTCCGTCTTGGTCTCCGCGGCTTCTCGCAGCCAGACGCCCTCCGTCATGCCCGCGAACTCACCCGGCCGGCCGTGCAGCCAGACCGGCATGTTCCGGTGCTTGAGCGACACGTCCTGCGCGCGGTTGTGCAGGGCCCGCATCTCCTCGGGTGTGGCGCAGCGGGTTTCGCCGAAGCCGCTCTTGCCCCAGTTCAGCAGCGACCCGCAGTAGAACCGTCCCAGCAGTTCATCCAGCCGGTCCCCAACCAGCGGCGCCATGAGCAGCACGCCCACCTTCTGCGGCAAGGACATTTGTGACAGGATGGCAGTGTGATCGGTTGGCATCAGGTGTACCCCTTGGCTGTCTACTCCTGGACGATGATAGGGATGGATCAGGGGGATAGATTGGGGGGATCAGTCGCACGTTCCCAGTCTCAAACTCCAATTCATCCCCGTAGTTTCTTCGCCGAAGGGTTCTCCGTTCTTTCTGCGGGCGTGCCGCAATCGGCCAATATGCGACCGATCGCGCCGTGGCTCGGCGCGTCCCGCGCCGAAGCGGGGTACTCAGGCCGGTCTCCGGCCGAGGGCCTCGGGCCGAGACGGCCCCGAGTAGGGGCAGGTCTGATCATACTCGTCAGTGTACATCAGCACGGCGACGCCGATCTGCCGGGCATTCGCCTGGCACACGGAGCGGTTGCCGTTCTCCTTCGCCGTCGCCAGGGCGGGCAGCAACAACGACGCCAGGATGGCAATGATCGAGATAACGCTGCGGTCTGCCGACGCGTACTCGCGGTCGGCAGGACCGGTTTGTTGGCCGGGTCA